>CAMAQN010000004.1 GCA_945860535.1 Auritidibacter sp. Marseille-P8566
GTTTATTTAGTGTTCGTCTGCCAATGCCAACTGAATGTAGACAGTGGTCAGAAGTGTAAATACGTATGCCTGCAAAACCGCAACCAAAATCTCGAAGATTGTGAAGGCAAATCCGAAGACGAGAGTACCTGCTCCAAAGAGCTTGAACAGGCCATCGGCTTCGAAGAAGAAGAATTGCGTCGCAGAGAAACACAAAACCAAAAGCAGGTGACCGGCGATCATGTTCATCAAAAGACGAAGGGCCAGAGTCACCGGACGAAGGATAAAGGTCGAAAGCAACTCAATCGGAGTTACCAGAACGTAGAAAGGCTTTGGGACACCTGCAGGGAACAGCGCATTCGAGAAGAACTTAGCGCCGTGCTTGCGAACACCCGCGTAAATGAAAGTCACGTAGGCAACAGCCGCCAAAACCAAAGGCAAACCGACTACCGAGCTACCCGCGATGTTTGCAAACGGGATGATTCCGGTGATGTTCATACCCAGAACCATGAAGAAGATGGTTGTTAGTAGCGGCAGGAATCGGTCGCCATCCTTCTCACCGAGCTGGTCGTGCGCAATGTTCTTTCGAACAAAGTTCAACGCCATTTCTCCAAGCAACTGGAAACGGCCAGGAACTACGTTTCCGGTGCGAACTGCCTTGTTGAATGATCGGGTGAAGAAGTAGAACAGAACCAGCAAAACTGCAAGCACGATCAAACGAATCATCATGATTCGGTTGATTGCAAAAACCGTACCCTCAAAGGCAACGATTTCCGGGTAGAACTCCATGATCGAAGGTGGGTGGAATCCGCCCTCTTCGGCCGCAAACAGAGTCAGTGCATTAAACAGCTTCGTACTCCTGGCTTGGGCGGCGTGGTAGACCCCGCGGTTGGTCGTTGGAATTCCTCAAAAGTTTATAGGAGGAATTCCTCTTCTAAACCACGAAATCAAAAAAACTAATCCCGCGAATCAATAGTTGGAATTCGAGAGCGAAGTACCACCCAAGAATCAATGCCTAGGCTGCCCAAAACACTCAAAACAATGGCGAAAAACAAGGTCGGCCCGTGAATAAAGTCCATACGCTGCAGCGCTGCCATAAGGACAGCAAAAAGCACGATCTTTAGGAGCCAACCACCCAGCACCAAACCATAGAACCCACCTAATGGCAACCGCGCTCCGAAAAGCACGCTCAAAACCGTCAGTGAGGTAAAAACCAGGGCAATTGCAGATCCAATTAGTGCGGTCCAAAGGCCGTCGATCCCAATCACCAGAAACCCAATTATCGAGCAGATAACCGCTACCGATACCACCAACAGCGCACTGAGTTTCAGGGCCTTACCAAAGACCTGGGTTGAACTACTTGCCACGGAGTGCCTTTCTGAACTTATTGCGTCTTTTGAATACTGGCCAGTAGGTGTGAACCAGGGCCAAAATCAACCAAAAACCAAAGATAACCATGACCTGTGGCCAGTCCAGCCAGAAGAACAGCAAGAGCGAGATGGAAACCAGTGCAGTCCAGTGATAAAAGACCATCACGGCACCCTGGTGACTGTGGCCAACATCCTGCAGCTGATGGTGCAGGTGCTCGCGGTCGGCTGCAAATGGGGATTGCCCGCGACGCAAGCGTCTCACCACAGCCAGAGCAAGATCCAAAAGTGGAATCACCAGAATCAAGACCGGCAAGGCCAGTGGAATCAAGGCTGGAAGCAAGTCGTTCCTGGTAACGGTGGCTGGGTCAATCGAACCGGTAACAGTAATTGCACCAACCGCCATCAACAATCCCAAGAGCATTGCTCCTGAGTCGCCCATAAAGATCTTGGCTGGACGCCAGTTGTGCGGCAGGAACCCCGCAACCATACCCAACACCAAGGCCGCCAAGAGACCGGCGATCGAGAAGTAGTTGGTCGGAGAGGTTTGCTGCGCAAGCAGGTAGGTGTAGACAAAGAACGCCAAGGTACCAATGCCGACCACGCCCGCAGCTAAGCCATCCAGACCGTCAATGAAATTGACGGCGTTCATAATCAACACGATCAAGAAAACGGTGACTCCAAAGGAAACTGCAAAGCTTCCCACCGTTAGTCCACCGATTGGCAGGGACACTATTTGAATACCCGAGGACGCCAAAATCCACGCGGCACCCATTTGACCACCCATTTTGGCGGTCCAGTCCAAATCCACCAGGTCATCCAAAAGCCCGACAACGATGATTACCGCCGATGCTGCCAGCACAGCCCAAATTGGACCAGGGTTTAGAAAGATTGAGTCAAACCAACCAAAGCTCGCAGAGGCGAAGATCCCAGCGCCGAGGCCGAGAAACATAGCAATGCCACCGATTCTCGGGGTTGGGGACTTGTGCACATCACGTTCGCGAATAGCGGGGTGAATGTTGAATCTCTTAGCCGTCCACCTAACGCCCCAGGTCGCTAGATAAGTGACCAAAGCTGTGAGCAGCGCGACTAGGAAATAGGCCCTCATTTAGTCGACCTTGAGCTCGACATCCCCGATAATACTGCGGATTCGCTCTAGCGACAGTGCGCCTAGGCGAAGTACGCGAATTGGCTCGCCAGCGCGCACCTGCGACAAATCCAAAATTGTGGAGGCCTCGCCCTTAGGGCTGGCACCGGCATCAAGGTAAGTGGAAACCTTGTCGCCGAAGTAGTCGACTGCCTGCTGAGCGTTGACCGCCGCTGGCTGGCCAGTTAGGTTTGCGCTCGATACGGCTAGCGGGCCGGAATCTTCAAGCAGAGCCAGAGTGATTTTGTGGTCTGGAACCCTAAGAGCAACGGTGCCTCGAGTCTCCCCCAAATCCCACTCCAGTGTGCTTTGCGCCTGCAGCACCATGGTCAATGCCCCTGGCCAGAAAGCTGCAGCTAACTGGTTTGCAACCAGCGGCAAATCATGCGCAAGGGCGGACATGGTTTCGACTTTTGGAATTAGCACGGGCGGTGGCGATGTGCGCTCGCGACCCTTGAGGTTCAAAAGTGCTTCAACGGCCTTCGCATTGAAGGCATCGGCAGCAACTCCGTAGACGGTGTCGGTTGGGATAACCACAACTTCTCCGCGACCTAGGCCTACTTTGGCCTGGCGGAATCCAGTGAGCAAGTCGGTATCAACTGAGCAGTCATAAACCCGCATTTTGTCTCGCTATCTAATTGCCGTGATGGTTCGGTATCGCATGGTTGCATCCTGGAATGCACTCACACTGAACCAACCGTCATTCAATAGTAATTCACGGATGGCTTCGGACTGGGTCTCTGCGTGCTCAAGAACCAAAAGTCCACCTGACCTAAGCAGTGCCGCCGCAATCCCGGAGATATCGCGGATGACATCAAGGCCGTCTTCTCCCCCGTAAAGAGCAAGTTCCGGGTCAAAATCTCTAACCTCCGGGTCAATTGGGATTGCGGAATCGGGGATGTAAGGCGGATTAGAAATAACAACATCAAGTCCACCAACCAGGTCGGATACCACTTCCTGCAATGCACCAAGCCTAAGTTCGACGCCGGCTGCATTTTCCGCAATGTTCTTGGCTGCGTATTTGAAAGCAGACTCGGAGAGTTCCACCGCATAGACCTTGGTTTGCGGCACTTCAACCGCGATAGCAATTGCAATAGCACCAGACCCAGTACCAAGGTCTATTGCCACCCCTGGCCTTGGTAGTTGGCGAAGGTAATCAATTGCGTACTGCACCACCTGCTCGGTTTCAGGTCTGGGTATAAAGACTCCGGGTCCAACGCTTAGTTCAAGTGAGCGAAAAGCTGCTTTCCCGGTGATGTGCTGAAGCGGCTCGCGCTTTTCCCGTCTTGAAAGCGCAGCCAAAAAGTCTTCTAGTTGCTCGGAAGCAAGGTCTTGGTCAAAGGTGATGCGCGTCAAAAGGTCTGAGCGATCGGTGTCCAAAAGGTGGCAAAGCAGCCAAGTTGCATCTGCCTGCGGTGATGGAACGCCTGCTTTGCTCAGCCGTTCGCTTGCCAGGGCTAGCGCTTCAGAGAGCTTCACTACTCACCCTGAAGGGCTGCGAGTCTGGCTTCTTCGTCCATCTTGATCGCGGACTGAACAATTGGCTCCAAGGCGCCGTCCATGACCTGATCTAGGTTGTAGGACTTGTATCCGGTGCGGTGGTCGGCGATGCGGTTCTCGGGGAAGTTGTAGGTGCGAATTCGCTCCGAGCGGTCAACCGACTTGACCTGAGAGCGTCTGGCAGCAGACTGCTCTGCCTCGAGAGCTTCCTGCTGAGCGGCCAAGATTCTGGCGCGCAGCACACGCATGGCAGCTTCGCGGTTCTGTAGCTGCGACTTTTCGTTCTGCATCGACACCACGATGCCGGTTGGCAAGTGAGTGATTCGAACAGCAGAGTCGGTGGTGTTTACCGATTGCCCACCAGGACCAGAAGAGCGAAATACGTCAATGCGAATCTCGTTCTGGCTAATTTCAACTTCTTCAGGCTCGTCGACCTCAGGGAATACCAAGACTCCGGCAGCCGAGGTGTGAATGCGACCCTGAGTTTCAGTTACCGGCACGCGCTGGACGCGGTGAACGCCACCTTCATACTTCATGTGAGCCCAAACGCCGTCGGCTGGGTCGGTGGCATTGGACTTGATTGCAACCTGAACATCCTTGATGCCACCAAGGTCAGACTCGGTGCGGTCGAGGATCTCGGTCTTCCAACCCTTTGAGTTTGCGTACTGGATGTACATGCGAAGAAGATCACCGGCGAATAGTGCCGACTCGGCACCGCCTTCGCCAGCCTTGACTTCCATGATGACATCGCGACCATCGTCCGGATCTCTAGGAATCAGCAGTCTGCGAAGCTTTTCACCAGCATCTTTGAGCTGCTGCTCCATCCCCGGAAGCTCTTCGGCAAATGCCTCGTCTTCTTTGGCCAATTCCTTGGCTGCTGCCAAATCCTCGGTGACTTTGATCAGGTTGCTTTCGGCGTTCATGATTGCCGAAAGTTCTGCGTAGCGACGGTTCAGCTTCTTAGCCAACGCTGGGTTGGTGTGAATGGCTGAGTCGCTGAGTTGCTCCTGCAAACTCGCGTGCTCAGCCCTAAGGCCTGCAAGCGAATCAAGCAAAGTTACTCCGAGTCACTTTCCTGTGGGACAGGCATCGACTTTTCAAGCTTTAGCAAGAACTCAACGTTTGATGCGGTGTCCTTCAGGCGAGAAAGCACAAGCTCCAGAGCCTGCTGCTGCTCAAGACCTGCAAGTGCACGACGTAGCTTCCAGATGATCTTGGTCTCCTGTGGGCTCATCAGCATTTCTTCGCGACGAGTACCGGATGCGTTGATGTCAACCGCAGGGAAGATGCGCTTGTCTGCCAACTGGCGAGACAGGCGAAGCTCCATGTTTCCGGTTCCCTTGAACTCCTCGAAGATAACCTCGTCCATCTTTGAACCGGTCTCAACCAGGGCGGTGGCCAGGATGGTTAGCGATCCACCGAACTCGATGTTTCGAGCAGCACCGAAGAAGCGCTTTGGTGGGTAAAGAGCTGAGGAATCAACACCACCGGACAAAATACGTCCAGATGCTGGCGCGCTTAGGTTGTAAGCACGGCCCAGACGGGTAATCGAGTCAAGTAGAACTACAACGTCGTGTCCAAGCTCAACCAGACGCTTGGCGCGCTCGATTGCAAGCTCTGCAACAGTGGTGTGGTCATCAGCAGGACGGTCGAAGGTCGAGGCAATAACCTCACCCTTGACGGTGCGCTGCATGTCGGTAACTTCTTCTGGACGCTCGTCAACTAGCACAACCATGAGGTGAACCTCTGGGTTGTTGGTCGCGATAGCGTTTGCGATTGCCTGCAGTACCAAGGTCTTACCGGCCTTTGGAGGAGAAACAATCAGACCACGCTGACCCTTACCAATTGGAGCAACAAGATCGATGATCCTGGTTGAAAGCTTCTTGCTGTCAGTCTCTAGACGCAGACGAGTGTCTGGGTAGAGCGGGGTTAGCTTGCCAAACTCAACTCGAGCTGCAGCTTCTTCCATGGTCTGGCCGTTGATCGAGTCAACACGAACTAGCGCGTTGAACTTCTGACGCTGGCTGTTCGCATCCTCACGCGGCTGGCGAATTGCACCAACTACTGCGTCACCCTTACGAAGTGCATACTTCTTTACCTGACCTAAGGAAACGTAAACATCGTTTGGCCCAGGAAGGTAACCGGAGGTGCGCAAGAACGCGTAGTTCTCCAGAACATCCAAGATTCCAGCAACTGGAACTAGGACGTCATCCTCGGTGATCTCTGGCTCAGACTCGTCCTGTGAACCAGGAGCGCGACGGCGGTCACGGTCACGGTAGCGACCACGACGGTTGCGGTTTCCACCTCGGCGGTCGTCATCACGGTCACGGTTGTTTTCGCGGTCTGAGCTTCTGGTCTCGCGGTCTTCGCCACGCTCTGCGATAGCTTCAGAAGAAGTGTTGGCTTCGCCACCTTCAGCCCTGGCTTCGCCGCGGGCTGGTCGGGAACGACGACGGTTCTCGGTCTTTGGCTCTGCATCACCAGAGGTCTTTACCTCTGCCTCGGCTGCCTTAGGAGCCTTTGCTGCCTTTGGTGCTGCGGTTGCTTCTGAGGAAACTGTTGCGCTGGTTGCGCGGCGGGTTCTCTTTACAGGCTTGTCCTGCTGGATTTCATCCATGTGGTTATTACTCGTTTCTTGGCGGCAAATGTGCCGGATTTGTGAAGAATTTCTTGAGAATGCAGTGGCGGGCTTTTAGACGCCTGATCCAGACTGCACTTCAACACTAGCACCTTTGAAGTCAACCGCAAGCGAAAGTGGTTTCCAAGTTGGAAACTCCCGCTCCACAAATGCCACAGCTGCAACTCGCTTGACCGGGTCAACTTCCAGCACCAACACAGACGGGCCAGCTCCCGAGACCACAGCTGGGTGACCCTCGGCGCGGAGCTTTTCGATCAACTTACTGGTTTCTGGCATCGCACTTGCTCGGTAGTTCTGGTGCAGGCGGTCCTCGGTAGCAGCAAACATAAGCTCTGGGCTCTGAGTCAGGGCTGCCACCAAAAGTGCGGAACGAGAGACATTGAAAACCGCATCGGTGTGAGGTACTGACTCTGGTTGCAGGCTTCTGGCAAGTTTGGTCGACATTTGGTTTGGCGGAACCAAAACCAAAGGTGAAACTCCACGGTGCACAGTTAGCTTCTTGTGGTGCGGACCGGTTTCGTCTTTCCAAGCAATCGTTAGGCCACCAAACAGCGCAGGAGCGACATTGTCCGGGTGACCTTCCAGCTCAGTGGCAAAATCCAAAAGCTGCTGCTCGGTGAGCACGATCTCAGGCTTTAGTAGCCCAGCTGCCAGCATCACACCGCCGGACACTGCAGCACCTGAAGAACCCATACCGCGGCCGTGCGGGATGTTGTTGTGGCAGGTGATTCGAAGCGGCGGGACGGTCTTTTGAAACTTGGCGAAAACAAATGCAATCGTTGAGTAGATCAGGTTGGTCTGATCGCGAGGAATGTCTTTTTCGCCTTCGCCCACCACAGAAATCTCAAGGCCGCTCTGGATTTCCTCAGCGGAGTAGTTGTCATAGAAGCTCAGTGCCATTCCGAGGGTGTCAAAACCAGGGCCTAGGTTTGCACTGGTGGCTGGAATCTTTACCGATACCTTGGTCATTTGTTCTTCTCCAAGCCCAATACGCCTGCAACCGAATCTGCGGTTGCGGAAACCTTCTTTGGTTTAATCTGGCGACCGCGCTCATCCTTTAGCGCCCAGTCTGGATCCTTTAGGCCGTGGCCGGTAACGGTAACGACGATGTTGTTTACCTTTGGCAACTCGCCCTTTTGCTTGGCCTGCAGTAGCCCTGCAGCGCCGGTTGCGCTGGATGGCTCAACGAATACTCCAGCCTCCTGAGATAGGAAGCGGTGCATCCACAAAATGTCCTTATCACTCACCGCACCAAAGGCACCATTAGTGTCAGCCTTTGCCGCCTGTGCTAGATCCCAAGACGCTGGGTTTCCAATCCGGATAGCGGTTGCAATGGTCTCTGGCTTGGCTACTGGCTTGCCTAGAACAAATGGTGCAGAACCTGCGGCTTGGATACCGTAAAGCATTGGAAGTTTTTGGATTCGACCGGCATCGCGATCTTCGCGATAGCCAAGGTGATAAGCCGAAATGTTTCCAGCGTTACCCAGCGGCATGGCGTGTAGGTCAGGCGCAAAGCCAAGCGCGTCAAAAACCTCAAAGGCGGCGGTCTTCTGACCCTGCAGGCGATCTGGGTTCACCGAGTTCACTAAGAACACCGGGTAGCTCTCGCTTAGCTCACGAGCAAGTCGCAAGCAGTCATCAAAGTTTCCGCGAACCTGCAGAATCTGCGCCTTGTGTGCAACCGCCTGGGATAGCTTGCCCCAAGAAATCTTGCCGGCTGGAACTAAAACAACAGACTGCATGCCTCCGGCAACCGCATAGGCAGCAGCCGATGCCGAGGTGTTACCGGTTGACGCTGCGATAACCGCCCTTGCGCCCTTGGCTTTGGCCTTGGAAACCGCAGTAGTCATGCCGCGGTCCTTGAATGAGCCGGTTGGGTTCATGCCCTCAAACTTGAGGTGAACAGATCCAACATCCAAAAGCTTGGCGAGCGCCGGTGCCTCAATTAGAGGAGTGCCGCCCTCGCCCAAAGTGACAATTGGATCGTCCTGGGTGAATGGAAGTCGATCAAAGTATTCGCGAATAACACCGCGCCATTGGTGAGCCATTAGATTCCCTCTACTCGGATAACCGAGTTCACTTTCTGGACCGCTGCGTTACCTCGCAAATCCTCTACGACCGACTCAAGTTCGCCCTCGCCTGCAGCGTGGGTCATGATGGTCAAAAGGGCACCGGTGTTTTCGCCCGCCGCATTTTGATCCACGGTTTCAACGCTAACGCCATGCTGAGCAAATACTGTTGCGACCGAGGCCAAAACACCCGGAAGGTCATTTACCTGAAGGGTGATCTGGAAGCGAGTACTGATCGCCTGCACCGGAAAAATGTCTAGGTTTGCGTGAACTGAGTCTGCAATTCCTGGTCCACCGGCAAGGTGACGCTTTGCAGCACCGACTAGATCTCCTAGGACCGCGGAAGCAGTCTCCGGTCCACCCGCGCCTGCGCCATAGAACATAAGACGCCCAGCGCTCTCGGCCTCAATAAACACCGCATTGTATGCGCCGCGAACCGCAGCCAGCGGGTGATCCTCAGGAATCAAGGTCGGGTGCACTCGGGCAACAATCCCCTCGGCTTGACCATCGGAAGCTGGAACGCGTTCGCAAATTGCCAAGAGCTTTACTGCGTAGCCAGCCTCACGAGCGGTTTCAATCTGCAGTGCGGTCACTTGAGAAATACCCTCGCGGTAAACACTCTCAACCGGCATCTCGGTGTGGAAAGCCAGCGATGCCAAAATTGCTGCCTTACTGGCTGCATCGAAACCTTCAATATCGGCGGTTGGGTCAGCTTCCGCGTAACCAAGCTGCTGAGCTTCTGCCAGGGCATCTTCGAAGCTTGCGCCGGTAGAGGCCATCCGATCAAGAATGAAGTTTGTGGTGCCGTTGACGATACCCATCACCTTGTTGACCTTGTCACCAGCCAGTGATTCGCGGAGCGGCCTGATGATTGGAATCGCGCCACCCACAGCTGCCTCGAAGTAAAGCTGAGCCCCAAGCTGTTCCGCTAGGTCAAACAGCTCGGTTCCGTGTGCGGCGATCAGAGCTTTATTTGCGGTGATGACATCTGCGCCAGAATTCAATGCCAGTGTGATGTAGCTCTTTGCTGGTTCAATGCCACCAATCAGCTCGATAACGATGTCCGCTGCCTTAATAAGGGCTTCGGCATCCAGAGTCAGGAGCTGTTTTGGCAGGTTGCCATTTCTAGCGGAGTCCAAATTACGCACCGCGATGCCAACTAGTTCAAGATCAGCACCGACGCGCTGAGCAAGCTCTTCACGGTTCTCGATCAAAAGCCTTGCGACCTGAGAGCCGACCGAACCGGCACCTAAAAGTGCAATACGAATTGGGCGATAAGCGATCTCCATGGCTATGCCTTTCCTCCACTAATGCCGGCATCGCGGCTTAGTAGGTCATTCTCAGTCTCTGCCCGAATCAAAAGCGTAGTCTTACCGCCCTTGACTGCAACCATGGCTGGTCGAGTTAGGAAGTTGTAGTTAGAAGACAGCGAGAAACAATAGGCACCGGTTGCGGCTACCGCCAAAACATCGTTGACCGCGACATCGGAGGGTAGATAGTCGTGTCTCACCACGATGTCACCAGACTCACAGTGCTTACCCACGACTCGCACCAGAGCCGGAGTTGCTGATGTGACTCTGGATGCAATCATGGCGGAGTACTCGGCCTGGTATAGCGCAGGCCTTGCGTTATCGCTCATGCCACCATCGACGCTTACATACTTGCGGGTTGCACCCATGCCCTGCTCAGAGACAGTTACGTCCTTGATTGTTCCAACCGAGTAAAGCGTGATTCCCGCAGGTCCCGAGATGATTCGACCTGGCTCAAACGCCAACTTTGGAACCGCAATTCCCAGGGCGCTGCACTTTGCGGCAACCGCCTGCATGATTCTGGTTGCCATGTCGCCAATACCCAGTGGCTTATCCGCCTCGGTGTAGGCAATTCCAAATCCACCACCCAGATTTAGCTCTGGAACATCGCCATTCTTTAGTAGCTGTGCGTGAACATCCAGCAATCTTTCGGCTGCGGCAACAAAACCATCAACCACAAAGACCTGCGATCCAATGTGGGAATGCAGTCCCAAAAAGCGAAGGTTAGAGAAGGAGCGAATCTTGCCAACTAGCTCCTCAACATCACTCAGCGCGACGCCAAACTTTTGATCTTCTCTTGCGGTTGCAAGGTGCTCGTGAGTGTGTGCGTGTACACCGGAGTTGACACGAAGCCTTACCGCCTGAGTCTTTCCGGCTGCAGCTGCTACCGCAGCGATGCGCTCAATCTCAAGTTCAGAGTCAATAACAATGACCGCTATATCGGAGGCGATTGCCTTGCCAATTTCCACCAGGGACTTGTTGTTTCCGTGAAGACCTAAACGCTCGCCCTTAGCTCCTGCCGCCAATGCGACAGCAAGTTCTCCACCGGTTGAGACGTCTACCGACAAACCTGCATCGATTACCCAACGAACCACATCAGCCGTGAGTAGGGACTTGGATGCGTAGTAAAGCTTCGCCGTGGTGCCAATTTTGTTTGCGGCATCACTAAAGGCTCGCTTGATGTAAAGCAGTGTGGTTTCAAAGTCTTCTTGGTCCACCACATACAAAGGTGAGCCGTACTGGCGCATCAGGGCGGACACCGATACATCCCCAATGGTCAGTTCACCGTGGTTGTTGCGCTTTGCGGTCCTTGGCCAAACTCGGGCATCAATGACATTCAAATCGACCGGGGCAACTAGCCATTCCGGAGCAAGTGGATTCTTCATCCTTACATCCTCTCCGGAGCAGATACACCTAGCAGGGCTAGCCCGTTGCCAAGCACAATGCTGGCCGCGTTGTTTAGCCAAAGTCTGGTGCGGTGAACACTCTCAACTTCTTGCCCACCCAATGGAGTGACTCGGCAGTTGTCATACCAGCGGTGATAACTTCCAGCCACCACCTCAATGTATCTTGCAATGCGGTGAGGTTCGCGGAACTGAGCTGCTTGAGCAACCACCCGTGGGAATTCACTTAGGTTCGCCAATAGCTCTGCTTCTGCTTCGTGGCTCAGTAGCGAAGGATCGAATTCCGAGTCATCAACCCCGAGCGACACCGCATTCTTGGCAACCTGCTTGGTTCTGGCGTGAGCGTACTGGACATAGAAAACTGGATTGTCATTGGTCTTTTTGGTGAGTTGCTCAAGATCAACATCGAGTGAAGAGTTAATCGACGAACGAGCAAGTGCATATCGAGCGGCATCAACACCAACGACATCAACTAGGTCTTCCATGGTGACCACGGTTCCTGCACGCTTGGACATTCGAACCGGCTCGCCACCGCGAACTAGGTTGACCATCTGGCCAATCAGGATCTCCATGTTTTCACCTGGCTTATCGCCAAAGGCTGAGCAAAGTGCCATCATGCGCGGCACGTAACCGTGGTGATCTGCACCGAGCATGTAGATGCAGCGGTCAAAGCCCCTAGAGCGCTTGTCCTGGTAGTAGGCGATGTCTCCGGCAATATAAGCGGCATCTCCGTCGCTCTTGATGATTACGCGATCTCTATCGTCTCCAAAGACAGTGGATCGAAGCCAAATAGCACCGTCTTCTTCGAAGATGTGACCCATCTCGCGCAGGCGTTCAATCGAACGCTCAACGGCCTTGGATTCATAGAGCGAGTTCTCGTGGAAGTAGACATCGAAGTCAACGCCAAATTCATGCAGTGACTCTCTGATCTGCTGGAACATAAGTTCAACACCAGCAGCACGGAACTTTTCTTGGGCTTGATCATCCGGCAAAGCCAAAATGTCTTCCGCAGTTTCAGCTAGAACGCGAGCGGCAATCTCTTGGATGTATGCGCCTGAGTAACCATCCTCGGGAGCTGGTTCATTCTTAGCTGCCGCAAGCAGTGAACGCGCAAAACGATCAATCTGGGCACCGTGATCATTGAAGTAGTACTCGCGAGTTACCTCTGCGCCAACAAACTCAAACACTCTCGCAAGTGAGTCGCCAACCGCAGCCCAACGAGTACCGCCTAGATGGATTGGTCCGGTTGGATTGGCAGAAACAAATTCAAGATTTACCTTTAGGCCCTGATACTCAACGCCTCGACCAAAACTAGATCCTGCGGTGACAATTTCGCGGGCAAGCTCACCGGCTGCGGAGTCCGACACAAAAAGATTGATGAAACCAGGCCCTGCAATTTCAACCTTTTCGATCCCTGCGCTCTTTTGAAGCTCTCTAGCCAGAAGTTCTGCGAAGTCTCGCGTCTTGAGTCCGGCCTTAGCTCCAAGTTGCATGGCGACGTTCGTCGCCCAGTCTCCGTGCTCTCGGTTCTTTGGTCTTTCGACCACTACCTCACTTGGAACTTCGAGCTCCAAAGAGCCAGCAGCAACCAGTGCGCGTAATGCAGCAACAATGGCTTCCGATAGCTGGTTGGGAGTCACTTTGGACCTAGTTCCTTAGGGTATGGCAACCGACGAATTTGATTTCCTCGGTGAACCTAAATCATACCCTTGCAAGGCCTTGGAATCGAAGAGCGCTTTAGCCAGCCGGCTGAAATCGCTCCGGCTCAAAGCTAAAAACTCTGCCGATGCTAGGCTGAGTAAGTCCCCGCCTCTATAGCTCAGGGGATAGAGCACCGCCCTCCGGAGGCGGGAGCGCAGGTTCGAATCCTGCTAGGGGCGCTTTTGACTAACCCTTAACCGATCCAGCTAGCAATCCTCTTACGAAGTAACGCTGTAGCGAGAAGAACACAATCAGCGGCACAACAATCGAAACGAAAGCACCGGCAGTCAATAGCTCCCAGCCGGACCCTCTGGTGCCAACCATCTCAGCAAGACGAATGGTCATCGGAGCAACCTCTTTCGCGCCACCACCGAAGGTAAGTCCTACCAATAGGTCGTTCCATACCCAAAGGAACTGGAAGATTGCAAAGGATGCAATCGCCGGGACCGAGAGCGGAAGAACAATCTTCGAAAATAGCGTGAACCAGCCGGCTCCATCCACTCGCGCAGCTTCAATCAATTCACGAGGGATTTGACGTAGGAAGTTGTGCAGCAAGAAGATCGCCATTGGCAAACCAAAGATGGTGTGCGCAACCCAAATCGGGATGTAGGTTCCGGTGATATTGAAGTCCGGGATGATCGTCACATCGCCGATAACCAGGCCCTTTGCGAACAGTTGAAGTAGTGGCACCAAGGTCAGCTGCAGCGGAATTACCTGTAGCGCAAAGATTGAGAAGAAGATGAAATCTCTTCCCTTGAATTCAAACCATGCCAACGCGTAAGCCGCAAATACCGCCAAGGTAATCGGGAAGATTACCGCTGGAAGTGTTACTGCCATCGAGTTAAAGAAGAACTGATAAAGCGGTGGGTTGGTGGTTGACCCCTCAAACAACACCTGGTTGTAGTTCTCAAAAGAGATGTTTGGGTTCGCAAAGAAGGTCCACCAGCCGGAGCTGTTGATGTCCTGCTCTGGACGGATCGAAGTAACCAGCAAACCAAATGTTGGGATGGTCCACAAAATCGCAATTATCCAAGCGCCAAGTGCTGCCCACGGAGAAGAGAAAACGTTCTTGGCCTTTGACTTAACTAGTGACTTATTGATTAGAGAGGTCATTATCTTTCCGTCCTCTCGAGGCGCAGTTGTCGAATGTTGTAGATGATGATCGGGATAATCGCCACGAACAGGATGATCGCCAAAGCGGAACCTCGTCCATAGTTCATCTGTCTGAAGGCCTGGGAATACATCTCGTTTGCAATCACGTTGGTTTGGAAGTTTCCGCCGGTCATGGTTCTAACGATGTCGAAGACCTTCAGGGTTCCAATAGTGATTGTGGTTAGCACCACCACGATGGTCGCACGAATCATTGGCACCGAGACCAAGTAGAAACGCTTCCAAGGAGCTGCGCCATCCAGCATCGCCGCCTCGACCACTTCGTCAGGGATGTTCTTTAGAGCCGCAGAAAGCACGACCATGGCGAATCCGGTCTGAATCCAAATCATCACAACGATTAGCAAGAACGAGTTCAACGGCGCTTCAAGCAACCAGTTGGGCGGGGTTAGACCGAAGCCCTTGAAAATCGCTGATAGCAATCCGATATCCGGCTTGTCGTCTCTTGGCTGGTAGTTGTAAACAAACTTCCAAATGATACCTGCGCCCACAAATGAGATAGCCATAGGCATAAAGATCAGCGACTTGATAGCTGCCGGGCGCTTCATACGGTCGGTCATGTAGGCAATCGCCAAACCGATCAGTGTGGAAAGAATTGGGGCGGTAACAACCCAGATTGCGGTGTTGGCCAGCACCACCGTGATTTCTGGGATGGTGAATGCCCAGATGAAATTGTCAAAACCTACGAACTCTTCGGCCTCTTTGTCCATAAAGGAGAGAATCAGTGTGCGAATAGCCGGGTAAATCAATCCGACTACCAAAAGCAAAATCGATGGCACTAGAAAGACCAGGTACTTCAACCACTCTTGGGTCTTTACCGAGGTGCGAGAGGCGATTAGGAAAATCAGAAAAATGACGGCTCCGAAGCTCAATAGAGCTAGGGCTAAGAGAGAGAAGTTCTCCGCAATGATGTCCGCGGGGGTTTTCCTCGCCGCGTGAAGTGCCAGTGTGAACATGAGCGAATCCTAACAACCTTTGAAAGAGAACTGTGGGGCCTGCAATCGCAGACCCCACAGCCTCGTTTAGCTATTTGTAACTGTGTGGCTTATTAGTAAGGCCAGCTTGCGTAAATAGCGTCTAGAACAGCCTTGTCAGACTTGTTCTCGGCTACCCATGCAGTCATTTCCTTCCAGAATGAACCAGCTCCAACTTCAGCTGGCATCACGTCGGAGCCATCGAAGCGGAAGGTTGATGCATTCTGAAGGATCTCAACTGCAACCTTGTTTACTGGGTCTGCAACGTTAGCGGTGTCTAGACCTAGGTTTGCAGAGAACCAGCCACCAAGAGCTGCCTTCTTGTTGTTCCACTCAGGAGTGGTTAGGTAGTGCTGTACAGCGTGTACCTCTGGACGGTCAGCGAAGATACCAACGAACTCGCCACCACCAAGTGCAGGCTTGTTGTCAGCCGAAACACCTGGGAAGTAGAAGGTGGTGATTCCACCCTCAGTGGTGGTGTCCTCTGGGGACACGATGGTTGCACCGAAGTCAGCAGCAAGGATGCCACCGATGAACGATGCCTGACGGTGCATTGCACAGCTGCCGTCAACTAGGCCAGCGCCACCCTCCTGGAAGGTGGTGGTAGCGATAGAAGCAACGTCGCCTACGTAAGCAGGGTTCTTTAGGATCTTGCCAGCCTCAGCTAGAACTTCAGCAACCTTAGGGTCGTTGAATGGAAGCTCGCCAGATACCCACTGGTCGTAGGTTGCAGCGTCCTGGAAGCGAAGCATTAGGTCTTCCATCCAGTCAGTTCCGACCCAACCGGTAGCGTCACCGGAACCGAAGCCAACACACCAAGGCTGAACAGAGCCCTCAGCAGCAACGGTGTCAGATAGAGCTAGTAGCTCGTCCCAAGTGGTAGGAATGGTCCAACCCTTGTCAGCGAAGGTCTTTGGTGAGTACCAAACGAAAGACTTCACGTTAGCGCCCAGTGGGGAGCCGTAGAAGACGCCGTCAACGGTGCCGTAGGTCTTCCAGTCAGCGGTGTAGTTCTCGTCAACCGAAGCAGAAGTTGCGTCGTTTGCAGGAACTAGGCCGTTGCCAGCGAACTTAGCCAATAGGCCAGGCTGTGGGAAAATTGCGATATCAGGAGCGGTGCCACCCTCAACGCGAACAGAAATCTGAGCCTCAAACTCCTGAGTTCCGTTCCAGTTGATGGTGATGCCGGTGCACTCCTCGAACTCAGCGAAAGACTCGATGAAGAGTGATGCCTCTGGGTCGATGATGGTGGTGTAGATCTCAACCTCGGTGCCCTCGTTGCCTAGGTAGGCCTCGTAAGCAGCACAAGCGTCAGATCCGGTCGCAGTGGTCTCCTCGGTTACGGTCTCGGTGCTTGCGCAACCGGCCATTACTAAGGTAGCCGCTACAGCAGTTGCTCCAAGAGCAACTACGCGACGACGTAGTGTTGACATGTTTTTCCTTTCGACATCGGCCATAGTTGGCCGAACCTCACACGTTAGGAGGGTGCCCTAAGGATAAAACACGGTTTAGACAAGTTTCGACTGCAAGCGATTACATTCAGATAACAATGCTGTATCAGACCGATACCAATGTCATTTACAATTTTTACAATTACAAATGTACGGGTTGGAAATCTAGCGCTTCGCTAGGTATTCAGCCATCTGTTGAAGCGCCATGGCACGGTGTGACATTGAGTTTTTCACTTCTGGGTCTAACTCGGCCGCTGTTACATCTAGCCCAGTTGGGATGAAAACCGGGTCGTAACCAAAGCCACCTAGACCTGCTACCGCAGTTGAAATCGATCCTGGCCAGATGCCCGTGAAAGAGATTTCTTCTTCTGGACCAACCATTGCGATCGTGCAGACGAATGCAGCTGCGCGGTGCTCGGCTGGGATGTCCTCAAGTTGCTTGAGCAGCAGGTTTCTGTTGGTGGCATCGTCTCTGGTGCCAGACCAGATTGCCGAGAAGATTCCAGGCGCTCCCCCCATCACCTCGCAGGCGATTCCAGAGTCATCTGCAAATGAA
Source organism: Auritidibacter sp. Marseille-P8566 (assembly GCA_945860535.1). GTDB lineage: Bacteria > Actinomycetota > Actinomycetes > Actinomycetales > Microbacteriaceae > Aquiluna. Next base: position 17,263 of record CAMAQN010000004.1, read on the forward strand.
AGCTGACCGGTGGCTTCAAAGGCTGCGCGTGCTTTGATTAGTGCGTTTTCTAAAAAGGTTGTGCCGCTTTCAATTGGTTCTGGGCCCGAGTAGGTCAGGACCTGCACTTCTGGATTTGCAAGTTTGAGAATTGCCTCGGCTTCTAATGCCTTGTGCTTGTTCCCAGTCGCAAAAACAATTTCCACTAGCGAATTTCCAGCGTCTCACCAAGTGCCAAGCGCTGAACCTCGGCAAGATGCTTGTTGGCATCGAGCGCCATCTCGAGCAGACGATTTAGTTCATCGCGATCAAATGGCTCTGCCTCGGCGGTGCCCTGCACCTCGACGAAAAGTCCACGGCCGGTAACCACAACATTCATGTCGGTATCTGCCCTGACATCCTCGACATACTCGAGGTCAGTCACTGCAACACCATCAATGATTCCAACCGACACGGCAGAGACCGTGTCAATCAATGGCTTGGCGCTTTTGGCTATCAGCCCCTGCTTCTTTGCCCAAGCAACGGCATCGGCGAGCGCTACAAACGCTCCGGTTATAGCTGCGGTGCGAGTTCCTCCATCGGCCTGTAGCACGTCACAGTCCAACACAATCGTGTTCTCCCCCAGTGCCTTTACGTCAATCACCGCGCGAAGCGAACGACCGATAAGTCTTGAAATTTCATGCGTGCGACCACCGATTTTGCCCTTGACCGCTTCGCGATCTGATCGATCGTGCGTGGCACGCGGGAGCATTGCATACTCAGCCGTTACCCAACCCTCACCAGAATCTTTCTTGAAGCGAGGCACTCCAGGAGTGAAAGACGCGTTGCACAAAACCTTGGTGTTACCGAAGGAAACAAGTACAGAACCTTCGGCATGGATGGTGAAGTTTCGCTCAATTTTGACTTCGCGCAGCTCGTGCTCTGCCCTACCGTTTGGCCTACTCATTTGGTGCCTTTCGCTCCAGGTGGGTTACATCGTTAACCTCAGGTCCCAAGAAACGCTTGGCCAGGCTTTCGAATTCTTTTGCATTACCGGTGGCATAAAACTTGTAGCTTGGCTTAGCTGCTGCCGAGGCCAAAAGATCGTGTTCTGTCAGCACCCTAAAGACATCTTTAGCAGTCTCATCTGCCGATGAAACCAAGTTCACGCTGTCACCCATTACATATGACAGTGCGGCGTGCAGCAGCGGGTAGTGGGTGCAGCCCAAAACCAGGGTGTCTACATTCGCTGCCTTGATTGGCGCCAAATAAGCCTCTGCTGCAGCAAGCAGTTCTGGGCCGGAAGTAACTCCACGCTCGACAAAGTCCACGAAGGTTGGGCAGGCCGCAGATCTGATTTCAAAATCAACCGCGGCAGCGAAAGCGTCTTCGTAGGCCTTTGAGTTCACCGTCGCACTGGTTCCGATGACACCGACTTTGCGGTTTCTAGAAGTCCCCACCGCTTTGCGAACCGCAGGTTGAATCACCTCAATAACTGGGACACCGAGTCCTTCGGTGTAGCGCTCCCTGGCATCTCTCAAAACCGCTGCTGAAGCGGAATTGCATGCAATAACTAAAAGCTTCACACCCGACGCCACTAATTCATCCATCACTTCAAGAGCAAGGCGTCGGACTTCAGAGATGGGCTTTGGGCCATAGGGCGAATTCAGAGTGTCGCCCACGTAGTGAATGGATTCGTGCGGAAGTTGGTCAATGATCGCTCTAGCCACCGTCAAGCCACCGACGCCTGAGTCGAATACACCAATTGGTCTGGAATCCACTCACTAAGTCTAAAGCTCATTGGGTAGATAGGCTAAAGAGGTGTCTACTGCATTGAATACTGATCGCTACGAGCTCACCATGCTCCAGGCGGCGCTGAAGTCTGGAAAAGCGCAGCGCAAGTGCGTATTTGAGGTATTCACCCGCCAACTCCCTGCCGGACGTCGATACGGCGTGGTCGCAGGCACCGGTCGAGTTTTAGAGGCAATCCAAAACTTTAGGTTTGAAGAAAAAGAGCTGGATTTCCTAAGGACCAACTCGGTAGTGGACGAGTCGACTCTCACTTGGCTTGCAAACTATAAATTCTCGGGAAATGTCTTTGGCTATCGTGAGGGTGAGCTCTACTTCGGCCAGTCTCCGGTCCTCACTGTGGAGGGCAGCTTTGCGGAAGCCGTAATTCTGGAAACTGTGATTCTCTCGATCCTGAACTATGACTCGGCGGTGGCGTCGGCAGCTGCCCGAATGAAATCAGTTTCGGCCGGACGTCGACTAATTGAGATGGGCTCGCGTCGCGCTCACGAGTCAGCAGCGGTTGCGGCTGCAAGAGCTTCATTTATTGCAGGCTTTGATGCGACAAGCAATCTTGCTGCCGGCGCTCTTTACGGCATCGAAACCGCTGGCACCAGCGCTCACGCTTTCACACTGCTGCATGACACCGAAGAGCAGGCATTTCAAGCCCAGCTGGAATCAATGGGAACTGAGACCACACTTCTGGTCGACACATACGATGTCAAGAACGCTGTGGCGACTGCGGTGCGACTGACTGACGGAAAGGTTCGTGCTGTTCGTCTCGACTCTGGAGATCTAGCCACCTCTGCTGTCGAGGTGCGCAAGCAGCTGGATAATTTAGGGGCCGCACAAACGAAGATCACAGTCACCAGCGACCTGGACGAATACACAATCGCTGCCCTGGCAATCGCACCGATTGATAGCTACGGCGTAGGGACCAGTTTGGTCACCGGTTCTGGTCACCCAACCGCCGGATTTGTCTACAAGCTTGTGGCTCACTCCGACAACGGTGAGTGGGTAGATGTTGCCAAAACCTCAAAACTCAAAACCAACCGCGGTGGCAAAAAACATGCCAGCCGAGTCTTGGAGAATGGCGTTGCCAAGTCGGAGCTGATTTCCGGCGAACCACAGGCTGGACGAGTGCTACAGGTGCCGATGATTTCAAATGGTGAAATTGCCACTGAAAACCTAGGAATCCAAGGTGTTCTGCGAGCCCGTGAGCACCACAGAGAAGCAATTTCTGAGCTACCGGCAGGAGCACTTCGACTCTCTAAGGGCGAGCCTGCAATTCCTGTTGAGTTTATTTAGACTCGTCGTCTCCGGGCTTTAGACCCTCGTATATCTCGCGGCAGGTAGGGCAAACCGGAAACTTCTGTGGATCGCGTGATGGGGTCCAGACTTTGCCGCAAAGTGCGACAACTGCGCTTCCAAGCACTGCCGATTCAACAATCTTGTTCTTCTGCACATAGTGCGAGAAACGCTCGTGATCACCTTGATCCAGGTGAACCTGCTCCTCTACCTTGGTGCCAAAATCTTGCTCTGCCATGGCCACTATCGTAGATCAGCGGCATCGCCCAGAGTGACCTGGAACATCTTTTTGGAACCATCTCGGATTACCTCAACCTCGACGATTGCACCGGCCGGTTCAGCCCTTACCATCGCAGTGAGATCAGCAGCCGAAGTCACGGTTTGACCAGCAAAAGTTATGACGATATCCCCCGGCTTTATGCCCGCTTTTTCTGCAGCACCAGACTCAGTGAGCTTCTCTACATATGCGCCGGTGGAAAAGGTTGAGTTCTCTACAGTGTTATCCCTAACCATCGCACCTAACAGACCGTGGCTGGCAGATCCGGTGTCAATAATCTCCTGTGAGATCCTGAAAGCGGTATTTGATGGGATTGCAAAACCAACACCGATGCTTCCGCTTTCGCCATTGCCGGCAGTAGCAATTGCGACATTGATGCCGATTAGCTCGCCCTGGTTGTTCACCAGCGCACCGCCTGAGTTACCAGGGTTGATTGCCGCATCAGTCTGAATTACCTGAAGTGAGATTGGCGCGTTTCCGGTCCCGTTCCAGAACTGAAGGCCTGGATTCTCACTTACCTCTGCGCTTGCCACCTGGATGGTTCGATTTAGTGCCGAGATTATCCCCTGGGTAACGGTTGAAGAAAGACCAAGTGGGGCACCAATGGCGACGACATCCTCACCAACATTCAAATTGTCAGAGTCTGCAAAAGTGATGGGCTTGAGACCTGCAACCTGAACCTTTACCACCGCTAGGTCGTAGACCGAGTCATAGCCGATTAGCTTGGCAGGATAAACCGAGCCGTCCCAAAGCTGAACAGTGATCTTTGGGTTCTGAGTCATGCCTCCCAGAGTCACAACGTGGGCATTGGTTAGAACGTAGCCATCTTCGGTAAGTGCAACACCAGATCCCGATCCTGAACCATCCGCAGATTCAACCGCCAAGGTCACTACCGATGGTGCGGCGTTTGATGCGGCACCGGTAACCCAGTTGACGTTCTCTGTGTTGTTCACGACAACCGGAGCTGGCTGGGAAACTGAAAGATAGGAAAGCGTGAATGCGGTTGATCCAACTACGCCACCAATTAGTGCCGCGGTTAGCGCGAACAGTGCTATTCCCAGAGCGCGAATTGGACGACGCTTGCGCTTTGGAGCTTGGTCTACTGGAGCAGAGTAGGTGTTACCAAAACTAAATTGACTATCTCCAGAGCGATTCCACTCAGACATGCGTTTCCTTTCGAGTTGCCCAAATTCTGTCGGGCAAGACTGGGGATTCTATGAACTCAACCTGTGTAAATTCTGAAATCCCCAAGGACAATCATCCCACCAACAAAGTTCTCCGCTCTCTTTCAATCACCGCGATAGCCAATTTGTTGGAGGCCAGCTCCCAATTAGCCGCGTTGTAAACCCAGTTACCAGTCGAATACTTGTAATCCACCTCGTAGCCGACATAGGCCTTTGCCCAGTAGTTTCCTGGGCTGGTAAATGAGTAACTCCGATGAAAGCCAAAAAGGTCCTTACCGTTTGATAACTCCCACCTAGCCGTTACTGGCCGAAACCTAATCTGAGCCGACCGTCCAAGCAGAACCCCAGAGATCACCTTAGTGCTGGCTTGAACGTGAAGCTCAATTTCGTCCTCAAACTCGACCTCTGAACCAGGGCTCCACCAAGCCGCTGGCTTTTCTGCCAGTGCGGTAAAACGATCTCGGAGTTCAATTTCTTCCGCTGTCACGGTGGTGCCTGACGAGCTAACAGGGTTGGGAACTTCATCTCCGATGCAAGGTCTTGATCCGACCGGAACCCATGCTGTGATTACGGTCATGGTCGGGACATCGATGGTGCCATTTGCAAAGTAGCGGCATTCCCGCATCGGTACCTCCCCCGATCCACCTGAGCTACCGCCCCCACCACCAACAACCTCATCAGCACAAACGCTAAATTGACCAGGAATGCCATCTGGACACTCGCTGGCCAGGTGGTCGACGCGATCTGGGGTGAAGGAGTTCGCCGTCAACGAAGGGTCGTTTGACGAGGCCTGAAAATCCACAGCCAAATTTGCGACCCCAAGTGCAAAGAGCAAAACAATCAACAAATTCATGAGTGCAAGTTAGATGAGTTTGGGAGTTTGCAAATTTGAGATTCCACAGGAAAAAGAAATCCCCTCAATTTTCATTGAGGGGATTTTCTTAGTTGCGGGGGCAGGATTTGAACCTACGACCTCCGGGTTATGAGCCCGGCGAGCTACCGAACTGCTCCACCCCGCGGCGAAGTTCCAACATTAGCAGGAAATCTGCTAGTCCGCCAATAGTGCCAGGGCTTGAGCTACCGCCTTTGCCAAACGCGCATCGGCTTCGCCGTAGGCATTCCAGTCACCGGCGGCCAGAGCAGCCTGCTTGTCCTCGATAGCCTGCTTTGCCAAAGCCAAAGCGGCTGAGAGCTCAGGGCTTGCCGGATCTACGGTTCCAGAACTTGAAGAACCAGTTCCCGGAGCACTCGGCTCGGTTGGGACACCCGCTCCTGAGTTGCCGCCAAATAGTGCATCAAGCGCTTCTTCCAGAGTGTCCTCGAAAGCTATTTGGTCGCCGAAGGCCACAAGAATTTTCTGAAGTAGCGGGTAGCTGGTTTCACCGGTTGACTCGATGTATACCGGCTGGACATAAAGCAAGCCACCGCCAACCGGAAGGGTTAGCAGGTTACCGTTTAGCACTCGGGTGGAACCCTGGCGCAAAAGGTTTAGCAGCGACGATACGTTGCTGTCCGCGTTGAAGTTGTTCTGCACCTGTCCAGGCCCTGGAACAATCGTCTCCCTTGGCAAATTAAGCAGGGTGAGCTTGCCATAGTCGGCATTCACCTTGCCGGCTTGATTGCCCGCGTCAGCATTTGCAATCAGGTAACCGGTCAGCACGTTTCTAGCTGTCTCGCCGGTAGACTGCGGGATAAAGGTTGAGTAGAGCGAGAACTTGCTTTGAGTCTCACCCGGTGCCTGCAGGGTCAGGTAATAAGGAGGCTGAAGCTCTCCGATTCCAGTTCCCTCCACTGGGTCGTTAGGAGTCATCCAGGCATCCTGCTGTGAGTAGAACGCACCAGCTTCGGTCACGTGGTAACGACCAAGAATCGAACGCTGGGCCTTGAATAGGTCAGCTGGGTAGCGCACGTGAGCAATCAGCTCAGCACTCATGGCTGAACGTGGCTGAACGGTGTCCGGATAGATTCCCATCCATGCCGACAAAATCGGATCCTCTTCGTCCCAGGCGTAAAGATCTACCGAGCCATCGTATGCGTCTACGGTTGCCTTGACAGAGTTGCGGATGTAGTTGATGGTCGAAGGTCCCGAACCAAAGGCATCAGATCCCGAGTCCAGTTTTGCGAGGTTGAAGTTCTCGGCATTCGCAAATGGGTAGTTGGCGCTGGTGGTGTAGCCATCGATAATCCACTTGATTCGACCATCGACAACCGCAGGATAAACCTCAGAATCTAAGGTCAGATATGGCGCTACCTCTGCAACTCGAGTCGCAGGATCGCGGTTGTACAGGATTTGAGAGTTCGCATTGATGGCATCCGAAAGCAAAATTTGCTCGCTCTGGAACTTCAGTGCGTATGCCAAACGGGTAACCAAATCACCTATCTTCGGGCCACCATCACCTTGGAAAGTTGTGTAGGTTTCGTTTTCGCCATCAGCACCTGCTGGGTAGTCAAACTCCAGCGGCTGGGCATTTTCAGGCGCTCCAACAATTGAGTAGAGCGGTGAATTTGCACCAAAGTAGACCCTCGGCTCAAATTCCCCAAGAGCACCAATTGATGGGATTCCAGACTGAAGGAAAAGTGGCTTTCCATCGGTATCGCGCTTGTTTCCATAGGCCGCAACCAAGCCAAAACCATGGGTGTAAACGATGGTTGAGTTGTACCAAGACTGGGATTCTCCAAGTCCTGATTGATTCAATTCACGCACTGCAACAACGGTGTCTTGCACCTGGCCATCTAGTTCGTAGCGGTCAATGTGCAGACGGTTTGGGAAGCTGTAGTACTGACGGTACTGCTCCAGCTGCCTAAAGGCATCTGAGACCAGAGCCGGGTCCAAAATACGAATTGATGCGGTGGTCTTGGCGTCATTGCGCAGCGCACCTGGTTCAGCAACTACCTTGGCGTCGTAGTCCACAACCTCGACACCGTCTAGTCCGTAGGCAATTCGAGTTGCGTCAATATTGTGCTGCAGGAATGGGCTCTCCAAGGTTCGCTCATTTGGAACCACCTGGAATGTTTGAATGATCCACGGGTAGAGCCCACCCAGAACCAAACTGCTCAGCACCATCATCGCGGTACCGATAATCGATACTCGCCACTTGCCGATCACCGCGGTGATCAGGAAGAGCACGGCTACAGCGACAGAGATCATCGCAAGAATCTGAAGCCCCGGAATGATCGCGTTGGCTGCGGTGTAGTTCACACCGGTGAACAGGGCACCTGATGCGGAAACGGTGCTGTACTGGTCAAGCCAGAGGCTTACTCCCTGGACCGCTAGGTAGATAGCAACCAAGCTGGTGAGCTGGATTCTGGCGGGCTTGGAAACCTTGATCTCACGGCCAGTGATTCGCATTCCACCGTAGATCAGGTGCACTGCACCGTTAATCAATGCAGCCAATAGCAACGCTCCGGAGAGATAGCCAATGGCAAAAGTTAGAAACGGCAGCTGGAAAATGTAGAAACCGATATCCATTCCAAAGTGAGGGTCGGTCTGACCAAACTCCGAGCCATTCAGCCAGAGTGCAATTACCTGCCACTGGCGAGCAACAATCAGGCCACCAAAGACTCCAAGTACAACCGGCAATCCCCAGCGAACCAGCTTCCCAACGCTCTCGAACATCTGCTGATAGGCCTGAAATGGCGAGGCTTCACTCAGTTTGAGATACACCGGCCTGGTGCGCCAGGCCAGCGCGAGTCCCAATCCAACCAACAAGGTCATAACCAACCAGCCGATTAGGAAGGTCACTAGCTGAGCCACAATCTCGGTTACGAAGATGGTTTCAAACCCTAATTGACGGAACCAAAGCAGATCGGTGAACACACCAGCGGCTGATAGCAATGCCACTGCAATAACAGCCACGATGCCGATGGCTATCGAAAATGGCGATGCCTTGCGCTGAGGTCTGAGGTTTGCTTGAGTCACTTTTTCTCCTGGTTGGTACAGCTGATGGGTGGCACGGGTTTTCCTGAATTAAATTCTTCTACGGCTTGCAGTGCTGACTTTAGGTCCTTCACAACTGCAACCGAAAGACCTTCCGGAATCTGCCCGATTGCCTCAGAGCAATTTCCCTCAGGTGCCAAAAACAAAGTTGCACCGGCATTCTTAGCCGAAATCAATTTAAGCTCAACTCCGCCAATTGGTCCTACCTTGCCATCTGCCGAGATGGTTCCGGTGCCGGCGATGTGATTTTGTCCACCCAGCGACCCTTCGGTCAGGACGTCAATAATCCCGAGCGAGAAGATCAAACCGCCCGATGGCCCGCCGACATCACCGAGCTGAAGCGCAATCTCGACCGGGAAGTCATAGACGTATCCAACCATCGCACCGATTACCCAGGAGTCATCTTTTTTCTCTGGTGTCAGTTCAAATTCTTTGGTTTCTCCATCGCGCAAGACCTTAACGACAATCGGTTTCCCCTTGGAGAGTTGAATCTGCTCTTTGAGTTCCTCGTAGGTCAAGACCTGCACTGCACCCACCGCTAGCAAGAAGTCTCCGGCAACCAATTTCTTGGACGCTGGAGTGTCCTGAATCACGGAAGCCACGTATAGCTGATGATCAAGTTGGTAGCCGAGTTCAGTCAGTGCGGCCGCAATGGCATCCTGTTGCGACACTTCCATCTGAGCTGTCGATTCGGCTCGGACCTGCTGGGTCGATAGCTGCGGTGGATAAACCTCATCCAGCGGGAGCACAATCTGGGCTGGATCAATCCAAGCGGATAGCACCTGCAACCACCCGGGGGTCGAGTCGCGATTGCCCAAAAGGGAAACGGTGGTGATGTCAAATCGAGTTTTGCTCTCGTAGGTCTTCACATCGCTGGCAGAAATCACCGGCTTATCGTCGATTTCACCCATTACGTTGAAGACCTGTCCGGGTCTCTCAATGACGTATCCGCTGGGCAGGGTCATAAGTCCTCCCAGGCTCAGCACGAGCAGGGCAGTAATGGCCCAACTGCCTCGCTTTAGTCGCGGGTTGGAAGTCTTGAAAAAAGTCATTGGGTCAATGCTACGAATCTTTCCGTCAGGAATCCTTAGCGTCCTCACGCCGTGGGCGAACAGCCCTTTTATCATCAGCTATTTCCCAGCTTGTTTAGGGTTTTGGCAGTACCTTTTTTACAGAGGTTAGGAATCTAAGTGGACGAGAATCGTGACAAGGAAGAGCTGGAGAAGCTCCTAAAGCGCATGTTCGAATCTGGGGCTCTGAACCCCGAAGAACTTTCCAAGGTCGCCGGTGCTGGCCTAAACCCCAAACTCCTAAGTCAACTTTTTGGCCAGGTGCAGGCCATGATGTCCGATAGCGACGGACCTGTGAATTGGGACCTAGCCACGAAAACCGCATTAGAACTTGCCAAAGCTGGGCAACGTCAGCCCAGTGAGGTACTCAGCGCGGAAATTCAGAACAGCTTTGAAATCGCTCAGCTTTGGCTCGGTGAGCAAACTGAATTCGCAAATTCTCAGCCTCTAAAACAGCTTTCTCGAGCTCTCTGGGTGCAAGATGCCATTCCGCTATTCAAGGACCTCGCTGAACCGGTGGCCTCGAGCATGTCCAAAGCACTGAGTGAGAACCTTACCCAAGTGATGCCCGAGGAATTGGTTGGGATGATTGGACCTGCGACCAAGTTCTTAGAAAATGCCGGTGCTTCAATGTTCGCCGCTCAGCTTGGACAATCCGTTGGAAAACTTTCCGAGAACGTGCTCAGCGCTAGCGAGATTGGGATTCCGCTGTCGACAAGACCTGGTCTTGTGATCCAAAACGTCGAGGATTTTCTAAAGGATTTGGAAACACCCAAGTCTGAGGTCTTGATTTACCTTGCCATCCGAGAGCTGGCGGTCTCTTCGCTATACGCCTCCAACCGTTGGTTGCGCGATCAGGTAGCAACCCAGGTCTCTGAATTTGCCGCGGGGCTGAAGATTGACCCGGAATCGATCCAGAACCTTGCCCAGCAAATCGATCCAAGCGATCCCACCACCTTCAATTTGGTAATCGAATCCGGCGGGCTAATTACACCTAGAACAGCTGACCAAGAGGCCACACTGGTGCGCATCGAAACCACGCTCGCCTTGATTGAAGGCTGGGCCGATGCCGTGGCATTTAGCGCAGCTAGCCGACTGCCCGGCATCAACCAGGTGTTTGAATTGCTGCGTCGACGTCAAGCAGTAGGCGCCGCGCAAAAGACTTTTGCAACCCTGCTGGGGTTGGAGCTGAGACCTAGATTGCAGCGTGAAGCCATGGCAATGTGGCAGCGGCTGGCCGCTGAGCTTGGCACTGGGGTGCGAGATTCAATTTGGATGCACCCTGACCTTCTGCCAAGTGCGGAAGACATTCAAGACCCGAGCGCATTGATCAAGCGACTATCTGGTGGCGATGACGATTTCGACAGTGAGCTAAACAAACTTCTCGACAACTAGCCTGTGGAAAACCGTCGACGAGGGATTTCGCTTTGCGGAATTCTTTCTCAATGGTCAAACAAATTAACCCGAGCCTTGCTCGCATCTGGCACTCGGAGAACATCCGGCAATACGGCTATTCGAATCCGACGCTGATACCAATCCAATCCGAAGCCGAGCACCGTGTGGTTGATATCTTGGAGCAGGGCGTCACCAACGTTCAATTTGGAAACCTGACCAGACTTGCAAAAATCCATCAACCGGAACTGAATTTGATTTTGAATCGGCTGGCTCCACTTATTCGACAGACCAGCAGTTTCTTGCCTGAGTTAGATCAAAGTGATGTCGAAATGCGGTTTGCAGAAATCATGAGGGTCTTCTTAGCCGATTTCCAAGATCCGGCAGCAATTATCAAGAAACGCGGTCTTGCCAAAGTCTTCGTTTCAAGCCTTGGAAGAACCGGTCTATTGGCAGCCAAAGCCCTCTACACGGCTGGTGTTGGAACACTAATCACATTCGATGGCACGAGAGTTAGAAGACCGGACACCAACGAACTCGGATACGCCCCAATGGCAATCGGATTGACTCGACACGAAGCAGCAAAACAACATCTCGGGAAAAAGCGAGACGAGCTGCAACTTCACACTCGGCTCACCAGTGGCCTGGATCGAATCTCAGCTGCGATGCTTATTGCAAATGATGTGGTTGATCCGGCGGATTACCAGGTCTGGATGACGCGAGATGTCCCCCACATTTCGATTTGCTTCACAGAATCCGGTGCGAGTATCTCGCAACTGGTTAATCCAGGAACATCCCCTTGCCTGGCATGCTCAGAAATCTACCGAATGCAAGAAGATCCCAGTTGGCTGGCAACAGTCACTCAGCTCTCGCAGTTAGATCGCGACCTCGCCGATTCGGTGAGCATGCTGGCAGCAGTGAGTGTTGCAGTGCGAAGAATTCTGAATCAGATCGACAATCCGCTTGAAGATGCAAACAATCCGCTGGAGTTCTATTCAAAGACCGGAGAGATTGTGGAAGGCGTGCTGCCAGAGACTAACTGCGGCTGCCGCTAAGAGACGAAACTAAGAAACTCCGACACCGGTTTATCTGAATTACTGGAAAGCAACAGGCGGTCTTTCGCCCTGGTAAGTCCAACGTAGAAAAGCCTGCGTTCTTCGGCTAGCTCAGAACTGGTTTGGGCATAGGAAATTGGGAAGTAGCCCTGGTTTAGGCCGCAGAGGAAAACCAATTTCCACTCAAGACCCTTGGTCGCGTGGATGGTGGCAAGAGAGATCGCCGCCATTACAGGCTCGTGACCGGACCGCTCACGTTCTTGCAGTTCGCGAAGGTACTCATCCAAGCTGACATCGCCGGCAAACTCCTCGAGCACCTCAATAAACCAATTCAGCCCGAGCCACTTCTCGGAACCATCCGAACGTGAACTCCAACCAAGCGAAGAAATGATGTTGCTCACCGACACAAAAAGTGGCTCAGTTAGCTCAGAAGTTTGCAGGGCTCTGAGCGCAATCATGGCCTGCATGATCTCTGGTCGTCGGAAGAAACGTCCAGTGCCCCTCACCTGGCACTTGATGCCACGCTTTGTCAGTTCCGATTCCACTTGCTCAAGCTGGGAATTGATTCTCGCAAGCACAGCAATTTCACCAAGGTCGGTTCCGGACTGTACTGCTTCAGAAATCGTCTCCGCAATCCACTTTGCTTCAGCCAGTGCGCTGGAGAACTTTTGGTGAGCGGGACGAGAACTGAATATTCGTACCGCTTCGAGCTCCCCATGCTCGGCAACTCGATTAGCCAGCTGAACTATCTCCTGGCTGCTTCGGTAATTTCGGTTCAACTCAAAGACTTGAGCGCTTGGGAAGCGGCCAATAAATCCGGTCAGAAAACTTGGATCAGCTCCGGCAAAGGTGTAGATGGTTTGTCTGGGGTCGCCCACAACGCAAAGCTCTTCGCGGTCCCCCAGCCAAGTCTCGAGCAGTGACTGCTGGAGGGGCGAGATGTCTTGGTACTCATCAACCGTGAAGTGCCGATACTGCTGCTGCACGTGAGCGAGCATGCGAGCTTCGTTTCTCAGTAGGCCTGTTGTTAGCAGCAGAACATCTTCCCAATCGGCAAGTCTGCGCTGCTGCTTGACCGCTTCAAACCTTGCGGCAACCTCCAAAAACTTGTCCTTCGAGAAAGACGCGATGTTGGGGCGATCTAGGTTTTGATACTCGTCCAAAGAGATTAAGCCGTACTTCATCCATTCAATCTCGGATGCGATGCTTCTCAGATCTTCATCCGAAACTCGAAGCTTCAATTCCTCAACCGCATCCTTGAGGACAGGGAGCTTGTTGGTTATCAGCTTCGGTGCCAGTGACTCTGTGAGCTGAGGCCAAAAGAATTGCAGTTGGCTAAGCGCTGCCGAGTGAAAAGTCCTGACCTGAACCCCTTCAGCTCCGAGGTCGCGCATCCTGGATCGAAGTTCACTTGCCGCACGATTTGTGTAGGTGAGAGCCAAGACACGGTTCGCGGTGTAGACACCAGTTTCGATGCCATGGGCAATTCGATGAGAAATAGTTCTGGTTTTGCCACTGCCAGCACCTGCAATTATGCAAACCGGCCCGAGCAAAGCCTCAGCAGCAAGCCTCTGGTCGTCATCAAGTTCCGCTAGGAAGTCGAGATCAGACTGGTCCGAGTTCAATTGGGAATCCTCTTGGTTCGCGTGGCATTGACCGCTTGCTGGGCATTGACCGTCTAACCTGTGAGATGTGGGACGACCTGCTTTGATTTTAGCTGCACTGGCAGCCGATGCTTCGCCTGGAAAAAACTTCCGGCACTACTTGAAAGTTGACTCCAATCCAGATTTGGAGACGTTACGACTTTGGGGCGCCGATGGGCAAGCCTATGAGTTCAAGATTCCGGCCAACTCGGCAGGCATAAGCGAATTGGCAACCGAGCAGATGGTGGTTCAATCCATGCGTCGCCTCTCTTCTCGTTTACCGTTTGAGATTCCAGAATCGCTTGGACAAACCCAAGATGAAAAAGGAACAACCGGTGTGTTGTTCACTCTTCTGGAGGGCTCCAGTCCAGACCTTTCTCGCCTCGGACCAGGGCCATTCTCAAAGTCCTTTGGCGAAGCGCTGGCAGCTCTGCATTCACTTTCAGTCGAAGCAATCGTGGATGCCGGTCTGCCTCAGTACGACTCGGCCGCAATCCTGCATCAAAAGGTTTCCGAGCTAGACAAGATGGCCGCAACCGGCAAGGTCCCTGCTCAGCTACTTAGCCGCTGGGAGCAGGCCCTCGAAGACATTGGTCTATTCCGTTTCCACTCCACCATCACCCACGGCGCAATTAGCTCTGATGGTGTTTTGATTAATGGCCAGCAGGTTGTTGGACTTGCAAATTGGAACTCTCTATCAATCGGCGACCCAGCCGAAGACTTCCGCTGGCTTTCCGGTGGAGCGCTACCTTCTACCTTCGAGGACGCCATGATTCACTACCGCGCTGCTCGACCTACGACCGATGAGAACTTTGCTCAGCGTGCGATGCTCTACTCCGAGTTGGAACTGGGAACCTGGCTGCTGCACTGCCTAGCTGTTGGTGACCAAGAACAGATCAAGCAAGCCGAAGAACTCTTGGCTGAGCTGAAAGACAACCTGGAAGCCGGAAACCTCAAGGATCTGACCGCAACCAGTTTTGTTGGCTTGGCCGCTGCAGCTGCAATCATTCCTGCGGCAACGCCGACACAGGAACTAAGCGCTGTGGCGGAAGCTTCTGAAAGCCAAGATCTTGAGGAAGTAACTGCCGCATCAATCTTTGATGAGGTCGCTGGCACTGAAGCCGAGGAAAACCCGAAGACTGAAGAAACTAGCCTCGACGAGCTGTTCTAGCATCCTCGATCGCAGTTACCAACTCCTGCTCTGAAAGCAATCGATCTGGCATGACTTCCTTGCCATCTGAGGCAAAGAAGAAAGTCGCGGACACTTTTTCCAGCCCAATACCCTGCCATTTCGCGAAAGCGATTCGATACAGCGCTAACTGGATCGCCCGAGATTTTAGGTCGGCTTCAGACTTTGGTGCGGAACCGGATTTCCAGTCCACAATCAAGAATCCACCGGACTGGGCGAAAATCGCATCGATTTTGCAAACCACGATTAGGCCGGCAATTTCAAATTCGATGGACTGCTCGACAAAGTCAGGCTTGAGGGTGGCGAATCGAGAATTCTCAAAGTTTGCCTTGAGCTCCAAATCCTCTTCCGCCCAATCTTGATCTGCCAGTTCCGTATCTCTAACCCAGTGTTCTTCGAGCAGACGGTGGAAGTCGGTGCCGCGTTGCGCAACTGGGCTATACGGCGCAGGCATCGGCCTAGCCAAATAGTCAGCAAACTCCTGTGGATTTGTGATCAGCTGCATGACCTTAGAGGCACTTAGCCGCTTTGGCAGATCTGGGGCTGCGAGCCAGTTACCGTGCTCACGCTCCTCCAGCAGCAATGCAAGTTCTGTGAAACTCTCAAGGCTTGCCGGTGCAGAACTGATTACCGAGGCGGCGGCCGACTCAATCTCTTGGCGCTTATCGCCAAGCGGATCAAAAGGCCAAACAGTTTGCTCCTTGCGCCCATCCAGCGGGTTGATCTCTTGGACATCAGGAATCTCATTGACCAGCTCAACTAGAGAGTTCTCAATCAGTTCAACTAGAAATGGGGAGAGCTCCCTGGGCTTTTTATTGCCCAGCTTGTAGTGCGAGGCAGTGATGTGCAAGGCGGACTTTGCCCGAGTGACCGCAACATAAGCGAGTCTTCGCTCTTCAGTTAGCTGCCTTAGGCGATTTTGCTCTTGGAACTGATCGAATGCTGCCTTTAGTTCTTTTTGAGTCGTGGCGTTCTGGTAGCTAAAGACAGGAAGCACGTTTGAATCACCTCGCAAGATAAAAGGCAGCTTGCCCGCTGCTAACCAGCCTTTAGCCCCTTTGCCATCGACTGGGAAAGAGCCCTTATTCAGCTGAGCCAAGGCCACCAAATCCCACTCCAAACCTTTCGCGGCATGTACCGACATAATCTGGACCGTGCCCTTTTTAGCTCCAAGACGTGGGAGCTCAAAGTTCTCCTTTTCGGTGGCGTAATCCAGCCAAGAGAGCAGCCCCGAAAGGGAAGGGCGAAGCGAAGACTGTTCGTACTCGGCAATTCGAGCAATAAAAGCTTCCAGGTTCGCCATTGGATTTGGCGCACTTGAGTGCGCGAATAGCTCGATGTCAATTTCTAGCTCTCGAATCACCACCCAGGCAAATTGGGCTAAAGAGATGTTCGAGGTGGCACGCATCTTTCGCAATAGCTTGGCTGCCATAACCAATCGTGCTCCGCCGATTTCAGAGAAGTTCGAGTACTGCAGTGCACCTGGACGAACTAGTTCATCCAGCGCCTCCACAATCGTCACGGGCAAAGCACTTGTAACCTCAGATCTAATCCTCGATAGACGCTGAGCAGTAGCGCTAAGTTCGGCTAGGTCTTTTGGTCCAATCCTCCATCGTGGGCCCGAGAGTAGGCGCATTAGCGAAGCTCCGGACTCTGGTCGCTGCACCACATTCAAAGCGCAAATCAAATCCATAACCTCAGGAAGCTGTAGCAGCCCGGATAGCCCAGATACTTCAACCGCTATCCCCCGCTGGGAGATGACTTTGGCATAAAGCGGCATGCTCGCTTTGGTTCTCAGTAACAGTGCAGCGGACTTATCTTCGTCGAGGTTTCTTTCAAACCAGTCAGCTACCGCTTCTGCCTCGGATAACTCGTCTTGAAATACTTCAGCGGTTACGAAGTTCTCACGATTTGCCACCCCAGGTGTCAGAGTTACCGGGGCTAGTTCTGGCTGGATGGCATTGAGGGCTTGGGTGAGTTGATTGGCGGCATCCACCACCGCCTGGCCGGATCGCCAAGAGGTCGAAAGCTGGAAAGTTTGAGCCTGTTTAGAGCCAAAGTCCGCATGGAAACCGGCGAGGTTATTGCTACTCGCGCCGCGCCAACCGTAAATTGCCTGATTCGGGTCACCGACGGCCAAAACCGCCTGAGCGAAAAACAAGCGGGCTAGCAGTTGAGTTTGAATACTCGAGGTGTCCTGATACTCATCGAGCAAAACGAATCGGTAACCGTGTTCAAATTCCCCGGTGAGTGCGCTCAAGGCCAGGGCCACCTGGTCTGAAAAGTCGACTAGATTCCTTCTCTTTTTTAGCGCTAGATATTGGGCAACCAGCTCGGCAATCACCACATTGAGCGCGGCGGCATCCAGTAGGTCAGTGACGTATTGGAACTGACCCGGCTCTCCCTTATCGCTTTTGGGTAACCCAGAAATCTGGCCTGCAAAACTAGTGAGAGTAGCAATCACTGTCTCGGGGGTTGCTTGATTGTCGGTTATCTCTGAAGCCAGCGATAGCACCAGTTCAATCAGGTAATCCTTGGTCTTGTCCCAATCCTCTAGGTTGCGATGTAAGTCGCCCTTTAGGTTGCGGACCAGCTCATCAGCCAGAGCAACTGAGCTTGCCTCCGTTAGCAACGTGGCATCTGACTCATAACCAACCGCCAACGAGAGTTTGCGGAAGATGTCGTTTCCAAAGGAGTTGTAGGTGGTGATATTTGGAGGAGTGAAATCCTGCTGTAGTTCAGCTGGCCACATATCACTCTCACGCAATTTGTAGAGTGCTTGATTCACCCTCGCGGACAGCTCGCTCGCTGCTTTGCGCGTGAAGGTGAGCCCGAGAATTTCCGAGGGTAGGGCCAGTGAATTGGCGATTAGATATAGAACCCTAACCGTCATTAGCTCGGTCTTGCCGCTGCCAGCTCCGGCAATCACCAAGGTCGGAGAGGTATTTGAAGCGCCTTCGATGACAGCCTTTTGCTCCTGAGTCAAAGAGTGTGGCGAGAGTAACTTATAGACCTGGTCCGAAGAGTACTTAGCCACTGGTTACCACCTTGGATATCAGCAGTTGGCAGTTTGAATCTTCGTTGCAGTGATCGGCTATCTCGGCCACGAAGCTATTGCCGCCCGCTCCGTCTTCAACTCTTTTTAGAAGTTCGAGAATCTCCCCTTCGAATTCTCCTGATATTGGCGGCTGGTCCAGCACTTTCAAGCGCTGGTCTCCAACAGCGACGATTCGGCCGCCAGCCATCTCTTCGCCGTATTGCTCCCGAACCGCTAATTGGTAGACCGCTAACTGCCTGTGAGCCACTACCTCCTGGGCACTTGGTGGCTTTCCGGTCTTTAGATCCACCACTCTGAGACCGCCATCTGCATCGCGCTCTACTCGATCGATCTTGCCGGCGATAACCAAGCGTCCGATTTTCACCTCAAACTTTTGCTCGGCAGATACTAATTCGCCAGCGCTGCGCAGGTATTCACCCAGGGCGGCCACCATGTTCAGCGCTTTGCGCTTTTGCCCACTGGACTGCCAGCTTGCTTCGAATTCCAAGGTGTGCCAGTTGCTTTCCACAAAGCTCTCAAGCTCGGCTTCCGTCTTAGAGACTTCTAGCGCCGCGTGCAGCAATGTGCCCAGTGACGCCTCAAAGCCAGAGCCATCTCCTCCAAAATTCTGGATGAACCAGTGCACCGGACACTTTTCGAAGGCGGAGAGCCTCGAGGGCGAGAAGCGAATGTCTTCACCGTCGACCACTAGCGCTTCATCGGTGGAAATTGGCAACAGTCCCTGCCAGCCGGCTGGATTAGCTCCTGGTACCTGCAGCAGCGCGAGCGCTGCCAATAGCGGTGCAACTGATTGGTCACCGGATGCAAGTGCTCGGCGATAACTTCCAACCAGACGTCGAAGATCAAAGCTGATTGGCTGCTCATGGCGCTGTGGTGCAAGCCCTAGCATCTCGAAAAACTGCGACGGTTGCTCCTCTTGGGAAACCATCGCCGTGATGATTACCTCGGAGCGGGCAGCACCGATTGCCTTGTAAAGCAGACGAATCTCATCGTCTAGTTCGGAACGAACCGGAAGCATGGGTTGCGCCACTTTGCCATTTAGGAAGCCCGAGAGTGAGGTAGCCCCTAACAGTGAACTTCTAGGTCTTAGGTTTGGCCAGATTCCGTCTTGCAGGCGCGGCAAAAACACGACCTGATAGCTACGATCCGAAAGCCCGGCAGCCGTGGTCAACTGCACCGCAGGACGCAGACCCTTGGCAGCCAGAGAGTCTTCTGGCACCGCCTGTTCCAGCTGCGCCAAGACAAAATCGAAGGCGGTACCCAGCTGATTGGCATCAAAACGCTGGGCAGCGGCGAATAGCTCAAGTACCGAATCCAGAGAGCGGTTAGCACTGAGTGCGACCTCTGAGGACCCCTTGGCGAGCATCTGCAGTGCTGAGTGATCAACAATCGACCAAATTGCCGACAGTAATTCGTGTGCGCTTGAGTCGGCCAAAGACTTGATGTTTTGAATTAGAGCGCTTAGTTTTCCAAGCTTTCTAAATTCAGGAGTGCTTGGTTCGATTTCCACTTCTAATGCCGCAATAAGTAGCTCTGAGGAAGGTACCTGATCTAAATCTGATTGCTGTGCCAATTGGCGCTTCAACCTTCGAATGGATATCGAATCCAGACCGAAAATAGGCGAATGCAGCACCTCGATCACAGAATTTTGGTCACCTCTTCTAAGCCCCAGCTGCGCGGTTTCCAATAGCGCCCTGGCCATGGGCTGATCTCTCAGCGCCTGACTTGTCCCGAGTGTTGCGGTCGGCACTTCGCGAGCCGCAAGTGCCGAAGCCAACTGATCCAGTTGAGTTCTGGTTCTGGCAACAACTGCGAAATCCCCCCAGCTCAGGCCATCTTTCATTCTGCGTTGCCTAATCTCACTGGCCAGCCAATCGGCTTCACTCACCTGATTGTCAAAAAGTGCAGTCCGAATCTGGCCCGAGCTACCAACCGGTCTCGGCCGCTGAGGGCCAGCCAATTGCGGTGGAAGCTTCGAGGCTAATTTCGAAAGCTCATGGGCAAAATTGTTATTGGGTTCTAGGTAGTGCTTTGTCGCCCCAGAGAACTCCCCGACAAACCCGTCAACTAATCCAGATCTAAAACCAAGCACTGTGCTATCCGGGTCACCAAAAAGCACAAGGTTGGCGTTTTGAGCAATTTTCCCAACCAGGGCCAACCCAGCCTTCGAAAAATCCTGGGCGTCATCGACAAGCACCCATTTGTAATCTGGCGATGGCAGTTCACACGCACTGAGAATCAATTGCGATGGGTCAATTAGACCCTTGGCCTGAAGTTCGATTTCGTAAGCCGGTATTAGTTCCGCAGCAATTGCCAAACCGCGATGACTGAATTCTTGAGATTTTTCCATCAGCCACTTAGTTGAGAGGCCATTTTCGATGCAAACCGCAAATAGATCTCTCAACTCTTGAATAAAGCCCTGCAATCCAATGGTCTGCAGGTCATAACCCCATGGACTGCTCGGGCTTTTCTCAATCAACTCGCGAAGAATGCTTTGCTGCATGGCACCGGAGAGCAATCGCATCTCAGGGTTGCTAGCCGCTAACTGGCCAAAGGCATAGCTTGTTACCGACTGGGCGCGGGGCGCGGAAGTTGCCCGCTTGCCCTCTAAAGCCAGCTGGTCGCGCAGCCTGCTCGCGGATTGTCGGGTTGGAGTCAGCACCAAAATGTGGGATGGATCAACTGTTTTTTCAAGCGCAGCCGCGAAATGGCGCAAAGCGGTGGTCTTTCCGGCACCAGGCGCACCTAGGACAATGTGCTGACCTGAACTGATTTCAAATAGGGATCGAAGGTTGAATTCGCCCGATGCATCAACTGCACCCTGAGCAAATACCTGATTGTTTTCGACCACTAGGCAAATCTATTTGCACGCTGTGACTTTTTCATGTCGTAACCTAGTAATCCCCAAAGGAGTGCAATGGAAATCAGAATTGGCATACGCGAGAATCAGCGCGACTTAAGTTTCGAAACAAACCTGAGCTCTGAGCAGGTTTCTACCTTGATCTCGACTGCGTTCGCTTCAAAGCAGGACCTGGTCTTTTTTGAAGACGATAAGGGCGCGACCATTTTGGTTCCAACATCGAGCATTGCCTTCGTTGAAATTGGAGCGGAGCAAAGCCGCAGAGTTGGATTCCTCGCCTAATGGAAATTCTGGTTCTTTTGGCATACGCCGCAATTTTGGCTCTGGTTGCGCCTTTCGTACTTCCCAGATCCGAGCACTACGGCAAGCTGGTCCCGGCCGGAATATCGCTGGTCTCGGGCTGTTTGATTTGGCTTATTCTCACCTGGGCTGGTTTTCACTACGACGAAGCCTGGATTTGGTTCATCGTGATGTTGGCGATGCCCGCCGCAATGATCTTCGGAACTCGCTACCTAGCTCGTACTAGGGCATTGGCCGAGGAAAAGAAGTTGGCCGAGATTCGCCTAGGCGCTAAGGCCTAGTTGATCCATACGCACCGTGTGCGCTGCAATCAACTCTGAGGTGTATGGCTCGAGTGCTTTGAACTGAGCACGGGTTTTGTCGGCATCGTTCTTGAATGAGCCAGTGAGCAAAACCTTTTCCAAACTAACTGTGTTTCTGATCTCCAATAAGCAATCCGCCACCACCATGCGGCCGAAAAGAGCAAGTCGGTGGCCGAGCTTCGGATCTTGAGCAATTGCGCCAAACAGCGTGGACTGCGATAGCTTCTCAAGCTCCTGGTGAGACAAAAGCTCTTCAACCTTGATTCGCCTAGCGGCGGTTAGGCCCTTAGCGAGTTTGCGGAAAGAGTCTTCCAACATTCCAAAAACGATGTAGTCGCGCATCATCTCTTCGTAAAAGTCCACGCCTTTAGTTCGACTAAGCAGCTGATTGATTGAGTTGCCGTAAAGCGCGTCAAGCTCAGCTGGAGACACATCGAGTTTTGTCAGCAGCGGAACCAGTTCTGCGTGCCTTGAGTAGTACCTATTGGAGAGCAGGTGAAGCTTCTTAGAAAGAGTTTGATCGCCGGCTGTTTCCGACTGCTGGTCCAGCTGCTCCGCGATGCTGACCGTTAGGTGAGCAAGCCGACCTAGGTAGATTTCAGGCGAAGGAGTAAGCTTGGCAGGGTTGAGTTGAATTTGGCTTCTACCCGAGCTCGCATCACGCGAGG
This sequence comes from Auritidibacter sp. Marseille-P8566, assembly GCA_945860535.1. Lineage (GTDB taxonomy): Bacteria > Actinomycetota > Actinomycetes > Actinomycetales > Microbacteriaceae > Aquiluna. Next base: position 39,252 of record CAMAQN010000004.1, read on the forward strand.
GGAGCGAAAGCTTCTGGGACACCTTGCGGAGTCTGCGCAACCAATCCAACACCTGAAAAGCTTATAACTTGCGACCGCATCCCACTAACGGGAGTGGCAAATCAATGGAGAGAATTCTTGAACTTTCGTTCCCTTGGCATAGATGAAGACATCTGTGCCGCTTTAGATTCCAAATCAATCACCAGTCCATTCCCAATTCAGGAACAAGCTATTCCAGTTGCGTTATCTGGAACTGACGTTATCGGACAGGCCAAGACTGGCACCGGAAAGACCCTAGGATTTGGCCTTCCGCTCCTGCAGTCCCTTGGAAAAGACCCAGAGCACGGCGTTCAGGCGTTGGTCGTCGTTCCAACCCGCGAACTTGCCGTGCAGGTTGCTGAAGACCTAGAACTTGCAGCCTCAAACCGAAGCACCCAAATTGCAGCCATTTATGGCGGCAAGGCGTATGAGGGTCAGATTGCTCAGATCAAGGCCGGTGCTCAGGTAGTGGTTGGAACCCCGGGCCGACTAATTGACCTTGCCAAGCAAAAGCTTTTGGATCTTGGAAAGATCAAGTTCATGGTTTTGGATGAGGCCGATGAGATGCTGGACCTTGGTTTCTTGCCAGATGTTGAGAAGCTTTTCAGCTTCACTCCTGCCGGTCGCCAGACCATGTTGTTCTCGGCAACCATGCCGGCAGCGATTCTGAATCTCGCTCGTCGTTACCAAAACCGACCTATCCACATTCGAGTGCAAGATCCGGACGAGGGTAAGACCAAAGCTGACATCAAGCAGTTTGTTTACCGCGCCCACTCGATGGATAAAGATGAAGTAGTAGGTCGCATCCTGCAGGCCGAGGGCCGCGGTAAGACCGTAATTTTCGTTCGCACCAAGCGCACCAGCGCCAAGCTCTCCGAAGAGCTAATTGACCGTGGCTTCAATGCCACTGCATTGCACGGAGATATGAGCCAGGAAGCCCGCGAGCGCTCGATGGCGAATTTCCGCGCAGGTAAAAAAGACATCCTGGTCGCAACCGAAGTTGCTGCTCGTGGAATTGACGTTGACGACGTAACTCACGTAATCAACTACTCGGTTCCTGAGGACGAGAAGGCCTACCTACACCGCATTGGTAGAACTGGCCGTGCCGGCAAGCTCGGTGTTGCAGTTACCTTTGTGGACTGGGACGACATGTCTCGCTGGGTACACATCAACCGCGAGCTCGAGCTGGAAAAGCCTGAGCCGCAAGAGACCTATTCGAATTCCCCTCACCTATTTGAGGAGCTCGGCATTGCGGCTGGCACCAAGGGTCGCATTGCCCGCTCAACCAAAGAGCCGGTAAGGGATTCAAAGCCAAGACAGCAGCAACCTGCCAGAACCGAACCGACTAAGCAAGCACCTAGGCGCGATCGCAACCGATCACGCAACTATGTGAGCGGTTCAAAGCCTGAGGCTTGATCAATAATTCGCTGAAGCATCTGAGGCGAAGTCACATTTTCGCCAAGCAGGTTGTCTTTGCCACCCACCCCGTGGTAATCAGACGACCCGGTAACAATCAGGTTGTGCTTTAGCGACATATCCCTAAGCCAGTGCCTCGCAACATCCGGCACAGCTCGGTGATCTACCTCCAAGCCATCCAGCCCTGCCTCAATCAGAGTTTCAAAGTGCGCCCTGGGAAGATCTTCCCTTTTTGCGCCCGGTGGAAAATCGATCAGCGGGTGAGCCATAACGCTGACTCCCCCGGCGCGCTTGATCAAACCAATGGCCTCAATTGTGTCGAGGGATTTTTCAGAGACGTAGTAGCTAGAACTCCGATGCAAAATCGAGGTAAAGGCATCCGATCGGGTTGGAACGATGCCGGCTTCGACAAGGGCATCGGCGATTGCCGGTCTGCCAATTGTTGAACCTTCAGGCAGTTGTCTGAGCACCATCTCAAAGTCAATTGGGTAATCCTTCGAGAGCCTCGACACCATTTCGCGAGCTCGAACCATTCTGGATTCCTTGGTGCGGTTCAGCGCACCAATAAGCGCTTGATCATTTGGGTCCGGGAGGTAGGCCAGCATGTGGACGCTTACGCCATGGCCAGATGGCGTTACCGCTCGAGTCGAAACTTCAATACCGGGGATCAACCCAATTCCAATGTTCTGGGCGGCCTGTAGCGCTTCATCCCAGCCGGATACGGTGTCGTGATCGGTGATCGCCAGCACCTGAATCCCAGCACGGGCGGCATTTTGCACTAATTCGGTGGGGGTGTCTTTACCATCCGAAAAATTAGTGTGTGCATGAAGGTCGATCACAGGTAGAGAATAGTGGCATGGGAAAAAAGTCACAGCCGTCCAACAGATCGCGCACGCCACAATCGAAAGCCTTTTTGAAGTACATCGCTTCGAATTGGGATGATTCTCAGGACCAAGAAGCACCGCGCTGGGATGTAGCGAACTTCACCGAGAAGCGCAGAGCAGAACTTGCTAAGCAGTTCAAAGGCAAGGTTCTGCTAATTGAGGCGGGGCAGCCAAAGGTTCGCTCGAATGATGATGAGTATCGCTATCGCCCATTCTCTGGATTTGCCCACCTGACCGGTTGGGGTTCTGAAACAGTCCCAGGCTCGGTATTGGTAATTGACGCGCGTAAAACTAAGGTCCACTCAACTCTTTACTTGATGCCGACAGCGGACAAGACCTCGGACGAATTCTTCGCAAACAACATGATTGGCGAATTCTGGGTGGGAGCAAGACCAAGCCTTCTACAGGTAGCTAACCAGCTCGGGATTGAAACCGAGTATCTAGCGAAGCTTCCAAAGCATCTTGAGAAACTTGGCAAGGTCGTAACACCTAAAAATGCCAAGTTGGCGGAAGCACTCTCGACTTTGAGGTTCATCAAGGATGACTACGAGATTTCCCAAATGCGCGAGGCGGTCAACGTCACGATTCGCGGATTTGGTGATGTCGCTCGTTCGCTTCCCAAGGCTAAGACCCACTTGCGAGGTGAGCGCGTGGTGGAGACGGCATTTTTCTCCAGAGCACGTCTTGAGGGCTATGACCTCGGTTACGGCACCATCGCAGCCGCCGGCGCACACGCCTGCACTTTGCACTGGACCAACAACGACGGTGAGGTGAAAGAGGGCGATTTGATTCTGGTTGATGCCGGAGTCGAGCTCGATTCTCTTTACACAGCCGATATCACCAGGACCATTCCAGTCAACGGCAAGTTCACCAAGCAGCAAAAGCAGATTTACGATGCGGTGTTAGCCGCCGCGGATGCAGCGTTTGCAATTGCCAAACCGGGCATCAAGTTCAAGGACATCCACAACGCAGCCATTGAGGTTATCGCGCAGAAAGTGTCGGAGTTTGGCTTTTTGCCGGTGACTCTTGAGGAGTCGCTCAAGCCGGAAAACCAGCACCACCGCCGCTACATGGTGCATGGCACCAGCCACCACCTAGGTATGGATGTGCACGACTGCGCGCAAGCAAGACGTGAGATGTATCAAGAGGGCACCTTGCAGGCGGGCATGGTCTTCACCATCGAGCCAGGGCTTTATTTCCACGCTAATGACCTAACCGTGCCTGCGGAATTCCGTGGGATTGGTGTGAGAATCGAAGATGACGTGTTAGTTACCGAAACCGGAGTTGAGAATCTCTCGGCGGGATTGCCAAGAACCACTGCTGAAATAGAAGCTTGGTACGCCCAGGAACTACTCGGAGCTGCCGGCTAGTCCCAGAATCTTCAGCGCTGGTAGCGCATCATCGTTTGGAACAATCACTTCGTAGCGAGTGGCGATTGGCATTTGAGATGACAAAAATGATCGCTTGTTTTTCATGGTCGAGAATCTAATGATTTGGAACAGCATGCCAAGGCCTGCTGCCACCACCAAAACTGAGAAGAATTGCTGCGGCAGGTAGTTCACCCCGCCCTCTGGGGAAACCTCAATCCCAGCGCCGATTAGCAATGCGAAAATCAAACCCATCCAAAAACCGGTAACGGCACCTGAGAGCGCTACACGCCCATAGCCCAGTCGAGTTCGAACTCGTTCAACCAAAACTGGGTCGTGACCAATGATAGAAATCTTGTTTGGCGCAAAGTCGCCCGCGATCAGACGCTCCACCAATTTGGTGGCATCTTGGTAATTCGGGAACTCGCCAAGTGAGTGGCCCTTGGGGACGGTAAGTCCAGGACGGCCATTTTTTGGGTTAGGGCGAGCATCTGTCATGTAAGCATTTTGCCAGAAGTTTGCTTTTGCAGAATAAGGTTATCTCTGTGAGCGCAACCAGAGTATTCGTAGCCAGATTGGCGAGCTGTGGCGTCTTTGACCCACTCGGAGATCGAGTTGGAAAAGTCATTGACGTTCTAATGGCGTACCGAAAGTCTTTGCCACCCCAGGCAACCGGCTTTGTCATCGAAATCTCCGGCCGTAGAAGGGTCTTTCTTCCAGTCGCACGAGTCACTGCAATTGCCCCTGGCCAACTAATGACGAACGGTTTCATTGACCTACGCCGCTTCTCACAACGTGGCCAAGAAGTGCGTGCGATTGCAGAGATCCTCGGCCGTAAGGTCACCCTGTTGGATGGCTCAGGTGATGCCACCATCGAAGACTTCGCCATCGAGAAAAACAAGCGTGGCGACTGGCAGCTAAGCGAGCTGTTTGTCCGCAGGCCAAAGAACACCGCTCTGCCTTTTGCCAAGGGTCCGACTGAGTTTGTGATGTGGCAAGACGTTCAGGAGAACAAGCAAAACCCGGCCGAGCAAGATGCTCAGCAGCTACTTTCAACGGTCGCTGATCTTCGCCCGGCCGACTTGGCGACCGCAGTGCTGGAACTTCCAGAAGACCGAATGATTGCATTGGCAGAGGAGCTCGATGACGAGCGCTTGGCCGATCTACTCGAAGAGCTGCCGGAAGAAGAGCAGCTCGAGATCATGAACGAACTTGGGGATGAGCGTGCTGCCGAGGTTTTGGACCTGATGGATCCTGACGACGCAGCGGACCTTATGCAGAATCTTTCCAAAGAGCGCACCGAAACCCTTTTGGACCTGATGGACCAAGAGGAAGCGGATGATATTCGCGAACTTTTGAAGTATGAACCGTATACCGCTGGTGGAATGATGACCCCGGAACCAATCATTTGTGCTGCCGACACCACAGTGGCAGAGGCGATGGCGCTGATTCGCCGCAAGGAAGTCGAGCCAGTTCTAGCGGCCCAGGTGTTCGTGACGCTACCGCCCTATGAGACCCCAACCGGTAAGTACCTAGGCGTGGTTCACTTCCAAAAACTGCTGCGCTATCCCCCACATGAGAGATTGGCATCGCTACTGGATTCAGATCAAGAACCAATCCACGTGGATACCTCTATCGCGCAGATTCACCGCGACCTTGCAACCTACGACCTGGTTGCTCTGCCGGTGGTGGACGCTGAGCGCCACATGCTCGGTGTTGTGACCGTGGACGATGTTTTGGACCACCTGTTGCCGGATGACTGGAGAAGTGAGGCCTGATGATGGCTAGAAATCAATCACCTCTCGAGACTCCAAAGGCTCGAAGAGTATTCCGTGCCCCGAGCATGAACCAAGAAGCGGTTGGCCGCATCTCGGAGAGTTTTGCCCGAGCAATGGGAACCGGCGCGTTCCTGATCACCATGACCATCATCGTGATGATCTGGCTATCTTGGAACACCTTGGCACCGGTAAATGCGCAGTATGACCCTAGAGCTCTAAACTTTAGCCTTTTGACCCTGATCCTCTCGCTTCAGGCTTCCTATGCTGCGCCTTTGATTCTTTTGGCTCAGAACCGCCAGGATGACCGTGACCGAGTCAAGTTTGAGCAGGACCGTCAGCGTGCTGAGCGAAACCTAGCCGACACCGAATACCTGGCCCGCGAGGTCGCAGCGCTCAAGCTTGCCCTGGATGAAGTTGCCACCAAGGACTTCGTCAAGGACGAACTGCGCGAAGCGGTGCGAGAGCTTTTAGAAGAGCTGCAAAACAAGCCTAAAAAGACCAAATGAGCAAAGCGCTAGCCGCTTTGAAGCTGGTTATTGACCCAGAGCTCAGAGCCCCAATCACCGAGCTTGGGATGGTTGAGATCACCTCCGAAACCGATGTCACAGCTTCGGTCATCGTAAAACTTACAATTGCAGGCTGCCCGGCAGCGCAGAAGATCGAACGAGATGTTCGCGAGGTTCTCAGTGAGAGCTTTTCCTCTTATGAGCTAACCATGTCTGTAATGACCCAAGCCGAACGCGATGAGCTGAAGGTAAAGCTGCGCGGTGATGCGCCACTGAGATTCAACCCGTTCGCCCAAGACGATAACTTCACCCAGGTGATCTTCGTCGGAAGCGGTAAAGGTGGGGTCGGAAAGAGCACGCTAACCACGAATATTTCGGTTGCTCTAGCTGAACTTGGCCACAAGGTTGGGCTGATAGATGCCGATATCTTTGGCTATTCCATTCCCGGGCAACTGGGCATCAGTGAGAATCCAACACAGTTGGACGATTTGATTTTGCCTCCAATTGCCTTTGGCGTGAAGGTGATGTCAATCGGCTTCTTTGTCACCGATAACCAGCCGGTTGGTTGGCGCGGACCCATGTTGCATCGAGCAATTGAGCAATTTCTAACCAATGTTTACTGGGGTGACCTGGACTACCTGCTGGTTGATCTTCCCCCTGGCACCGGAGATGTCGCAATCAGCCTGGGGCAGCTTTTGAAAAAAGCACGTTCCTTGGTTATCACCACCCCGCAATCTGCTGCTGCCACCGTGGCGGAGCGAAGCGGAGCGATTGGATTGCAGACCGGTCAGGAAATCCTTGGGGTGATTGAGAATCTGAGTTATCTACCCAGCGATTCCGGAAATCAATACATCTTCGGTCAGGGTGGTGGGCAGGCTGTTGCCGATCGATTGAGCACTCTCAGTGGACAGACAGTAGAACTTTTAGCTCAGCTGCCGATTAGCAGCGAGCTCCGAGAAGCCTCGGATCAGGGTGTGCCGCTTGTGGTTTCACACACAGAACACGAGATTTCAATTCAGATTGTCGAGCTTGCCAAGCAAATTGCTTCGATACCAATAGGCCTAGGTGGGAAGTCTTTAGGTCTAAAACCCCGTTAGATATAGCTATGAATCTAATTTCGGTCGTAAGCCCGCTCACCGGGGAGAAGCTCCACGACATCCAGGGCTTTAGCGCTGAAGAAGTTGCCCACGCATTTCAGCTTGGTCGAGTGGTGCAGCCTAGCTGGGCAAAGT
>CAMAQN010000005.1 GCA_945860535.1 Auritidibacter sp. Marseille-P8566
TAACTCGATCGGCATACATGTGCACTTCACCGTTGATGTTACGTGCTGCTCTACCAATGGTCTGAATCAGCGAGGTGGCTGAGCGAAGGAATCCTTCTTTGTCGGCATCCAAGATTGCAACTAGTGACACCTCTGGGAGGTCTAGACCCTCCCGCAAAAGGTTGATACCTACCAGCACATCGAATATGCCCTGCCTGAGTTCCCGAAGTAGTTCCACTCTTCTGAGGGTGTCAACATCAGAGTGAAGATATCTAACTCTGATGCCCATCTCGGTGAAGTAGTCGGTGACCTCTTCGGCCAAACGCTTGGTCAGGGTTGTCACAAGCACTCGCTCATTGCGTTCGGTGCGAAGCTTGATTTCCTCCAGCAGGTCATCAATTTGACCCTTCGATGGCTTTACGACAATCTGCGGATCTACAAGACCGGTTGGGCGAATGATCTGCTCCACCACACCATCAGCCTTAGCAAGCTCATACTTTCCAGGAGTGGCCGATAGATACAGAGTTTGTCCTGTTCGCTCTAGGAACTCCTCGAACCTAAGAGGTCTGTTGTCTAGCGCCGACGGCAGTCGAAAGCCGTGCTCGACAAGGGTGCGCTTTCTTGAAGCATCTCCGGCAGACATGGCTCCAATCTGTGGCACCGTGACGTGTGATTCGTCAATAACGGTTAAAAAGTCCTCAGGGAAGTAATCCAACAGACAAGCCGGTGGCTCACCGGGTTCGCGCTGGTCAATTTGTCTGGAGTAGTTCTCAATGCCGGAGCAGAAGCCAAGTTCGCGGATCATCTCTAAGTCAAAGGTGGTGCGCATTTTGATGCGCTGGGCCTCCAAGAGCTTGCCCTGCTGCTCGAATTCGCGGTAGCGACCCTCCAGCTCCTCTTCGATTGCCTCCATGGCCTGGGCCATGCGCTCCACAGGTGCCACGTAGTAGGAAGCCGGGTAGATTGCCACCGACTGGCGCTCCATCAAGACCTCACCGGTCAAAGGGTGGATCCGGTAGATCTTTTCAATCTCGTCGCCAAAGAACTCAATGCGAGTGGCTTCCTCATCGTAGACAGCGATGATTTCTACGGTGTCGCCTTTGACGCGGAAGTTTCCGCGCACGAATTCGATGTCGTTTCGCTGGTACTGAATCTGAACCAGGCCACGAATAAGTTCATCGCGGTCAATGCGTTGCCCAACCTGAAGCGGAAGCGACTGCGCCAAATACTCTTTCGGAGCACCGAGGCCGTAGATGCAAGAGACGGTTGATACCACAATCACATCGCGTCTGGATAGCAAAGACATAGTGGCTGAGTAGCGAAGACGCTCAACCTCTTCATTGATGGTCGAGTCCTTCTCAATGAAGGTGTCAGTCTGCGGAACGTATGCCTCTGGCTGGTAGTAGTCGTAGTAGCTAACAAAGTACTCAACGGCGTTATCGGGGAACATCATGCGCAATTCGCTGGCAAGCTGTGCAGCAAGAGTTTTGTTGTGGGCGATAACCAGAGTTGGACGCTGTAGCTTCTCGATCACCCACGCAGTGGTTGCAGATTTTCCAGTACCGGTTGCACCCAAAAGAACAACGTCGCGCTCCCCCGCAGTGATTCGTTCGGTGATCTCCTTGATTGCCTGAGGCTGGTCTCCGGAGGGCTCATACGGTGTTTCTGCGCGGAATGGTCTGGCATCTTCTGGTGTCACAACTTCTCCTTGAGGCCAAGGTAGACCGCGTCTGCTTTTTGGATAAGTTCTTCCAATGAGCAATTCGAATCAATAACTATGTCAGCCACGGCTTCCCTCTGAGTGTCGTTTGCCTGAGCAGCGATGCGGCTTCTAGCCTCGGCTTCAGTCATCCCGCGAGAATCGACGAGTCTTCTAACGCGAACATCCTCATCGCAACTGATAGCTACTACCTTGTCGAATTGGAGCTTGGACTTACTCTCAACAAACAAAGGGATTGTGTAGACGACCACGCCTTCAAGATTGGTGACCTTTTGTAGAGCAAGTTCTTGAATCAGCGGGTGAAGAATGCCCTCAAGCTTGATTCGGTTGGCGTCGCTTGCAAATGCAATCTTCGCTAGCGCAGCTCGGTCTAACGTGCCTGACTCGGTCAAGACCGAAGGGCCAAATTCCTGGACGACTTGCTCTAAACCAATGCTTCCAGGCTCAACGACTTCTCTTGCAAGCAAGTCTGCATCGACCTCGGTTGCGCCAAGTTCAACCCAGCGTCGAGCCACGGTCGACTTACCGGATCCAATACCACCTGTTAGCGCAATCAGCACTGGCTAAGGATAAACGAAAGCGGGGGTGCTTTCGCACCCCCGCTTCGCTTTAGGTAATTTACTTGTCGCCAGCTAGCTTGTCGCGCAATGCGGCTAGCGACTCGTCGTCTGCCAAGGTTCCCTCGGAAGCTGCGGATCCTGCAGAAGCGGTTGGCTCCTTTGCTGGAGTAGCAGGTGCCTCTGGGAGAGCAGCAAGCTGCGCACGAGTGGCCTTGACCTGAGACTTGTGTGTGCCCCAACGAGTGTGTGCCTCGGCGTACTCTGCCTCCCACTTGGTGCGAGCCTCCTCGAATCCGGCCTTCCATTCACTGGTGGCTGGGTCGAAGCCCTCTGGGTAACGGTAGTCGCCGTTCTCGTCGTAGTCTGCGCTCATGCCGTAAAGTACTGGGTTGAAGTCGGTGCCATCTGGGTCAACCTCGTCCAAAGCCTGCTTTAGAGACAGCGAGATGCGGCGACGCTCTAGGTCGATGTCGATCAACTTGACGAACACGTCTTCGTTGACAGAAACAACCTGGTCAGCGTGCTCAACGTGCTTGGAGGATAGCTCTGAGATGTGAACTAGGCCCTCGATGCCATCTGCAACACGAACGAACGCACCGAATGGAACGATCTTGGTGACCTTGCCCGGAATGTACTGGCCAATGGCGTGAGTACGAGCAAATAGCTGCCATGGGTCTTCCTGAGTTGCCTTGAGCGAAAGCGATACACGCTCACGGTCGTTGTCAACCTCGAGAACCTCAACGGTAACCTCTTGGCCAACCTCAACTACCTCGCTGGCGTGCTCGATGTGCTTCCAGCTCAACTCGGAAACGTGGACGAGACCGTCTACGCCACCAAGGTCGATGAATGCACCGAAGTTTACGATCGAGGAAACCACACCGGTACGAACCTGGCCCTTGGCTAGGTCGTTTAGGAAGGTGCTGCGGTTAGCGCTCTGGCTCTCCTCCAACAGTGCGCGACGAGAAAGCACAACGTTGTTGCGGTTCTTGTCTAGCTCAAGGATCTTGGCCTCAACCTCGGTACCAAGGTATGGCCCTAGGTCGCGAACCCGGCGAAGCTCGATTAGCGATGCAGGTAGGAAGCCTCGTAGACCAATGTCAACGATTACACCACCCTTAACAACCTCGATAACGATGCCCTTGACCACGCCATCGGCTTCCTTGATCTTCTCAACGTCGCCCCAGGCGCGCTCGTACTGAGCACGCTTCTTGGAAAGAATTAGTCGGCCTTCTTTGTCTTCCTTCTGAAGAACAAGTGCCTCGATTGCATCGCCAACCTTGACGATGTCATTTGGATCTGCATCCTGACGGATGGAAAGCTCGCGAATTGGGATTACACCCTCGGTCTTGTAACCGACGTCTACTAGGACTTCGTCCCGATCGATTTTTACGATGGTTCCAGAGATTAGGTCACCATCGTTGAAGAACTTGAGCGTTGCTTCTACTGCAGCTAGGAAGTCCTCTGCTGAGCCAATATCGTTTACTGCTACCTGCTTTTTAGCGGTTTGTTTGGTTGCCATATGTGGTGTTATTCACTTTGTTTTACTCGGGCCGTGCAAGGGAAAACCTTAGAAAAGCTTTCCTATTTGTCCGGCGATTGGACAGGGATTTGTGCCAATTAGCACTCGCGCAAGCTTACAGGTATATCTAGTGCCCTGCTAGTTCCCAATTAGTGCCAATGCCGATGTGCACCTCAAGTGGAACGGAGAGTTTTGCCACATCGCTCATGGCCTTGGTAGTGAGCGACTTGAGTTGCTCCAACTCCCCAGGCGCTACAGCCAACACCAACTCATCGTGCACCTGGAGCAAGAGCTGGGATTTCAGTCCCTCAGCCAACATTGATTCGTGCACCTTGATCATCGCAAGCTTCATGATGTCAGCGGCAGTGCCCTGAATTGGGGCGTTTAGCGCTGCTCGTCTGGCAATTTCGCGAAGCTGGAAAATCTTCGAGTTCAGATCTGGGAACGGCCTTCTGCGACCATAAACGGTAGTGGTGTAGCCAAGAGTTTTAGCCTTCTGAACCACCTGGTCTAGGTATGTCTTCACGCCACCAAAGCGGTCGAAGTAATCAGACATGAGCTGCTTGGCCTCTTTGCTCTCAATGCGCAGCTGCCTGGCCAGACCGTATTCGCTAAGACCGTAGACCAACCCGTAGCTCATTGCCTTGACTTTGGAGCGCATTTGAGAGGTGACCTCACTTGGTTCCACGCCATAGATTCGAGCCCCAACAAAGCTGTGCAGGTCCTCACCCTGGTTGAATGCCTCGATTAGGCCGGCATCCTGGGATAGATGCGCCATGATGCGCATCTCGATTTGCGAGTAGTCGGCCGTTAGCAGGGTTTCGAAACCCGCCCCAGCAACGAAGGCGCTTCGAAGCTTCTGACCCTTTGCGGTTTTGATCGGAATGTTCTGCAGGTTTGGGTTCTCGCTACTCAGGCGACCGGTAGCAGTTCCAACCTGAGAGTAAGTCGTGTGGATGCGGCCGTCTGGCTCGATTGCCTTGATCAGGGTCTCTGCCATCTGACGAAGTTTTGTGGCATCGCGGTGCGCAAGCAAGCGCTCTAAAAATGGGTGCTCGGTTTGCTCATAAAGTGTCGCGAGAGCTTCCGCGTTGGTTGAGAATCCGGTCTTTACGCTTCTAGTGCCCTGCATTCCAAGTTCCTCGAACAAAACGGTTTGTAGCTGCTTGGGGCTTGCGAGATTTACTTCGTGACCAATGATGGCGTAAGCCTCTTTGGCCACAGATTCAACTTCGGTGCTGAGCTCGTCGAACTGCTGCTCAAGACTCGCTTTATCGATCGCGATTCCCTGCTGCTCCATCTGCGCAAGCGTCACACTGGCTGGAAGTTCGATGTCTCGGTACACACCGAGAGAACCTTCAGCTTCCAATTGGGCAAGGGCGATTTTTGAGAGCACGGCGAATACCCATGCATCTAGCGATGGATCGCTCTGAGCAAGTAGCTCATTGGGATCCTGGCGAACTATGTCGATGCCGGCGTAGGTGCGGATCAACGCATCTGGGTTTAGGTCTTTTGTAAGAGGGTCAATTATGTAGCTTGCCAAAAGTGGATCGTTTGTAATTGGACCAAGTGTCAAGCCCATAGCCTTTAGCTGTTTTGAAACTTCTTTGAAGTTCCAAGTGCCAAAACCGCCCTTTGTTATAAGGTCCTTCGGATCTGACTGCCCGTCCCAGTTCAATCTCACCGCCAAGGTGGCAGCGCCGATCCCGACAATTCTCTCGTTAGCAATCTCAATCTTTAGGTGAGCCTCATGATCGGCAACTAGTGCAACAATCTCACCCAGTGTCGCGGACTTTGCGTCAACCGGCTGGGATGGTAGCTCTGCTATCAACTCGCTAGCTGCTGATGAAATGGGGTCAGCCGAAAGTGATTCTTGAACCTTTTCAGGTTCAATTTTTGCGCTAATCACTTTGTGCTGAGATCCATCGGTGCCGCGAAGCTTGAGCACTCTGGTCAATAGGGTTCTGAACGAGAGCTTGGCAAAGACCTCCTTCACCTGGTCCTCATTTACAGCGCCGAGCTCCAACTGGTCCAAGGTGAATTCGAACTCAAGGTCGCGGAGCAGGTGATTGAGTCTGCGATTTCTAACCGCTAGCTCTTTATGCTCCCTGAGGCTTTCGCCGACCTTGCCTGGGATCTGCTCTGCGCCATCCAAGATGGCCTGCAGCGAACCAAACTCATGAATCCACTTGGCCGCGGTCTTGGGACCAACCCCGGGGATGCCCTTTAGGTTGTCAGAGGTTTCCCCGACTAGCGCTGCAAGCTCTGGGTACTGCTTGGCGTGCACTCCGTACTTCTCGAGGACCGCGGCATCGTCCATCCGAGCCAAATTCATAACACCCTTGATCGGGTAGAGAATCGTCACTTCCTCGGTGATGAGCTGGAAGGTGTCTCTGTCTCCAGAAACGACCAGAACCTTGTAACCGGCCTGCTCACCCTGGACGCTAAGAGAAGCAAGTAGGTCATCGGCTTCAAACATTTCCCTAGAGACGCTGGTTATGTTCATCGCGGTGAGTGCTTCAACCAGTAGTTCGGTTTGACCTATGAACTCTGGTGGGGTCTCCCCACGGGTGCCCTTGTATTCCGGAAGCTCGATGGTTCTAAAGCTCTCCCTGGAGACATCGAATGCAACACAGAGGTGGGTTGGCTTCTCCAATTCAAGAATGTTCAACATCATCGAGATAAAACCGTGAACCGCGTTTGTGTGCTGACCGGTCGCGTTTTTGAAGTTGTCTGGGCTTAGCGCGTAAAAGGCTCGAAATGCCAACGAGTGCCCGTCAATAAGTAAAAGGGTAGGCTTTTCGCTAGCGCTCATGCCCGCTAGCCTACTTCGCCAAGGAGTCAATTTATGTCCGACCAACCCATCAAAGCCTCAGATCGCGCGCTAGAGCTTATGAAGCAGCGCGGACTTGGCTCGCTCGCTGAAAAGATGGGTATTGAGCTAATTGAGCTCAGTGCGGACCGTGCTGTTGCGACTATGCCGGTAGCGGGAAATACGCAACCTATTGGATTACTGCACGGCGGAGCTCACGTCGTACTTGCCGAATCATTGGGGTCGTTTGCGGCCAATGTCCACGCTCACCCATGGGGTTATGCCGTTGGCATCGAACTAAACGCCACCCACCACGCATCTATCACCGAAGGTTTGGTTACCGGGACCTGCGTCGCAATCAAGCTGGGTAAGACACTGACCAGTCATGAGATCACAATGACGGATGAAAAGGGTCGACTGCTCTCCACGGTTCGTATTACTAACTACCTAAGACCAAAGGACCAGTAGCTACTTATCTCCAAGCTGTTCCAGGACAGCTTTGGCGACCTGTGCCATCGATAGCCTGCGGTCCATGGAGGCCTTCTGTATCCAGCGGAAAGACTCTGGCTCACTGAGCTTCATCTTGCTCTGCAAAAGGCCCTTAGCGCGGTCCATAAGCTTTCTAGTTTCAAGGCGATCGCTCAGATCTGCAATCTCAGCCTCGAGTGATACCAGTTCCTCATGCCTACTAAGTGCAATTTGGATTGCAGGAAGTAGATCACTAGGCTTGAAGGGCTTCGTTACGAATGCCATAGCCCCGGCCTCGGCAGCCCTGGCAACTAGATCTGATTGCGAAAAAGCGGTTAGCAGCACCACGGGAATCTTCAGCTCTGCGATTTTCTCAGCGGCACTAATGCCATCGAGCTTTGGCATCTTGATGTCCATCACCACAAGATCAGGCTCTAGTTCGGTTGCTAGTTTGATTGCCTCTTCACCATCTGCACCCTCACCGACCACTTCGTAGCCGGCCTCCTGCAAGGTCGCAACCACGTCCATGCGAATAAGACCTTCGTCTTCAACGACTACAACTCTCAGTGCATCTGCCATGGGAATACCTTATAACCAGCTGTCCAAACATCCACTAGAATTTACAAGCTTGCCGGGATGGCGGAATGGTAGACGCGTCGCACTCAAAATGCGATGTCCTCTGGGCGTGTGGGTTCGAGTCCCACTCTCGGTACAAAAGAAAAAGCGGTGGTTTCCCACCGCTTTTCTTTATTTAACCTTTATTAGTTGCCGTAGCCAGGTGCAGCAAGGTGCACAGCATCTCCTACGCGGTGAACGCGCAGGCTGTTGGTCGAACCAGGGATTCCTGGAGGGGAACCGGACACGATGACGACCTCATCACCCACGCGACATTTACCGCTGGATAGCACGATCTCATCTACCTGACGAATCATTTCGTCGGTGTGCTTGACCTTCTCTACCTTGAATGTGGTCGCTCCCCAAACTAGTGAAAGCTTGCGACGCACCTCTTCGCTAGGAGTGAATGCCAATACCGGGACGCTCGAGCGTAGGCGTGAAACACGACGCAGGGTGTCACCGGATTCGGTGAACACGCAGACGAACTTCGATCCCAAAAGCTCAGCAATTTCCATAGCTGCAAGCACAACCGCACCGGAGTGAGTGTGAGGCTTGGTGCCAAGTGCAGGAATTCGATCCATGCCATTCTCTTCGGTTGACTCGATGATGCGAGCCATGGTCTCAACGGTCTCAATTGGGTACTCGCCAACCGAGGTCTCGCCAGAAAGCATTAGCGCATCAGCACCATCCAGCACAGCATTGGCGACGTCAGAAGCCTCAGCGCGGGTTGGGCGGGATGCGGCTATCATGGTCTCAAGCATCTGAGTGGCAACGATGACCGGCTTGGCCCAGCGGCGCGCTAGTTCGACCGCACGCTTTTGCACCAGTGGAACCTGTTCCAAAGGAAGTTCCACTCCTAGGTCACCGCGAGCCACCATCACGCCATCAAAGGCATCAATGATTTCCTCAAGGTTCTCAACTGCCTGTGGCTTCTCAATCTTTGCGATGGTTGGAACAAAGCGGCCTTCTTCGGCCATAATCTCGTGAACACGAACGATGTCCTTGGCGTTTCTCACAAAGCTGAGAGCGATCATGTCGGCACCAAGTTTTAGGGCCCAACGTAGGTCGTCCTCGTCCTTATCGCTTAGCGCTGGAACGTTTACGGCAACTCCAGGAAGGTTGATTCCCTTGTTGTTTGAAACCGGTCCACCAACCTCAACCACGCAGGTGACGGTTGTTGCGTCCACTGCAGTTGCGCGAAGACCAATGCGGCCATCGTCAATCAAAAGCTGGTCTCCAGGCTTTACATCTCCGGGTAGACCCTTATAGGTGGTGGAGCAAATGTTTACATCACCCTGAATGTCATCGGTGGTGATCTTGAAGGTTGCACCATTTACCAAGGTGACCTTGTCTTCAGCAAAGCGTCCCAGACGAATCTTTGGTCCCTGTAGGTCAACCAAGATTCCTACGCTCTTACCAACGTCGGCCGCAGCCTTGCGAATGGTTGCGTAAACACCCTCATGAACCTCGTGTGAGCCGTGGCTCAGGTTCATACGAGCAACGTCAACACCCGCTTCAATAACGGCTCTAGCCTTGTCGTAATCCGCAATAGCAGGACCGAATGTTGCCACAATTTTGGCGCGTCTCATTTATAACTACTTACCTTTTCACTTGGTTAGCTGTAAACCGAAATTGGTCTATCAGTTGGCTTCACTGGGAATGGAAGCCCTGTCTCACCTTCGAGATATTCGTCAATCGCGGCAGCGGCGGCACGACCTTCGGCTATAGCCCAAACTATCAGGCTTTGGCCTCTTCCGGCGTCACCTGCGGCAAACAATCCGTCTGCAACCTTGTAACGACCATCTCTTGCCACATTTCCCCTTGAATCCATCGGGGTTGCAAGCTGTGCGGAGAGGTCCTGAGTCTCTGGACCGACAAAGCCAAGGGCTAGGAAAACGAGGTCGGCTGGGAGAATGCGCTCGGTTCCAGCCTTTGGAATTCGCTTGCCGTCAACAAACTCCGTGTCGGCTACCTTTACGCCCTTGAGTACGCCGTCCTCCCCCACGAACTCAACTGTCGAGTGTAGGTACTTGCGCTCACCAAACTCTTCGTGAGCCGATGCAACCTCAAAGAGGTTCGGCATCATCGGCCAAGGCTGGTCGACGCTGCGCTCTAGCGGAGGCTGAGTTCCAATCGCCAAAGTGGTAACGCTCAACGCACCTTGGCGGGTTGACGTCCCAAGGCAGTCTGCACCGGTATCTCCACCGCCAAGGATGATTACGTGCTTTCCGGATGCGTCGATCTGAGATTCGACCTGATCGCCGGCAACAACCTTGTTGGACTGTGCCAAGTAGTTCATCGCAAAGTGAATGCCTTCAAGATCCCTGCCAGTTACAGCGAGATCTCTTGGAACCATTGCACCGGTTGCAATCAAAACAGCGTCATAGCGCTTCTGAAGTTCATCCCAGGTGATGTCAACACCAACATTGACGGAGGTGCGAAAGCGCGTGCCTTCGGCTTCCATTTGCGCTACGCGACGATCGATGAGGTGCTTTTCCATCTTGAAATCCGGAATGCCATATCGCAGCAGTCCGCCAATACGGTCATCGCGTTCGTAAACCGCCACGGTGTGGCCTGCCCTAGTTAGTTGCTGGGCAGCAGCTAGTCCAGCAGGTCCAGAGCCGACCACCGCGATGGTCTTGCCGGTCAATCGCTCCGGGATGCTCGGGGTTACAAAACCATTCTCAAAGGCGTCATCGATGATCGATACTTCGATCTCCTTGATTGTGACTGCAGGCTGGTTGATAGCCAAAACGCAGGAGCTCTCGCAGGGAGCAGGACAAAGCCTTCCGGTGAACTCCGGGAAGTTGTTAGTTGCGTGTAGCCGGTCAATCGCCTCTTTGTTTCTGCCGCGGTGAGTTAGGTCGTTCCACTCCGGAATCAGGTTCCCTAGTGGGCATCCCTGGTGGCAGAACGGAATTCCGCAGTCCATGCAGCGAGATGCCTGACGGACGATGGTTTCGCCACTTCGCTCGGCATAAACCTCTTTCCAGTCTTTGATGCGAACTGGAACTGGTCTGCGAGTTGCAGTTTCACGCTCGGTTATCTTGATAAAGCCCTTTGGATCAGCCACCGGTCACCTCCAGAATCTGGGTCCACACTTCTTCGCCATCAAGATCAATGCCTTCGGCACTGGCATTGCGTTGAATCTCCATTACACGCGCATAATCGCGAGGCAAAACTCTAACGAAGCTGGACACCTCTGAGTCAAAGTCTGCAAGAAGCGCTTCACCCAGCGGTGAGCCTGTTTTGGCCACGTGAGATGCTAGAAGCTCCCGCAGAGTTGCGATGTCATCAGCTTCTAGGTTGCCAAGCGAAATCTCACCGGAGGCCAAAGCCTCGCGGTTCACGCGTGACTCAGACAGCTTGTAGACGTAAGCAACGCCTCCGGACATTCCTGCACCAAGGTTCACGCCCGAGCGTCCAAGAATTACCGCCGTGCCACCGGTCATGTATTCCAGAGCGTGGTCACCAACGCCTTCGACAACGGCTTCTGCTCCGGAGTTACGAACCAGGAATCTCTCCCCCACCACTCCGTTTAGGAAGATCTGTCCGCTGGTCGCGCCATAGCCAATAACGTTTCCAGCAATGACGTTTTGTTCGGCGATAAACCCAGCATTTTGCTCTGGCTTCACAATGATCGTGCCACCGGAAAGACCCTTGCCCACGTAGTCGTTGCAGTCCCCCTCGACCTCAATGGTGATACCACGTGGGACAAATGCGCCAAGTGACTGTCCAGCCGAACCACGGAGCTTCAGTGTAAGGGTGCCAGGTTCTAGCCCCTGCTCTCCCCAGCGCTTGGTTAGCTCGTTACCCAGCATTGTTCCGATTGCTTGGTTGGTGTTGTTGATCTCAATCTCGTGTAGCACTGGCTTGCCTTCGCGAAGGGCTGCTTGGCTTAGTGCAATTAGTGGGAAATCGAAGTGGGATTCAAGTTCGTGATCCTGGCTTGTGGTGTTGCGCAGGTTCTGGTTTAGGTCGATGTCTTTGGCTGCAAAGATCGGTGAGAGATCCAGGCCATCAGCCTTGTAGTGCGAAACCGCACGGTTAACATCCAATAGATCCACCCGACCCACGGCCTCAGCCAAAGTTCTAAATCCAAGTTCTGCTAGGTACTCGCGGACCTCTTGCGCTAAGAACTCGAAGAAATTCACGACGTGGTCGGCTTGGCCCTTGAATCTGGCGCGAAGATCTGGGTTCTGGGTTGCAACGCCAACTGGGCAGGTGTCCAGGTGGCAAACGCGCATCAAGATGCAGCCTTCAACCACCAGTGGAGCCGTTGCGAAGCCATACTCTTCGGCTCCAAGGAGAGCTGCGATTACGACATCGCGGCCAGTCTTCATAGAGCCGTCTACCTGAACCACAATGCGATCGCGCAGCCCATTTAGCAGCAGGGTCTGCTGAGCCTCTGCAAGCCCAAGTTCCCAAGGGGTGCCGGCATGCTTCAGGGAGTTCAACGGGCTCGCGCCAGTACCACCATCGTGACCAGAGATCAGCACAACGTCGGCCTTAGCTTTCGCAACTCCTGCAGCTACGGTGCCCACACCAAACTGGCTCACTAGTTTCACGTGCACACGTGCAGCCCGGTTTGCGCGCTTTAGGTCGAAGATCAATTGCTTTAGATCTTCAATCGAGTAGATGTCGTGGTGTGGTGGCGGAGAAATCAAGCCAACACCGGGGGTTGAGTGACGCAACTGCGCAATCCATGGGTAAACCTTGTTTGGAGGTAGCTGACCACCTTCACCAGGCTTGGCACCCTGTGCCATCTTGATCTGGATGTCGTCGGCGTGCGTTAGGTACATCGATGTCACGCCAAATCGCCCAGAGGCAACCTGCTTTACAGCG
The DNA here is from genome assembly GCA_945860535.1 of Auritidibacter sp. Marseille-P8566. Classification (GTDB taxonomy): domain Bacteria; phylum Actinomycetota; class Actinomycetes; order Actinomycetales; family Microbacteriaceae; genus Aquiluna. The sequence goes on from CAMAQN010000005.1 coordinate 12,519, forward strand.
CTTCGACGGTTTCGGTCCAAAAGACGGTCTACCGATTCGCCACCCTCACCCGTGTTGCTCTTTGCGCCAATGCGGTTCATTGCGATAGCTAGAACTTCGTGTGCTTCTGGTGAAATGGCTCCCATTGACATGGCGCCGGTTGAGAACCGCTTCACGATCTCGGAAACCGGCTCAACATCTTCGATTGGAATTGCTGTGCGGGAAGAGCTATTGAAGGTGAACATGCCACGAATAGTCATTAGTCGCTCTGACTGATCGTCAACAGCGTGGGTGTATTCCTTAAAAATGTCGTAGCGCTTTTGCTTTGTGGAGTGCTGCAACTTGAAGATGGTTTCAGGGTTGAAAAGGTGTGGTGGTCCTTCGCGACGCCACTTCATTTCGCCGCCAACCTCAAGAGGTAGGTGAATCTTGGAAGCACCTTCAATTGGGTAGGCAGCGCGGTGACGCTTTTCAATCTCCTGGTGCAAAATGTCAAGGCCAACTCCACCGAGTTTGGTGGTGGTGCCGGTGAAGTACTTGTCTACCAAATCCTGGCTTAGGCCAATCGCTTCAAAGCACTGAGCTCCACCGTAGGAAGCAACAGTTGAGATACCCATTTTGGACATGATCTTCAGGATGCCCTTGCCGAGTGCCTTGACCATGTTCTTGCTGGAGCGCTCAGGTGTGATTCCAGTGATAAGTCCCTTGACCACTAGGTCTTCCGCGGTCTCAAGCGCAAGGTATGGGTTGATAGCGGAAGCGCCATAACCGATCAGGGTTGCGACGTGGTGCACGTCTCTGGCATCGCCACACTCAACCACAAGCCCGGCCTGTAAGCGCGTTCCCTTGCGAATCAGGTGGTGGTGGACGCTGGAGAGTGCCAGCAACGAAGGAATTGGGGCAAGCTCGCGGTTTGAGTCACGGTCGCTGATGATTATGAAGGTGGTTCCGGCCTCGATAGCTTGGTCGACCTCGGTTGCCATTTCAGCAAGGCGCTCTTCTAAAGCCTCTGCGCCATCGTCAACTCGATAGAGCGCTGAGATGGTAACGGCCTTGCCGATGTTGTTTCCCTTATCGATGTGCTTGATTCGAGCAATCTCATCGTTGGTAAGGATTGGGAAGTCCATAACAAGCTGCTTGGCATGCTCAGGCGTGGCTCCCAAAAGGTTCAGTACCGGACCAATCGAGGCGGTCATCGATGTGACTACTTCTTCGCGAATTGCATCCAGCGGTGGGTTGGTCACCTGGGCAAACTGCTGGGTGAAGTAGTCAAAGAGCAATCTGGAGTGCTGGGAAATCGCCGCAATCGGAGTGTCGGTTCCCATCGCGCCAATTGGCTCCTGGCCTGCCCTTGCCATCGGTGCGATGAATTCCTTTAGATCCTCTTCGGTGTAACCAAAAACGCGCTGGCGACGATTCACAGAAGCGCTGGAGTAGCGAATGTGCTCACGCTCTGGCAAGTCTCGAAGGTTGATCATGTTCTCTTCGAGCCAAGTGCCCCAAGGCTGTGCTGCAGCAACTTCGCTCTTGATCTGCTCATCTTCGATGATCTGACCGGATGCGGTGTCGATCAAAAACATCTTGCCTGGCTGAAGTCTTCCCTTACGGACGATCTTCTCGGCAGGGATGTTTGCAACGCCGATTTCGGACGCCAAGATGATGAAGCCGTCCTCAGTAACCACAAAGCGACCAGGGCGTAGGCCGTTGCGGTCCAAAGTTGCGCCAACCAAAGTTCCATCGGTGAAGATAACAGCAGCTGGCCCATCCCAAGGTTCCATGATCATTGAGTGGTATTCGAAGAAGTCTCGAAGCTGAGGTTCAAGGTCGAGCTGCTTTTCCCAAGCCCCAGGAATCATCATCATCATGGCGTGTGGAAGTGAGCGACCAGAGAGCACTAGCAGCTCCAATACCTCATCAAAGGTTGCTGAGTCTGAAGCTCCTGCGGTCACAATCGGCTTTAGCTGCTCGATTTCTCCCAGCTGATCGCTCTCAAGCTGGGATTCGCGGGCTCTCATCCAGTTGGCATTGCCCTTCACGGTGTTTATCTCACCGTTGTGCGCAATGAAGCGGAATGGGTGGGCCAGCGGCCAAGACGGGAAGGTGTTGGTCGAGAACCTGGAGTGAACAAGTGCCAATTGCGATTCAAACTCTGGTTCTGAAAGGTCAGGGTAGAACGGTTCTAGCTGCAAAGTGGTGACCATGCCCTTGTAGACGATGGTGCGCATCGAAAGCGATGGGTGGTAGATCCCGATCTCATGCTCGCTGCGCTTACGCAAACGGTACAGACGTCGTTCAAGTTCTAGATCCGAAGCCTTGTCAACTGCGGCTACGAAGACTTGCTCAATTAGTGGCATTGCAGCACGCGCTAGGTCACCCAGCACCTCGGGGCGAGTAGGCGGCGTCCGCCAACCCAAAACCTCAAGCTTCTCTTCTTTGGCAAGCTTTTCAAACTGTGCCTTGTCGCTGAGTGCTTCCGGCTCACTGAGAAACACCAGACCTGCTCCATAACTGCCCTTGTTTGGCAGTGTGAAGGGTAGAACTTTTCTGAAAAAGCGGTCTGGAATCTGGGTGAGGATTCCTGCTCCGTCGCCGGTGCCAGCGTCAGAACCAACAGCTCCGCGGTGCTCGAGGTTTCTTAGCGAGGAAAGTGCCATGTCGACAATGTCGTGACCTGGAGTACCGCGCAAGGTTGCAACCATTGCAAGACCACAAGCATCCTTTTCCGCGTTTGGGTCATAGAGTCCCTGCGCGGAAGGACCAGCGTTAAAGCGCTGGAATGGGCTTATGGCCGGCATACTTGTCTCCTATCGAAAATTCAAAAGGGACATCGTCGGCCCGGGTGGCTAAAACTAGCTTTCTGTTGGCTCTTTCACTGTTTTGCGCGGCTTTTTCGCCGGTTCCGCAACAGTTTCACGGCCTGGTAGCCAGATGCTCGGTTCAAGGCCGGGGTGGCGGCGGGACTGAACAATCAGGAGGGTAACTCCGATGGCGATTCCGATCAACGCTGACCACATGTTTATTCTGAATCCAAGAATAATCTCACTTGGGTCAATTCGGATACTTTCTATCCAAAGTCGTCCGGTCGAATACAGAATTACGTAGAGCGCGAATTGCTTACCCCACTGCAGATTCAAGCGCTTTCCGAGGTAAATAAGCAAACCAGCAGCTGCTAGGTTCCAGATCATTTCGTACAAGAAAGTCGGGTGGAAGGTCAAACCATCTGGCAAACCCGCTGGGTAAGAAGCGTTGGAGGACGGAATCTCTAGTGCCCAGGGTAGATCGGTCGGCAATCCGTAGAGCTCTTGGTTGAAATAGTTACCCAGTCTTCCAATTGCCTGAGCAATCAGTACTCCCGGCGCAACTGCGTCTGCAACGGTCCAGAATCTCAAGCCTGCTTGCCTTGCGCCATACCAAAGACCAGCGGCTCCAAACAGCAGTGCGCCATAGATTGCCATGCCGCCCTCCCAGATTCGGAATACGGCTAGAAAGTCTGCACCCTCAAAGAAGTAGTCTCTCGGGTGGGTGATGACGTGGTAAAAACGTCCACCGATGATGCCGGCTGGCACTGCCCATAGCGCGATGTCTAGAAAGAGACCGCGTTCAGCTCCGCGAGCATGAAGTCTTCGGTCCGCTAGCCATGAGGCGATGACAATGCCGGTGAGAATAAAAAGTGCATAGAAGTGAATGCGGAGCGGGCCTAGGTCGATGAAGCTGATCTCAGGAGAGGGAATGCTGGTAAGAAAATCCACTGGGCTATCCTAATCCGCCGGCAAGCTCTTTAGTCTTTGATACGAGTCCTGCCAGTCCACCCTGCTGGTAGGCCTTTACAAATGCGGTACCAACAATGGCGCCATCGGCGTAGCTGTTCACTTCCCGGACCTGATCAGCTGTCGAGATACCAACGCCAACGCAGGTTGGAGTGTCGCCGAGACTCTTTACTCGGGACACCACAGATCTGGCAATGCGATCAAGTTCGGCACGTTCACCAGTGATTCCCATTGTCGATACCGAGTAGACAAAACCCTTTGATGACTTGGAGTTGTTTTCAACTCGAGCATCCGAGCTCGATGGCGCAACTAAGAACACCCGGTCTAGATCGTGCTCGTCGGAGAGATCTATCCACTTTGAAGCTTCGTCGGGAATTAGGTCTGGGGTGATCATGCCCTGAGCGCCTGATTTGACCAAGTCCTCGCTGAACTTCTCAACGCCATAGGAGAGCACAGGGTTCCAATAGCTCATAACCAACAGCGGAGTGTCTACCTTCTCACGCACGCCCTTGATGATCTCGAATAGGTCCCGAAGTTTAAAGCCGTTAGCTATCGCCTCTTCAGTGGCATGCTGAATTACTAAACCGTCCATCGCTGGGTCGCTGTAGGGAACGCCGATTTCAAGAATGTCGCAACCGTTCTCGGCCATCGCAACTAGCGAATCGATACTGTCCTGTTTTGTTGGGTAACCGGCTGGGTAATAGCCAATTAGGGTCCCCCGACCAGATTCCTTATTCCGCTCTAGAACGTCGTTTGTGATACTCACTTATCCCCCAACAATCCAAAGTACTTGCCGGCTGTTTCCATGTCTTTATCGCCACGTCCGGAGAGATTTACCAGGATGTGCGCGCCGGCCGGAAGGATGGTGGAAAGGTGCTTCATTCCCGCCAGTGCGTGTGCGGTTTCAATTGCCGGGATGATTCCCTCGGTCCTAGATAGCAGACGCATGGCATCCATTGCTTCGGCGTCACTAATGCCGAAGTAATTCGCGCGACCAAGGTCCTTAAGCCAAGAGTGCTCAGGTCCAACTCCCGGGTAGTCCAATCCTGCCGAAATTGAGTGCGACTCCATCGTCTGACCATCTTCGTCCTGCAGCATGTAAGAACGAGCGCCGTGCAGAACCCCGGGGCGACCCCTTGACAGCGTTGCAGCATGCTTTGGTGTATCAATTCCATCTCCAGCTGCTTCAAAGCCCCAGAGTGCGACGTCTTGATCATCCAGGAAAGGGTGGAAGATTCCGATTGCGTTAGAGCCACCACCAATACAGGCGGCTACCACATCAGGCAGACGTCCGGTCAGTTCCAGCATCTGTGCGCGCGCTTCAATTCCGATAACGGAGTGGAAGTCTCGAACCATGGTTGGGAAGGGGTGCGGACCGGCCACAGTACCAAGTAGGTAGTGAGTGTTGTCCACGTTTGCAACCCAGTCGCGAAGGGCTTCGTTGATGGCGTCCTTGAGTGTTCTCGAGCCGGTGGTTACTGGAATTACCTGAGCGCCCAATAACTTCATTCTCGCTACATTCAAGGCCTGACGTTCGGTGTCAACCTCGCCCATGTAGACCACACAGTTCAGCCCGAAATAGGCTGCCGCGGTAGCGCTGGCAACGCCGTGCTGGCCGGCTCCGGTTTCGGCAATGATTCGCTTTTTACCCATGCGCTTGGCAAGGAGTGCCTGACCCATAACGTTGTTGATCTTGTGGCTACCGGTGTGGTTTAGATCCTCGCGCTTTAGGAAGATACGCATGTCGCCGAACTGACTGGCAAAGCGCTGCGCCTCGGTGATAATCGATGGCCGGCCGGTGTAGGTCTTATGAAGCTCAGCAAGCTCCGCGACAAAGTTCGGGTCAGCCTTGGCGGCTAGATAGGTTGCTTCAAGCTCGTCGAGAGCTGCAATCAGTGGTTCCGCAACAAACCTTCCGCCGAATTCGCCGAAGTACGGCCCAGCCTGAGAACGAAGATTTGTTTGCATCTCTAAATCCTAAGCAACACTTGTGATCTCTGGGATCAAAATTCCAGGATCGGACGTAACCAATGCTTCGCCGACAAGTGCAACGTCCGCTCCGGCGTTGCGATAGCGAATTACATCCTGAACGTTTTTTACCGAAGATTCTGCGACCTTGATGGCATCCTTTTGTATCGCTTGAGCCATTTTCTCGAAGAGCCCGAGGTCAGTCTGAAAGGTTTGCAAATCCCTTGTGTTGATGCCAATCAAGCGGGACCCCAGTTGGTTTGCAACATCAATCTCTTCGAGTGTGTGGGTTTCAACCAACACCCCCATTCCAAGCTCGTGGGCATACCGATAGAGCTGTGCAAAACGTATTGGGGATAGCCAGGCCAAGATCAAAAGAACAAAGTCGGCACCGGCAGCTCTGGCTTCAAGAATTTGATACTCGGTGCTTATGAAGTCTTTACGTAGTAGCGGAATGGTCGCCTTAGACCGAGCGTCAACCAAATCCTCGAGCCTGCCACCAAAACCAGTCTCTTCGGTAAGGACTGAAATAGCGTGAGCACCAGATTGTTGGTAGAGCTCCGCTTGATCTGCTGCTGATGGGATCTCGGCTAAAAACCCGCGCGATGGGCTTCGTCTTTTAATTTCCGCAATTAGCTTTATGTGACTGGATTTAGAAAGGGCCTCGTAAACGTCTAACGCGCGACTAGTTATTGAAATCTTGTCGAGCAGATGCTGTTCGCTGATAGCTAGCTCTCGTCTTTGAGAAGCCTCTGCGGCCGCGACAAAGAGTTGATCAAGCACTAGTGCGCTTTGGTGTGCTTGCCGCCGACACCGAAGCCTGCGCGCTTTAGGATCCAACCAACTACCGGCCCTAGGACCGCAAGCACTGCAGAAGCCCAAACCATTGCTGCGTTGTCAAGCCAGAAGAACAGGGTGCCAATGCTGAATGCCACCAAGATGATGATGACGGTGGTCCAAGACGCTACCGAGTTTCCGTGGCCTGGTTCAGTTGAGTTCTGCGACATGTTTATCTCTTTCGACTAGCCAATTCTAGCAAGCATCAAGCTTGTTCATCCCATAGTGAGCGGTTGTCATGGGTTTGGTCGGTCTCTGCCGTAGCTTTCGACTTGGACTTAGATCCAAAGAGGCTAAATGCGACTGCAAACATAGTCGCGATGCCAGCGCCAATCGCTGCCAACTGTCCCCACAGATAGGAAATCGAGACTCCGGCTTCGTGAGACTCCGGGTTGAGCACTCCGCTGAGCCGCTCAAGTTCCGCAATTACAACGGCACTGGCTTCAAGGTCTTGACTGATCGAAATGTAGATACCCAAGCCTGTGATGCCTGCTACTAAAAAGAGAAGAGTTCTTCGTAGCTTGCCGTAGAGCGACATAAAGACTGCGGTCAGGGCAATTGCGGGCAGAAGATTCAGAACCGGAATCAACTGCCCACCGGTGAATTCCTCTTCGCCGACCAGTAGCCAGGGAAGATTCACCAGCACCCACCAGAGCGCTAGTGCCAAAACAACTAGAGAGGACTTAGAGCGCATTACCCATCGCATTCGCTGCCGCGATGGCCTTGAGCATGACTGCTGCCTTGGCTTTGGTCTCGTCGCATTCACTTTGCGGGACAGAGTCCAGCACGATCCCCGCACCCGCTTGGATCCTAGCAATGCCATCTCGTATGAACGCAGTACGGATTGCTATCGCTAGGTCACTATTGCCCTGGAAGTCAAAGTATCCGACTACGCCACCAAAGAGTCCTCGATAACTCGGCTCCAAGTCATGGATGATCTCAAGTGCCCTGGGTTTCGGAGCTCCGGAAAGCGTTCCAGCCGGAAATGTTGCGCGCAGCGCAGCCACCGGTCCCAGGTCTTTGCGCAGCTCACCCTCAACGGTTGAAACCAGGTGCATGATGTGGCTAAACCGATGAATTTGCATGAACTCAGTGACCTGAAGTGTTGCAGGTTCACAAACCTTGAGCAGATCATTCCGAGCAAGATCAACCAGCATCAAGTGTTCACTCTGCTCTTTGGCATCCGCCAACAATTCGTCGGCCAAGCGAAGGTCTGTAGAGGTGTCCACTCCCCTTGGCCTTGAGCCGGCAATCGGGTGCATAATTGCCTTGCCCTCAGTTACCTTGACTAGAGCTTCGGGTGAGGATCCGACGATCGTGAAATCGCCATCACCATCTTGCCAGCGAGTCAAGTACATGTATGGGCTTGGGTTCAGCGCCCTAAGGCCTCGGTACACCTCAATCGCATCGACGTTTACCCTTTGGTCAAATCTCTGAGAAAGCACAACCTGGAATACATCCCCCAGTCGGACGTGGTGCTTGGCCTGCTCGATTTGAGAAAGAAAGTCAGACTCGCTAGTGCGCTTTTCAAAATCTGGCTCAGGCCAGCTCGGCTCTGAAATCAAAGCCGGGGTTGGTCTTCGAAGCTGTACTTCCGCGTCAGCCAATTCTGCAAGCACCCTGTGGTAGCTGGCTTCAAGGTCCGAGCCATCATCGAAGACAACTCCCACCAGGATTAGCTCTGCACTTAGGTGATCCATAACAATCAGCTGACTGAACTGGTTGAAAGCTAAAAGTGGGACTTGGTAGTCCGCTTCTTTGGCTTCGGGTAAACGCTCAAGTAAATTGACCGCTCCCCAGCTAACAAAACCGACCAAGCCAGAGCTGAGCGGAAAGTCCACCGGAGCTGAGTGCCAGCTCGATTGCAGAGCTTCCAATGCACCAAGAGGGTCGTTGGGAATATCTCCTGATGGCAAAGCGCTGTGATCTGATATCCAGTGAACAGAATCCTCAGTTGCAACCAATTGACCACGTGAGCGCACTCCGATGAAGGAGTACCGACCCCAGACACCCTGCTCAGCAGATTCCAGCAGGAATGTGTTCGGTCTTGAATCGCAGAGCTTTTGATAGACCCCCATGGGAGTTTCTGTCCCGGCAAAAAGCTTCTTGCTAATCGGTATGACGTTATAGGACTTGGCTAGGTCTTTGACTTGTTCAAAGCTAAGCATCAGTCCTCCTCAAAACAGGTTGAGGTGCCATTGTGGCACGCTGGGCCGGCGGTGTGAACCAAAGCCAAGACGGTGTCGCCATCGCAGTCCAGGCTCAGCGAAACAAGTTCTTGGTAGTTTCCAGAGCTCTCGCCCTTTAGCCAGCGTTGATTTCTATATCTTGAAAAGTAAACCATTTTCTTAATTTGCAAAGACTCCAACAGAGTCTCGCGATTGGCGTAGGCAAGCATCAATACATCTTTGGTGTGAGCATCTTGAGTGATGACCGGAACTAACCCGCGCTCGTCAAATTTGACTTCGCCTATCTCTAGATTTCTCATCTGACTTCCAATCCAGCTTCTCGCAGGGAATCCTTCACATCTGAAATCGTAAACAGGCCCTCGTGAAAAACGCTCGCGGCTAACAAAGCATCCGCCCCAACATTTGCTGCAGCGACAAAGTGCTCAAGCTTTCCAGCTCCACCGGATGCGATAACCGGAACATGTGAAATCTTCTTGATGGCTGCGATTAGCTCTAGGTCGAAGCCGTCCCTAGTGCCATCTGCATCGATGCTGTTGATTAGTAACTCTCCAGCTCCAAGGTCCTGAACCTTACGAACCCACTCCAAGGCGTCTAGCTCTGTCATTTGACGACCGCCATGTGATGTGACACCGAAGCCTGATTTGGTTGGTGCTCGCTTTAGATCAAGAGAAATCACGAGAACTTGATCGCCATGCTCCCTGGAGATCTCGCTAAGTAGTTCGGGTCGTGTTATCCCTGCGGACCCTACCGACACCTTGTCCGCACCGGATGCCAACAGCTCGGTAACATCCTGCAGCTGCCGAACACCACCACCAACGGTGAGTGGAATAAAGGCCTGCTCAGCGCACCTGGTAACCATCTCGAGCATCGTGCCACGATTCTCGACAGTAGCGGCCACATCCAAGAAGGTGACCTCATCGGCTCCCTGCAGGTAGTAGCGATTGGCTAGTTCGACTGGGTCACCGCTGTCCTTCAAATTCTGAAAGTTGACACCCTTTACTACACGCCCAGATGCAACGTCAAGACAGGGAATTATGCGGATCGCGGGCACTAGATTCTCGCGGCGTGGATCGCACTCACCAGGATGGCTCGGGCACCGATTTCGTAGAGTTGATCCATAATCAGGTTGGTCTGATCCGCCTTAACTAAGGCCCTAACTGCAACCCAATCCTTATCCGCGAGCGGAGAAATAGTTGGTGATTCAATTCCAGGGGTAACTTTGGTGGCCTGAGCAATAAGGTCAACTGGACAGTCGTAATCAAAGATCACGTACTCTCTAGCGACGATCACTCCCTCGAGTCTTCTGAGAAGCTTTGCTGCTTCCTTCGACTTTCCAGGCGCGGAAATCAGCCTTGCTGTCGACTTCAGGATGACCGGACCGAAAATCGCAAGCCCTGCCTTGCGCAGGGTGTTTCCAGTTGAGACCACATCCGCAACAGCGTCAGCTACTCCAAGCTTCACTGCCGACTCAACAGCCCCGTCAAGCTTTACGATTTCGGCCGTGACTCCCTGCTCTGCTAGGTAGTCCGAAATCAAGTTTGGGTAGGCGGTAGCAAGTCGTTTTCCCTGCAGATCTGCAACCGATTGAAATCCGGACTCAACAGGTGCGGCGAATCTAAATGTTGAAGCTCCAAAACCTAGGTCAGCCACTTCATCCGCTTTGGATTGCGCATCCTTCAGTAAGTCCAAACCAGTTAGACCGACATCGAGTGACCCGGAGCCGACATAGGTAGCGATATCTCTTGGTCTTAGGTAGAAAAATTCAATTTGGTTCTGCTCATCTACCAGGTGGAGCTCGGCAGTGTCTCTTCTAACGGCATAGCCGGCTTCCCTAAGCATTGAGATAGCCGAGTCGGACAGGATGCCTTTGTTCGGGATCGCTACTCTAAGCATTAGAGCTGCTCCTCTACTTTGGAAAGCGGAATTCCGCGGGCGATCAAGATCAGTTGTAGGTGGTAAATCAATTGCGAAGCCTCAAGTGCTAATTGCTCGTCAGATTCGTGCTCTGCGGCCATCCAAACCTCGGCTGCTTCCTCCACGATCTTTTTGCCGATGGCATGCACTCCAAGCTCAAGCAATTCGGTCGATCGCGACCCCGCTGGGCGCTCCAAGTTTCGAATGCTGAGCTCTTCAAAGAGCTGGTCAAAGGATTTCATGGCACTAGGTTACCGCCCCAGGGCTAGTGACTGTTGGCTAGTTGCCTCAGCTTGGAAATTTCTAGGTTGCGATTTTCTGCCCTAAAGACAGCGCTACCAGCAACAAAAACATCTGCTCCGGCTTCGGCAAGCTGAGAAATATTTGACTCTGTTACACCACCATCGACCTGAATAGCTAAGGACAGACCCCTTGAATTCATTGCACTTCTGGCCTGGGTAATCTTTGTAATCGTCTCTGGGATCAGCTTTTGTCCGCCAAAACCAGGCTCAACTGTCATAACTAGCAGCATATCAATTTCTGGCAATAGTTCGGCCACCGATCGAAAAGGCGTGCCCGGCTTGATGGCGATTGCGGCCTTTGAGCCAATGTCTCGAATCTTTCTTGCAAGACCTATTGGGTCTGAGGCTGCCTCAAGATGGAAGGTCACTGATTCGCAACCGAGCTCCGCGTAAGCAGGTGCCCAGCGCTCTGGATTAGAAATCATTAGGTGAATGTCCAGAGGCAGTTTTGTGACCTCAAACAACCTGGAAACAATCGGTAAACCCAGGGTCAGGTTTGGAACGAAGTGGTTATCCATAACATCGACGTGCGCGGCATCGGCGCTCGAGATCATTGCTAGTTCGGCCTCAAGATTCGCAAAATCTGCGCTCAGAATCGAAGGATAAATCTTCATACCGCGAGCTTACTTCTTACGAAGGATTGCGATAAACATCGCATCGGTGGCGTGAAGGTGTGTCCAAAGCTGAGCCGTCTTGCGATCGGTACCCATTTGCAATTGTGGTGAGATTCTATTTAGTACCTCATTTGTGTTTACTAATTCGAGCTCCGGGTGGTTATCGAGGACCTGCTTTATCTGGTTATTGGTCTCAAGAACTAGTGGTGAACAGGTCGAATAGAGCAAGTAGCCACCTGTCTTGAGCGCGTGGCCTGCTGCATCGAGCAGTTCGCCCTGAAGCTTGGTTAGTCCACTTAGCTGCTCGGTCGTTTTGCGCCAGCGTGATTCTGGCTTTCGCCTTACTGATCCCAGTCCCGTGCAGGGTGCATCAAGGAGAACTGCGTCGTAGGTGTTCTTTTTAGCGTCTTGACCGTAACCAACCTTCACTGTTCCTGGAAGCTTTGGGTTCAACGCAGATCTAACTAAGTCTGCGCGGTTAGATATTGGTTCAAGGCAGTCAAGAACTCCGCCATCTAACGCGATCCCAGCCTGCAGCATCGCCGCCTTTCCGCCAGGACCAGCACACATGTCCAGCCACCTACCGGATTTATCTGCGACGGCTAGCAGAGCCAAAGCCACCAGCTGTGACCCCTGATCCTGGACTCTCACCCCTGGAACTGTCAGGTACGGTTCTGGATTACCGGTTGCTAAAAACGCTGTTGGAGCAGCGGAGCCAGGTTGCAGCCCTTCGCCGACTAAGTATTCCGCCGCTTTGGTGTTTGGAAGCGCTGCCAGGTTCACGGTCGGTGTTTCGTTATTCGCCTCTAGTAGAGCCTCGAGCTGATCCTTCTTGCCGTCTAGTTCCAGAGCGCTCTTCAGCGCTGCAATAACCCAGGTTGGGTGCGAATAGCGAATAGCAAGCATCTCTTCTGTTCGTTTACCTTCACAGCAGTCATCCAGTAGCTTCTCAAACCCCGCGAGGTCAGCGTTTCTAAGTACGGCATTAGCTAGTCCCGCGGCACTTTTCTCAAAGGTCTTTACAAGCTCAACGGTCTCGTGAATTGCTGCGTGTGCGGGAATTCGCATTCTGAACAGCTGATGCATTCCCACCCTAAGAACGATGCGGAGCTTTGCGGAAAGAACTTTTCCGGTCGTGAAGTGGTCAATGAAGCTGTCATACTGAAGTTGCCAGCGAAGACTTCCGTAGCTCAGCTCTTGAATCAAACCCCTGTCGGAATCGGGGACGTTTGCTCTTGTGAGAAAACTAGGAAGCAGCAGATTTATGTAGCTGTCGGAATCCGCCACGCGAGTCAAAAGATCAATCGCGACCATTCTTGGATTAGGCAAGATGAATCACTTCGCTCAAGCCGCGGAACCAGTCAGAGGCGGCCATAGCTTGTTTTCCTGAGGGTTGAACGATTACAAGTTCTAATCGGCTGCCGTCTAAGCACTCCAGCAAAATCTTCTCCGAAGACTTTGAGACTCTCCCCTTACTTGGGTTCTCGGTCCAAGTAGATGTACCAAGCGATCTGGTTTCTAAAATCCGGATGGGGCTGCCATCAAGTTCGCACCAGGCAATCGGTTCTGGATTGAATGCCATCACAGCCCGGTGAACACTTAGGGCATTCTCACTTAGGTCCAACCGAGCTGATGTCCGATTCAACTTCGGTGCAAAGGTAGCCTCTCCACTTTGGGGAGTTGCCACCTTTTGCTTGCCAGCTTGTTGCTGAAACAGATTTACGCCGACAATAGTGAAGCGCTCAAGGGCCTCGCCAGTGGTTTCGTTTTCCCCCAGCGGAATCTGTTGTGAAGCAATGATTGGGCCAGTATCCATTCCTGCATCGAGTTCAAAGAGAGTGACACCAGCGCCTATCCCCCCAGAGAGGATCGACTGCTGCAGCGGAGAGGCTCCCCGCCATTTTGGCAACAAACTGAAGTGAATGTTCCACCAGGGCATTACATCCAGTGCAGCCTGCGGTATCAAGCTGCCAAAGGCAACAACCAGGGCAAGCTCCACTCCTGCCGCCTTGATTTTGGCTAGCTCATCTTCCCTGATCCTGTTGGTCTTCATTACGGACAGACCTAATTCTTTGGCCATACGAGCTACCGGCGAAGGGGTAAGTATTCGTTTTCTTCCTACTTCGGCATCTGGCCGAGTGATAACCAAAACAACCTCGTGGGTTTTTGAGACCAGTTCCAGAGCCAGAGCAGAATTCTCTGGCGTTCCAGCAAAAATTATTTTCATTCTCACATCACCTACAGCGCGCTCGGGTCATCCATGACGATCTTGAGCCCTCTTCGCTTGTTGGCACCGACCAATCGAGCATTGGTTTTTAGCGCAAGTGCCTTGAGGCTAGCTGATACTTCAGCTCCCTGGCTGTAGCTAAAGCGTATAAGAGCAGATGCACTGTCTGAAAGGTTGCTGCGCAGGACAATTGCACCTGCCTTATTGGCCACATCAAGCGCTTGGGTGATAGTGTCCTGAGTTCCCTCAAGAGTCGCGATTCTTGCGGCCGGTGGAAGGGAAAGTGAGTTGACCTCTCTAAAAGCGCTAACTGCTAGCGGCCTATGTTGGCCAAGCGAGAGAGCTTGACCTAAATCCTGATCGACACCCGCTATGTGCGCACGACCAGTGTCTGAGAGTAGTTCAATCGCTTCCATCCAGTCTCTAACTGCCGTCTGTTCTGATCTCAGTTGAGGCATAGCCAGCCAGACATCCGAGTCCAGAATCAAAAGGGCCGCATAGCCCTGTTGGACCCTCGGAGCCGAACCTGGTGTTGCGAGTATCAGGTGCTTGGATTTCTTGATTGCTGTTGGTTTTGTGTCAGATGTGAACTCCGAAATGGTTATTCCCGGAAATGCCTTGCCAAATTCCGCAGCGGTTCTGGTGCTGCCAGTTCGACCCCTACGTAATTTGTTTGAGCCACAGGCTGCACAGCTGTGGCTAATGCCCTGGCACACTCGACAGCGATACTCGCCTATTTCATTTTCCCAAATAGGACCCCTGCAGTTGTTGCACACCAAGCGCTGGTCACAACCCGCGCAGTAAACAGTCGCCGAGTTTCCCTTACGTGGTATCAAGACCAGGACCGGCCCGACTTCTAAGGCCTCTCTCATTAGTTTGAAGCTAGCCGCATCCAAGCGTTGCGCCGGAGCTGAGTAGGAAATTCGGGCTGGAGGAAGCTTTATCTCCATGTCCTTGAGGTAGCCAATCTCTACTAGGCGCTGAATCTCGAGTGAGCGATAGTTAGCGGCGAAGAGCAATTTCACATCGTCGGTCGCCCTCATTAGAGCGATTTCTCTGGCGTGAGTATATGGTGATCCCTGCTCACGAAGTGAATCATCACCGTCGTCAAAAAGTGCAATGACTCCCAAGTTTCTAACCGGCGCATAAATCGCAGAGCGGCTACCGATGACTATCGATTTGTCTTGAATAAGTGCTCGGTGAAAGTTTGTGAATCTATCGGACTTCTTTTCCCCCGGTAGCCAAGTTGAGATTAGATTCTCCAAACCCATGCTGCTTAGCAATGCCGCGAGCTGATTGATTTGATCCCGCTCCGGAACTATTAGGAGCGCAGACTTGCCAGCCTCAATTGCTTCCACAGCCGCGCGGAGAAACAGCCAACACCAGTCCGGATAACGCATGCCCTCATGTGTTAGCGATCTAGCTGAGGTAAGTACCGCTGATCTACTTGGCAGTGAAGTGATTCCAGGCAGGCTAGGGACATCTACCAAAGCCTCCGGGATTGGATCATAGATCGGCTTTGGAATCCTCGGCATGTGTTCGACCACCGCCTGCTGCAGAATTTCTCCGAGCGCTACTGCTTGCCGATTCGCCACCTGCCTAGCGAGCCTGAAGATCTCTTGCGTCACAACAGGTTCAGGGTCGACTATCTCAACAAGTTCAGATGTGGCAAACGAACTCTCTGTTGGCAGTGATGCGATAAACCCAGAGGCAAGCTTCTTGGTTCTACCCAGCTGGAATCTAACCCGCTGACCAACCTGTACGCTATCCGCCAGGTTTTTGGGAACGAGGAAATCAAACTCTCTATCAAGTTGGAGCAGGTCCGACTCAACAACTACGCGCGCGTAGTTGGCCATCTAGCGACCTGCTGCCTCGCGGAGCGCATCGGCACGATCGGTTTGCTCCCATGTGAAATCAGGAAGTTCACGACCGAAGTGTCCATAGGTGGCGGTCTTTGCGTAGATTGCTCGCTTGAGGTCAAGCTCGCGGATGATAGCGGCAGGCCTAAGGTCGAAAACGTTGTGCACCGCGCGTTCGATCGCTTGGGTATCTACCTTCTCGGTGCCAAATGTCTCAACGAAAACTGCTACCGGTTTAGCAACGCCAATCGCATACGCAACCTGAATCTCTGCTTTGTCTGCGAGGCCTGCGGCGACGATGTTCTTTGCAACCCAGCGCATCGCGTAAGCAGCAGAACGGTCAACCTTCGAAGGGTCCTTGCCGCTAAAGGCCCCGCCGCCGTGTCGGGCCATACCGCCATAGGTGTCAACCATAATTTTGCGACCGGTGAGGCCCGCGTCCCCTTGGGGTCCACCGATAACAAAACGGCCCGAAGGGTTAATGAAGAATTTGGCTTCAGAGCTTTCAAGATCTGATTCCCTAAGAATTGGTTGAATCACCTGCTCAAGCACGAGGTTAGCCAGATCGTCCTGAGAGATGTCTGGGTGGTGCTGCGTGGACAGCACGACTGTGTCGACAGACACTGGGGTGTTGCCGTCGTAGTTAACCGAGACCTGAGCCTTACCGTCGGGACGAATCAATCCGTTGTTCAGTTCACGACGCAAGGTGCTTAGGCGCTCAGTGATTCTGTGTGAGAGCAGAATTGGGGTTGGCATCAAGACTTTTGTCTCGTTGGTGGCGTAGCCGAACATCATGCCCTGGTCTCCGGCACCCAGCTGGCTATCCTCGTCCGAAGACCCAGCTCTGGATTCGAGTGCGGAATCAACACCGAAGGCGATGTCAGGAGATTGAGCGCCAATTGAGACCGAAACGCCGCAGCTGTTTCCATCAAAGCCAATTTGCGATGAGTTGTAGCCGATGTCTACCAGCTTCTGCCTGACCAGCTGGGGAATGTCGACGTATCCACTAGTGGTGACCTCGCCGGCGACATGAACCAGGCCAGTGGTGACTAAGGTCTCAACCGCTACCCGGGCATCTGGATCCTGCTCGAGCATGGCATCAAGAATGGTGTCGGAGATTTGATCACAAATCTTGTCCGGGTGACCTTCGGTAACGGATTCCGAGGTAAATGTGCGTAGCGTCATGGCAAAAAGTCTAATCGCTGGTTACTTGGTTAGCCCAGCGACTAACTCAATAATCGATGCGCTTACCTGCGCTTTTGATCCGCTCAGTTCAACCGCGTCATCCTTGGTGACGAATTGGACAAGTGTCTCTTGGCTACCTAGAGCTTCAAAGGAGTTTCCAATTACTGCGGTCACCGACTTGTCCCAGAGTTTGCCACGTGCAATTTCAATCAATCGTTCTTGAGTCTCTTCAGCCAGCGCAAAAGCGATGTGGATGGTGTTCGGGTGATTAGCCGCGTAGTTCGCGATCAGGTCCTTGGTCGGGGTCAGTTCAAGGTTCAGGCCGTTAGAACGCTTGAGCTTGCCAAGGTAAGGATTCTCAACCCTGAAGTCGGAAACAGCTGCCGCCATGATCATGATGTCGCATTCGAGGTCCATGGCAAGTTCAAGCTCGTCCACGCTGCCCACATGAGTCACCTCGATACCCTTCGGAAGAGCAAGATCAATGTTTGCGGCAATCAGGTGAACCAAGGCTCCGGCATCTCTCGCTGCCTTGGCAATTTCAATGCCCATTCGTCCCGAGGATGAGTTACCGATGTATCGCACGGCGTCAATCGGTTCTCTGGTGCCTCCGGCCGTGACTATTACACGCCTACTTTTTAATGCCAGGTCTTCAAGCGCAAAGGCGATGATGTCCTGAGTCTCTGGAAGTCTTCCAGGTCCAGAGTCATCTCCAGTTAGCCGACCTGTGGCAGGCTCCATGACTTTTACTCCCCTGGACTGAAGAGTTGCAACGTTTGCTTGAGTAGCTTCGTTCTGCCACATTTCTGTGTGCATGGCTGGGCAAACAATCACCGGCGCCTTGGATGCCAAAATCGCATTCAGCATCAAATCATCAGCGAGACCCGCTGCGTATCTTGCGATAAATGATGCCGTAGCAGGGGCAATAAGAATTAGATCGGCTTGTTGACCAAGCTCTACGTGCCTGACTTGAGCGACATCTTGATACATATCAGTCTCAATGGCGTGGCCACTTAGCGATTCAAGTGTTGGCTTCCCAATAAAGCGAAGCGCATTTTCAGTTGGAACGACTGTGACCTGGTGACCCAGTTCACTTAGGCCCCGGATAAGTCCTGCAGCCTTGTATGCAGCGATTCCGCCAGTAATGCCAAGCAGAATGCGCATGTTAGAAAATTAGTTAGCGGACTTCTTGATGAGCTTGCCCTCGTAAGCCTCGCGAAGCGCGATGCTAAGTGGCTTGTCATCAATCGAGGAGTCAACAAGTGGACCTACGTAGTTGAACAGGCTTCCCTCGTGCAGGGCGCTGTAGTACTCGTTGATCTGGCGAGCGCGCTTGGAGGCGAAGATTACAAGCTCGTAGTTTGAGCCAACCTTGCCC
Source organism: Auritidibacter sp. Marseille-P8566 (assembly GCA_945860535.1). Taxonomy (GTDB): domain Bacteria; phylum Actinomycetota; class Actinomycetes; order Actinomycetales; family Microbacteriaceae; genus Aquiluna. The sequence continues at coordinate 30,738 of CAMAQN010000005.1, forward strand.
AACAACTCGTCGATTGGTGGGTAAACAATTCCCTCAAGCTTGTCTTTCATGATCCTCTTTCAGCTTCATGAACCAATTCTACGACCTGACGGGCGCAAGCCTCTAGGTCCAAATTGGTTAGTTGGTGGTCAAACTCCCCCGCAGCTGCAAGTTCCGTGCGAGCTGTTGTAAGTCTAGTTTGTATTTGCTCTTCTGTCTCTGTTCCTCTTGATCTCAGACGTCGTTCAAGCTCCTGAAAACTAGGCGGGTTGATAAAGATCATTAGAGCACCAGGAATCTTCTCACTTACCTGGCGAGCACCCTGAAGGTCTATCTCAAGCAGCAAGTGCTTATCTAGCGCCGCTGCTCGAGTCAATTCATTCAGCGGAGTGCCGTATAGGTGCTTGCCGTGCACCTGAGCCCACTCGAGCATTTGCCCCTCGGCAATGAGTGTCTCGAAGACTGCTGTGGAAACAAAGTTGTAGTGAACACCATCTACTTCACCGGCTCTGGGTTCGCGTGTGGTGGATGAAACTGAGAGCATGAAATCTGGGAAATTCTCCAGAATCCATTTCACAATTGAGCCTTTGCCCACACCGGCAGGCCCAGCCAATACAACAAGGCTCATAGTTTTGCCTTTGCTCTATCAATTAGCTGACCTAACTGCTCCGGGCCGTTCTTTGTTAGCTCTCTAGACATTGTCGCTATAACTCGGGACGCCGATGCACCAAAGATTGACTTCAAGTCTTCAAGTTTTGCCCCTTGTGCGCCAAAACCTGGAGCCAAGATCGGGATTGCTATGTCCTGTTCGGTGAGGAAGTCGATGCCAAAGTCCTTCAGGTTCTGAGTAGCTCCAATAACAACACCCATCTCCCCCTGACCAATCTCTCCAGCGGAGTCAATCACAGTGCGTGAAACTGTATGGTCTCCAATTAGCGCCTGCTGCAGCTTCGCTGCCTCAGGATTGGAGGTTGCGGCAAGGACGAAAAGTCCCCCCTCAACATCCTGGGCATAGTTCAAAGTCTCCCGAAGTGATTCCGGACCAAGATAACCACTGACCGTCAGAGCATCAGATCGCAATGGCGAATCATCACCAAACCAAGCCGATGCATAACCGAGCATGGTGGAGCCGACATCACCGCGCTTGGCGTCCGCTATAACAAGTAGTCCTGCGTCCTTAGCCTCACGAATAATCTCTTCAAGGATCTGATAGCCAAGCGATCCAAATCTCTCAAAGAAGCCGACCTGAGGCTTTACGATCCCCAAACGCCCTTGAGCGCTATCAATGATTCGCAGGCCGTAGTCTCGAGCTCCAGCTGCGGAATCGGGGAGCTCCCAATTGTCCAGCTCGCTCTCTGACGGGTCAATGCCAATGCAAATGGCAGAGTGAGACTCCATTGCCTCTGCAAGCCTGAGAGAAAACTTAGCCACTGATCATTGCCTTTCGCTCACGCGCATATTCTTGCAGTGGCTTGACCTTGAATTTACCTTCGCGGATAACTTCGAAGGACCCGATTGCCGCGCTTAGCTGAGCCGCGGTTGTGAAGATTGGCTTATCGGCCGCGGTTGTTGCCGCTCTAATCTCATAGCCATCGATGCGAGCATCGGCGCCGCTAGGCGTATTGACCACGACATCAACCTCACCGGCAGTGATCATGTCCACGATTGAGCGTTGCCCACCCGAAGCCTTAGAGTGCTTGATCACTGCTTCCGCGACGATTCCGTGTCTTCCGAGCATCTTTGCGGTTCCCTCGGTGGCCAAGATTCGGTAACCAAGTTGGGAGAGACGCCTCACTGGCAGAAGCAACTGCGGCTTGTCTCGGTCTGCAACGGATACGAAAACCGTGCCGCTGAGTGGAAGAGCTGAACCAGCTCCTGCTTGGCTCTTTGCGAAAGCAGTTGGGAAGTCAACATCGATTCCCATCACCTCACCGGTTGAGCGCATTTCTGGACCCAACAGCGAATCAACAAATCGACCATCCTTGGTAGCAAAACGCTTGAATGGTAGCACCGCTTCCTTCACTGAAATCGGAGTCCCCACCGGTAGGTGCTTTCCGTCCTGAGCCGGCAGGTGACCCTCGGCGACCAACTTCTTGATGCTCCAACCTGCCATCACCAAAGAGGCGGCCTTCGCCAGGGTTATGCCCAGGGCTTTTGACACAAACGGCACAGTTCGGGATGCGCGTGGGTTGGCTTCAAGTACATAAAGCACATCTGATGCGAGAGCGAATTGGACATTGATGAGGCCTCTTACCTGAAGACCCCTTGCAATCTCCTCGGTCGCTTTAGCAACTCGGTCGATTTGGGTTTCACTCAGGGTAATCGGTGGCAGGGTACAGCTCGAGTCACCAGAGTGGATACCGGCCTCTTCGATGTGTTCCATAACTCCACCGACAAAGAGCTGCTCGCCATCGAAGATGGCATCGATGTCAATCTCGATTGCATCATCGAGGAAACGGTCGACCAACAACGGGTGCTCGGCATCTACAAGGGCATGGTTGGCGATTCGGTCAAAGTAACCGTGCAGAGTCTTCTCGTCGTAGACGATTTCCATGCCGCGACCACCAAGCACAAACGATGGTCGAACCAGTACCGGGTAACCAATGCGGTTAGCGACAACGACTGCCTCTTCCAAGTTAGTTGCAATGCCATTGGCAGGTGACCGCAGTCCGGCAGCATCAAGGATTTGCTGGAACTGGCCGCGCTCTTCAGCCTGATCAATTGACTCAGGGGTCGTTCCAAGGATTGGTATGCCGTAGGACTTGAGTCCCTTTGCAAGACCCAAGGCTGTCTGTCCACCAAGTTGAACCATGACCCCAAGTAGCTCTCCGGACTGAGACTCAGCGTGAATTACTTCGAGCACATCCTCGAGAGTGAGAGGTTCGAAGTAAAGCCGATCTGAGGTGTCGTAATCAGTGGAGACGGTTTCAGGGTTGCAGTTGATCATGATGGTCTCGTAACCCGAATCACGAAGCGCAAAGGCGGCGTGCACGCAGCTGTAGTCAAACTCAACACCCTGGCCGATGCGGTTTGGACCACTGCCGATAATCACTATCTTCTGTCGATCCGAAGGGATTACCTCAGTCATCTGCTCGTATGAGCTGTAGTGGTAAGGAGTAAGGGCTGGAAACTCCCCCGCACAGGTGTCGACAGTTTTGAACACGGGCCTAAGCTCCAGGCTGTAACGAAGTTCGCGAACTTCCTTCTCAGTTAGTCCTCTAATCTGGCCGATTTGAATGTCCGAGAAGCCGTGTTGCTTAGCACGCTTCAGCGCATCCTTGTCTAGTGAATCGAGTTCTTTCAGCCAGACAGCTACCTCATTGATCAGAACGATTTGGTCGATGAACCAAGGGTCGATCTTGGTCCCCTCGAACGCCTGCTCCGGAGATACTCCTAGGCGCAGTGCCTGCTGCAGCAAAACCACACGTTCATCGGTAGGTGTCTTAATTTTCTCGAGTAGCTCTGCTGCCGAAAGAGCTTGCGGTCCCCAGTGGAAAGAACTGCCGCGCTTTTCCAGAGACCTAAGAGCCTTCTGCAATGCTTGGGTGAAGGTTCTACCGATAGCCATCGCTTCACCAACGCTCTTCATGGTGGTGGTGAGCGTCGGGTCAGCTGCTGGGAACTTCTCAAAGGCAAAGCGTGGAGCCTTTACGACGATGTAATCCAGGGTTGGCTCGAATGATGCCGGCGTCACTCCGGTGATGTCATTTGGAATTTCATCCAGGGTGTAGCCGATCGCCAGCTTCGCTGCAATCTTTGCGATCGGGAAACCAGTTGCCTTTGAAGCAAGTGCTGAGGATCTTGATACACGAGGGTTCATTTCGATGACGATGATTCGACCATCGACCGGGTCAACCGCAAATTGAATGTTGCAACCTCCGGTGTCAACTCCAACCGCGCGAATGATATCAATCGAGATGTCACGAAGCCTTTGGTACTCACGGTCCGTCAATGTCATAGCCGGGGCGACGGTGATCGAGTCGCCGGTGTGCACGCCAACCGGGTCAAAGTTCTCGATTGAACAAACCACAACCGTGTTGTCGTGCCTGTCTCGCATCAGCTCGAGTTCATACTCTTTCCAACCCAGAATCGATTCCTCAAGAAGGACCTCAGTGGTCGGCGAGGCTTGCAAGCCAGCTCCAGCGATACGCCTGAGGTCAGTCTCGTTATAGGCAAAACCAGAACCCAAGCCACCCATTGTGAAGCTCGGACGAACCACTACCGGGTAACCGAGTTGGTTCGCCCCAGCGATAACTTCTTCGATGGTGTGGGCTATAACGCTCTTTGCAACATCTGCGCCGCAATCAAGAACGAGTTGTTTGAAAATCTGGCGGTCTTCTCCGGCATTAATTGCAGCTACGTTTGCTCCAATTAGTTCAACGCCGTACTTCTCGAGTGAACCAAGGGCATGAAGAGCCATCGCGGCGTTCAGAGCAGTCTGCCCACCAAGGGTAGGCAAGATTGCGTCCGGCCTCTCCTTTTCAATGATTGCCTCGATAACCTCTGGGGTTATTGGCTCAATGTAGGTGGCGTCAGCGAAATCTGGATCGGTCATGATCGTCGCTGGGTTTGAGTTAATCAGGATTACCCTGATGCCCTCCTCCTGAAGCACTCGGCAGGCTTGCGTTCCCGAGTAGTCGAACTCGCATGCCTGGCCGATGACGATTGGGCCGGAACCGATTACCAATACGGATTTAATGTCGCTGCGCTTTGGCATTAGCGGTTCTCCTCAATCATGCGAACAAACTTGTCGAAGAGGTAGTGGCTGTCGTGTGGACCAGCCGCTGCCTCCGGGTGGTACTGGACCGAGAATGCAGGAATGTCGACACACTCAAGGCCTTCGACAACCTGGTCGTTTAGTCCCCGGTGGCTTACGCGGACCTTCCCAAAGCCCTGCGGTGAGTCTTGTTCATCGCCATCCACTCGCACTGCAAAGCCGTGGTTGTGTGCGGTTACTTCCACACGCCCTGTCTCGGCCCGCATTACAGGCTGGTTGATACCGCGGTGTCCGAAGGTCAGTTTGTAAGTCTCGAATCCAAGAGCTCTACCAAGCAGCTGATTTCCGAAGCAGATGCCGAAGAACGGAATACCGCGCTTGAGCACCTCCCTGAGCATCTCAACCTGAGAGCCGCTGGCCTGAGGGTCACCCGGTCCGTTTGAGAAGAACACTGCATTCGGCTTACCTGCCAGAATCTCATCCGCTGAGGAATCTGCTGGGTGCACCTCGACCTCAAGACCTCGTCCTGCAAGGTGCTCGATTGTCGAGCGCTTGATTCCAAGATCCAAAATGGCAACCTTGCCAATACGGCTTCCAATCGCAGGAACCGAGTAAATCTCCTTGGTGGTCACCTGGTTGCTAAAGCTCGCTCCCTTCATCTCCGGAGCCGCGGAAACTCTCGCCACCATCTCGGACTCTCCGGTAATCGCATCCCCGGAGAAAATTCCTGCGCGCATCGCTCCTGAGTCACGAATCTTCATTGTGATTGCTCTGGTGTCGACATTGCTGATTCCAACAATGTTCTGTTCAATCAAGTCTTGGACTAGATCGCGCTCGGCTCGGAAATTACTAGACATCCTGGAGGGTTCACGAACGACGTAACCTGCGACCCAGATCTGGCTTGATTCCTCATCACGCTGGTTGGTACCTACGATTCCGATGTGCGGTGCTGTTTGAAGAACAATTTGACCAGCGTAGGAAGGGTCGGTAATCGTCTCCTGGTAGCCGGTCATTCCGGTTGCAAAGACCAGTTCGCCTAAGGTTTGCCCCTTGGCGCCGTAGCTCTCCCCCTCGAAGATCAGTCCATTTTCTAGAACCAGATAAGCCTTATCCAACTTGCGCTCCAATCAATTGCAAAATCTTTTCCTCAAACTCTTTGCGCTCTTGCGGTTGGGTGAATCTAAAGTGCGTGATGACTCTTGTCTCTCCAAGTGACCAGTGGATTGCGGTCAATCCAGACTTCTCAACCGCTTTGTCGATAGTCGCGCTAGCCGCTTCGACCAGATGGAGGTCAGAACGTGGAATCAGGAAGCTCTCCTCACCGGCTCGGACAACCGATACACCTGACGAATCGACGGCAAGCTTGGCGTTTCCCCGCATTCCTAAGCCATAGGCCCAGATTCGATCCAGGCGGGCCTGCTCAAACACGGTGGATACGTAAAGGGCTGAGAAATCTCCCTGCGAAGTTGCCGGCAAGGG
>CAMAQN010000006.1 GCA_945860535.1 Auritidibacter sp. Marseille-P8566
CTTTGGCTGTTGCGTCCGATCACCACAAGCCTGCTAGCTCTGATGCGTTTTGCTATCGGGCCTGAGTCGCCGATTGAGGATGCTGCACTAAGGCGAATTGACCGTGTTTTGTCCTCTCAAGGGAATGCCGAGCATTCCCAAAAGGTTGACAACTAAGACTTCTTCGAATTCCGCCAAGGACTGCAATCTAAAGGCGGAAGAACCCAAGTTTTACGACTTGGGCCTCCTAAGGAAATGGGCAACCGCAACGGTTGCCCATTTTTCTTTGGCGCTAAACTTTTTACGTGCCAAAGGCACAGGCCACCCTAGCTCAGTCGGTAGAGCAGCTCCCTCGTAAAGAGCAGGTCAGGAGTTCGATTCTCCTGGGTGGCTCAGCCTTAAAAGTGAAAATGCCCCTCCCTTTCGGGAGGGGCATTTCCTTTTGGACTAGTTGTAGATTGCTGCCCAGTCGGATACCTCGAGGACGTAAAGCTGTCCACCCTCGATGATGCTTGCCAATCTGGTTGCTGCGTCTGCAATGTCTGGTCTAGAGATTGCAGGGGTTGCGTGGATCTGTGCGTTCAAGATGTAGTAGCGGCTGTTGTCGCTAGCGCTCTTCTTGAAGAACTTGGTCACATCGGTAACACCGCTGGACTCCTCGTCTTCGGTCATGAATGCTGCCTGACCCTTTTCGAAGTACTGCTGCTTGAACTGTAGAACGGATGCTAGCTGAGCGGTCTTGGTGTTGTAAGCCACTAGACGCGCACGGTGAGCGTTGTTACCTGGATCCTCCTGGATCAACACGTTGCCAAGGTCGTCGACCTCGATGTTGTCTGGCTTGGATAGGTAAGGAGCCTCAGATCCATCTAGCAGCATGGTTAGTGATGCACCAGCTAGAGGCTTCTTGACGTCCTTGAAGGTTAGCTTCCATAGCGCGCCACCGTCACGCGAGACGGTTGGGGTTGCTGGGTTTGGAGCGGTAGCCTTTGGGTCCTTGTTGGACTGAGTGGTTACGAAGTAGTACACGTTTGGGTTCTTAGGGTCAAACGCGCCATCTTCAACGCGAGAGAAACCAACGCCCCAGGTCTGTGCGAATTCATTCTGAATAACTCCGTTGCTCTTCCAGTTAACCTCGTTGAAGGAAACCGGTACGGATACGTTCTTTGAGTAGGAAGCACGGAATGCGGTGTCAGTCTTGATGCCGTTGATTCCCAAAACGTAGTTCTTACCGTTGTTTAGGCCAGCCTTCTCGAACCATAGACCCTTATTGTTCTTGGTTCCGACATACATCCACAGCTGCGAGGTGATGTCGTTGCCGTCCTCGCCACCGATTACAACAGTGGTCGCGGTCTTGGTGTTAGCCACCTGGAAGGACTCCCAAGAAGCAAGGCCCAGACGTGGTAGCTGAACTATCTGACCCGCTTCGTTAGCAGCGAATGCACGTGACTCATCGCCAGCCTCTTCACCGGTTAGGAATACGTTGCCGCTGTAGCCGATGGTGGTCTTGCCAGACTTGTAGGAAAGTACACCTGCGGCTGCCAGTCCTGCAGAGCAGAAGCGGTTGAATGCGCGGGTGTGCTCAAATGTTGAGGATCGAGCGAAAGCTGGAGCGGTTGGTGCAGAGGCGTGTAGGCCAGCTGCGTAGTCATACCAGATCACGTCGTTTAGGTGCTCCTTGGCCTCTAGAACCTTGCCGGTTACTGGGTCAACGGTGAAGCGAGTGATGGTTGAGCCACCGAGTGCGTCACCTGCTGCGCGCGAGACGCTAGGTGCCGCAGCCTGTGAGATCTCGTGGTTCATTAGGATCTGAAGCTTGCCGCCCTGGATGTAAGCACCCATGCCGTCTGGGATACCTGGGACTACCCAGCTACCGCCGTAGGTGTTACCAGATGTTGCAAGCACCGAAAGCTTTGCGGTTGCTTTTAGGGACTCTAGGTAAATCGGCTCGGTTGAGTTTGCCGAAGCTGGGATGCTCATACCTAAAATTGCTGCCGGGATTAGCGACAAAGCAATGTATTTACGCATTTGTTCTCCTTATTGATGGACGTTTGGAGAAACTATCGATTAGCAAAGCAAACTTTCTTGAGATAAATGGTGAACAATCGACGCTGCAACGGTTTCTTAAAGATGAAATCCCAAGAACTCCCTGAGAGTTCTTACCGGAAAACGCAGAACTCTGAGCCCCATAAACTTGGAGCAAGATTTAGTTTTGAAAGGGAAGAGCCGTGCCTACTTTCAGCGATGCCGAAAAAGCCGCCATGCAGGAAAGAGCTCGCGAGCAGCGCGAATTCAAAAAGCTTTCCGGCGACGAGCAGGTTAGCCGCAAGATTTCCGAGATGAACCCTCAAGAAAAGAAACTTGCCCAGGGGATTCATGATCTTGTGTTGTCTATTGAACCGAAGCTCAAACCTCAGACTTGGTATGGGATGCCTGCCTATTACCTCGATGGCAAAGTGGTTTGCTTCTTCCAGGCCGGTTCGAAGTTTGAATCTCGCTACTCAACTTTTGGGTTCCAAGAGGCAGCCAAGCTGGATGACGGTCAGATGTTCGCAACCAGTTTCGCGGTTTTGGATTTCACTCCAGCGGTCGCAGATCAGATCTCAAAACTCGTGCGCAAGGCAGTGGGTCAGTAGCTAAAAGCTTCCCAGTTTGGCAACAGTTTTGAAGTTGCGTTCACCACCTGGTGATTGGTGAATCAAGCTAAAGCTAGGTGCTCCAACAGTGGTTGAAAATTCAAAGTGGAGCTCTTCGCTTGCGCCACTCCAGCTCATTGAAAGTCTGTCTGAACCCAACACTTGCCAGGAGAAGTTGCCTTCGAATGCACTGGATCTGCGGATTCTCGCCATTGCAATAATCGCCTGGGTTACCTCGCTCTTGAGCGCTTGATCAATCTCTGCAGGGGTGTAGTTGTGACGGTTAGTGTCGCGACCCTGGGCAGTTTTTGCGAACAGCTCTTTGTCGTCCATCCCGTTGAACAGGCCGACGTAGTAAACCTGTGGTTCTCCCGGCAGTAAGAACTGAACCATGCGGGAGATTACGTATGCGGTGTCATTAGCCAAGATGTTTGGCAAGGTGGCATTGATCTGGTGAGGCAGGTCAAACCACTGCGGAATCACGCTTGCAATTGCAGAGTGGCCGCCTGTGTTCTCCTCGGCCTTTTTGAAGATAAAGGCCATCTCATCTTGGGTTATAAGTCCTGGACGACCACCAATTGGACCGCCGTCGATTACGCCGTAACCATCATGGGTATCTAGCACGTTTAGGCAGTTGTCCGGGCGAATCTTGAACCAGTTGTCCAATCGGTCAACGCTGCCGGTAAAGAACGAGTGCAACAGCAGTGGCGCAGTTTGGAAGTCGTATATCAAGTCAACCAGCGGTGCGATGTCCAACTGCTGGGTGTAGTGAGCGTGAACCTCAACTAAAACGCGCATGCCGTAACCGTGGATCTTCTCGGTCAGCTCCTTTACGAATTCCAAGGTTTCAGGGGTCATAAACGAATCTGTGCCCGGAGTCTTTACGGCATAGCCAATTGCATCGAGGCGAACCACCTTTACGCCACCGGACTTTAGAGCCTTCAGTACTCGATCCAAGTAGTCCTGACCAGCTGGGTGGTTGATGTCAATATCGACTTGAGAGGGCATGAACGTGGTCCATACCAATCTGCGCTCACCGGCAACGTTGTATGCGGTGAAGGGGAAGCCGGGCCTTGGGCGGTAGAAGGAAGTAATTCCCTCTTCAGTTCCACCATTCGGGAACACCACGTCGTAGGTGAGGAACATGCCGGCAAACTCTGAGGCGTCGCCTTTTTCCTGCCAGTCCAAAAACTCAGGTGAGAGGTAGGAGGCGTGGTTCACAATCAGGTCAGCAGTGAGCTCGTGAGTTTCTGAGATCCGCTTGAAGTCAGTCCAATTACCAAGACGAGGATCAACAATGCTGTGGTCAATTGGATCAAAGCCGGCATCATCACCGTCGTAAGGGTGGAAGAACGGAAGCACGTGAATGCCGCTGAAGTCTTTTAGTGGACCCGCAAGCAGCTTCTCAATCTCGGAAAGGCTTCCTCCCACGCGCTCGGCGTAAACGAGAATGCTAGCGCTCGACATGGGTTCCTCCTGTAAGCGATTGCGGTACTTATTTACACCAATAGTAGTGAGACAAACGGGGGTAAACGCAAGCGTTTACAAACCTCGTTATCTGCCATCAATCGCACATGCGGGTGTGCCACCAGGCAAGCGATGACGGTTTTTTGCAACCCAGTGGTAAACCACAAAAGCAACGCTGGTGACCACCGGCCACTTCAGAGCGTAACCGGCCATCGACCAAATGGTTTTGGAATCAATGAGACCCTGCGCAATTGCTAGGTGTCCAGACTGGATGCCTCGGTCGCCAACGTACTGCACGGCTTGTTCGCAGTCAGTTAGCTTCAAGCCCAAGGCGGCCAGATCAGAGCGCTGGTAGGGAGCGGTCGCAATGCGATTTTTGGTCATGCGAACAAAGGCACGAGCGCTCGAGGAGCAGAACTTGCAGTCACCGTCGAAGATCAACATCACACTCAAGTCAACCAGCGAACACCCCAGCTATTTCCAGAATCTGGTTTCGATACTTGCCAAACCGCTCCAAGAAAGGCGTAAAGTTGCATGGTGAATTCCGAGCTGGCTAACTCAGCGCATTGCGTGGCTTTGTCACACACCCAGACCTCATTGGCTGGTGAGTGATTTGAAGAAGCAGATTCACCCTTCCAGGCTTATTGTTCTTGCTTTTATGGGCGTAGTGGCACTGGGCACTGTTCTGCTGATGATGCCGTTTACTTCGGTCAGTGGCACTTCAACAAGTTTTGCTGACGCCCTGTTCACTTCGGCAAGTGCAGTGACGGTTACCGGTTTGGCATCGGTTGACACCGCGCTGCACTGGAATATCTATGGTCATTTCGTTATCGCCCTGCTGATTCAAATCGGTGGATTTGGAATTGTTGGTTTTGCAACCCTGCTCGGTTACCTAGTTGACGGCCGCATTTCTCTGAGCAGTCGAGCATCTGCGAGGGCAGAAGCCACCGTCAGCGGTAACCCAGATGTTCGCAAGCTGATCACCAGCATCTTGAAGATGATGTTGTTCTTTGAAGCATTGCTATTCGTTTTCTTGTTTTATCGATTTTTCACCGAGTATGGCTATGACTTCCAAGGTGCGGTTGGCCACGGCGCATTCCACGCAATCTCTGCCTTTAACAATGCCGGTTTTGCGCTCTACAGTGACAGTTTGATGGGATTTGCGCGAGACAGCTGGATCATCATCCCGATCTTTGTTGGTGCCTTCATGGGATCGCTTGGATTCCCTGTGTTGGCGGAGGGCTGGGATCGAATCAAGAATTCCACAAACAAGATCTTGGGTCGCAAGTATGTGTTCCTGCCGGTTCAGTGGTCTTTGAACTCCCGCATCATTCTTTGGGCATCGCTGGTGTTGGTGGTAGGTGGAACTGCCTATGTTGCAATTCTGGAGTGGAATAACCCAAGGACACTTGGGCCGCTGGACCCATTTACAAAGATTCTTGATTCGATATTCGCTGCGATTATGCCTAGAACCGCAGGCTTCAATGCTCAAGACATAACCGCCATGCACCCTTCCACCTGGCTGGGTATGGATCTATTGATGTTTATCGGTGGTGGCTCAGCATCGACTGCAGGCGGAATCAAGATTGGAACCGCAGTGGTTTTGGCCTACATCGTTTTCACTGAGATCCGCGGTGAGACTGCGGTCAACATCGGTAACCGCAGATTGCCAAGATCTATCCAGCGCCAAGCTCTTACCATCGTTGGCCTAACCGCATCGGTGTCGGCATTTGCAATTGTGATTATGCGCCTAACCACTGAGTTCCCGCTGGACATGATTATTTTTGATGTGCTGTCGGCAGTTTGCACCGTGGGATTGTCAACCGGTGTCACCTTGGACATGCACGATCCAGGCAAGGTCATGTTCGCGATTTTGATGTTTATCGGCCGTGTTGGACCGGTGTCGATGGCAACAGCTTTGGCGCTTAGAAAAGTTAAGCGTCACTTTGAATATCCAAAAGAGAGCCCACTTATCGGGTAGTGGTACCCAATAAATAGAAAGAAGCTAGAAATGGGAAACAGTAAGCCAAAGGTGAAGCGCAGATTCCACACCGCAAACGTGGCGGTTATCGGTTTGGGCCGGTTCGGCTCCGCGCTGGCGACCGAATTGGTGAATTCTGGTCATCAGGTTTTGGGAATTGATAGCGATGATCGCATCGTTCAGCACCTGGCCCCAACGCTTACCCACGTGGTTTCCGCTGACACCACTGACGAGGAGAACCTTCGCGAACTTGGCATTGCGGAGATGGACAGTGCTGTTGTTGCCATCGGTGCTGACCTAGAGGCCTCCATTCTGACCGCGTCTCTGCTGCTGCAGATCGGAGTTAAGCAGGTTTGGGCCAAGGCTAACTCGGCATCTCACGGCCGCATCCTGACTCAAATTGGTGTCCACCACGTGATCTTCCCTGAGTATGAGATGGGTCGAAGAGTTGCCCACCAGGTTTCGGGTGAGTCCCTGGATTACGTCCACATCGATGAGGACTTCGTAATGGTGAAGACCTACGTTCCAGTCGTTTTTGAGGGCCAGCCGCTCTCGGAGGCGAAGATTCGTGCCAGCTATGGCGTCACAGTGGTCGCTGTGAACGATGGTTCCGGCTACAAGCCAGCCTTCCCAGATACCGTGCTGCGCAAGGGAAACACCATCGTTATTGCAGGACCAAAGGGTCCACTAGACCAGTTCTGCCAGCTGGACTAATCGCAAATTGAGAACCACCATTTTTTGGATTGCCCAGTCGATCTTGCTCGCTGGATTCCAGTACCTCTACCATCCAAGCTTGAGCTTGGCATTCATTGGGCTTTTGCTGATGCTTGGACTCGTGCTGCTCTCAACCTGGAGTGCTAGGCGCAGTGCTAGAGGTGCTCGCGGAATCGTTATTGGTCTGATTGTGGCCGGAGTCTCCGGGTTCATGTTCTCTAAAGCCATGGATGTGGTTTATTCGCTGCTTTCAGCTCCAGAGGGTTTGAGATTCACAGTGACCTTCGAGTCGCTTTTTGCAGCGCTATGGATCGGGGTTTCTTCGCTAGTTGCTAGAGCGTGGCTTCCTAGGACGCAAATACAGGAATAGTCCGGCAGCTGCCAGCCCCAAAGAGCCAAAGAGTAGCCAGTAGTTGGCTGGCTCTTGCGGAGCCGGCGCAGAAGTTGCAATTAGGCAAGGCTCGATGTTTGCGCTTGCGATATAAGCAGAAGTGTTTAGCAGCTCAAAGCTGTAACTGCCCTCAATAGGGTGCCCATCGGAAGAAACCACTCTCCAGGCAACTGTGTAGTTTCCAGCCTGGTCTAGATCGGTTTGTGCGGTTGCCAAAGTGCCAGAGAGATCAGCGCAGGTTGCAGTCGCAGGGTTGCCATCGGGTCCGGTGACAATAATTTCCGCACCGCTTCCAAGGTCCAATAGTTCATTTGAGAAGTCGAGTTTGATCTCAACAAGGCCCGCTTCGACCTGAGAACCAGGCGCTGGGATCTGATCTATAACGTCATCGTGAGCGGTGGCACTAGGTCCAACCAGCAGTGAAACGAGCAATCCAAGGCCAATCAAGTTAAGCTTCATGGGTAAAAGCGTAAGGCAGGTTCAATGAAGCAGGCCCTTTATGGGATTTCTGGTGGCTTAGTCGCCGGGCTACTCTTTTTGTCAATTTTGTTTTTGGGACCGCTGTCCAACCGTCAGGACGCAGCGCCGGTTGAATCGCAACCTGCGACCGTATCTGCAGTTGCCACCAGCTCGGCTGCGGCTACCGACAGCGCAACTGTTAGCGCTGTGGTTTCACAGTCCTGCAGTGTCAAAGAATTCGTAGAGGCTGAAGGCATTCTGGATCTTCAGGCTCAGGTGGTGGATGTTTCAACTTCAGCTGTGCTGCTGGATGTAAATTCCAAGGTTGGAGCCAGGACCGCGTCTGTGCTAAAGCTAGTAACCGCTGCCGCTGCGCTTGAGACTTTAGGGCCGAACTATGTGGTCACCACCCGAGTTTATGTCGACTCTGTCGACCCGAGCATCTTGTATGTGGTTGGTGCCGGTGACGTCACTCTCTCAAGAACCGATGTGACAAGCCAAAGCGTTTATAAAAACGCTCCGAAGCTTGCAACCCTCATTCGTCAAATCACCAAGGCACTTCCGGGCCAAACCTTTAGCCAAATTGTCGTTGACAACTCTTTGTACGGTGGCAAATCTGGCGACTGGAAGACCGACTGGGACAAAAAGGGCATCGCCGAAGGCTACATGTCTAAAGTCTCTGCTCTGCAGATCGATGGCGATAGAAACAACGCAGCCGGTAAGGATTCGGCTCGTGGTAGCGACCCGGTCGCAAGGGCAGGTAAGTGGTTCAAAGAAGCCCTTGGTGCTGCAGGGTCGCAAGCGGTTGTGACCAAGGGAGTGGCCCCAACCACAGTCAAAGAAGTTGCGAAGGTCACCTCAAGACCAATTAGGGAGTGGATCGACTACATGCTTGTAGTCTCCGACAACACCTTGGCTGAGGCACTTGCTCGCCTGATTGCCATAGACACCGGGTTCGGAACGAGCTTTGCATCGCTTGATGGCGCATACAAGCTGGCTTTGAAAAACACCGGCCTGGATCTGAGTTCCCTCAGAATTGAAGATGGTTCAGGGCTTTCGGATTACAACGCGGCATCGCCTGCTCTTATCAACTCACTGCTTGGACTAATTCAGTCGGGCTATGGCGATTTTGAAGTGATCAAGGACGGGATGCCGGTGGCAGGAACTCCTGGGTCACTCTCTTACCGCCTGGAGGAAGCTGCTGGCAAAATCACCGCCAAAACCGGCTGGATTCAAACCGGCTACACCTTGGCTGGATTTATGCAGACTCCAGATGGTGGCAACCTACTCTTCACCCTCTACAACCTAGGCAAGGTCACGGAGGCAAATCGTGAAGCTATGGATGATCTAGCAATGGGGATCTATAACTGCGGAACACTATTGGGTAATCAGTAGCAATGTCGAGGGCCCTGTTTGTTATTGATGTGCAGAACGACTTTTGCGAGGGCGGTGCTTTGGCCTGTCAGGGCGGCGCTTTGGTTGCCAGCAGCATCACGAGCTATCTCAAGGGCAATAAATCCAACTACGACAAAGTAATTGCCTCCCGGGACTGGCACAAGCCAGATAGCGCAAACGGCGGTCACTTTCCAGCAGCCGGCATTGAACCGGATTATGTAAACACTTGGCCGTTGCACTGCATTGCGGGAACTCCCGGTGCTGAGTACCACACAAATCTGGATTCATCTCAGGTAGACATCCACATCAAAAAAGGTCAAGACCAACCGGGCTATTCCATTTTTGATGGCGTTACCGAGTCTGGCGAAAAGATTCAGGATCTGATTTCTCGATTGGGAATCACCGAGGTTGATGTGGTTGGAATTGCGACCGACTACTGCGTTCGAGCTTCTGCACTGGATGCCAAAAAGTTCGGCCTTGATGTTCGTGTGATTACGTCTTTGACCGCAGGGGTATCAGCCGCGTCCACTGAGGCAGCGATCGACGAGCTGGTTGATGCCGGCGTGAGGGTTTCAGCTACCGCTTAGAACTCTCGCTTAGCACCTTCGGATGGGGTTACCGAGAATACTCGTGGCTCTTTGAAGCCAGCCTTTGAAAAAGCTGTCTCACATTTTGTTGCAAGTTCCGCGAGCTTGTCTTTGTGGATGATCGCAATTGCTGCACCACCAAAGCCACCGCCGGTCATTCGGGCACCAATTGCGCCGGTTGCCCTTGCAGTTTCAACGGCTAGGTCTAGTTCAGCAACTGAGATTTCAAAGTCGTCACGCATCGAGGCGTGGGATTCCAAAAGCAATCTGCCCAAAGACGAAAGGTTGCCTTCGCGCAGCGCACTAAGAGTGTCAAGCACCCTTTGGTTCTCGGTGATGATGTGGCGAACACGCCTAAAAGTCTCGTCGTCTAGCTGCGATTGGGCCCTAGGTAGGTCAGAGAGCGAGAGCTCTCTAAGCGATGCAACGCCAAGTTCCCGAGCACCAACTTCGCAGGATGTTCTTCTCGAACCGTATCCACCGTGAACATGAGAGTGCGAAACCTGAGTGTCGATTACAGCGATCACCAGGTCGTGCTTTGAAAGACCCAGGTCCACTACTGTGATTTCTAGGTTCTGGCAATCGATCAAAACAGCGGCATCGTTCTGGGCCATCATCGAGGCGGTTTGGTCCATGATGCCAGTTGGTGCGCCGACTACTTGGTTCTCGGCTTTTTGGCCGATCAGTGCAAGTTCCTTGCGACTAAAGCCAGCTCCCCAAAGCTCATTTAGCGCACTCGCCATTGAGCTTTCGATGGCGGCTGAGGAGGAAAGCCCAGCCCCAATTGGAACATCAGATGTGATGTAGCAATCAAAACCGGATGTTGCTTGCTCTCGCATTACCCATGCCACGCCAAGCGGGTAAAGCGCCCAGTCCAAGTCGGTTGGTTTTGAATCGTCCAGCGAAATCTCATAGACCTTGCTATCTATTTCACTCATCACTCGGCAGATGCGATCGGTGCGCAAAGAAACCGCGGCATAGGTGCGGTAGTTGATTCCAAATGGAAGCACGAAACCGTTGTTGTAATCGGTGTGTTCGCCAATTAGGTTTGCTCGACCAGGGGCAGACCAAATACCGGTTGGTGCATAACCAAAACTTGAGAGAAATCCGGCTTGGGCATTTGCAGTTAGATTCACTGCGTTACCTCTCGGAGTCTTTGGGCTGTTGCCTCCGGAGTCACATCTCCCACCCAAGCACCCATGGCCGCCTCGGAACCGGCTAGATACTTCAGTTTGTCGGCAGCTCGACGAGGAGAAGTGATTTGCAGCATCAGGCGGAACTGGTTTCGCTTTTCAACCTTTGGGGCTTGGTGCCAGGCGGCAATGTATGGGGTAGGGGAGTCGTAGATCTTGTCGACAGCCTGTAGCAGCGTCTTGTAGAAACCTGCCAAATCGGCAATCTCGTATTCATTGAGCTCAGAGAAATCCGGCACTGCTCGCTTGGGCAGCGCGTGAATCTCAATCGGCCACCGAGCTGCAAATGGCACGTAGGCGCTGAAGTGCTCGCTCTCGAGAATCACTCGCTCACCTTTGGATTCAAAGTCGTAGAGGTCCTGGAAAAAGCTAGGGCCGTGGCTTTCGATGGCAGCCAATAGCTGCTTGGTCTTGGGGGTGACAAACGGGTAGGAGTAGATCTGGCCGTGTGGGTGGTGGAGGGTGACTCCAATTTCCTGACCGCGATTTTCGAATGGGAACACCTGCACCACACCGGGTTGGTTGTAAAGATCTCTGGTGCGATCGCTCCAAGCACGAATCACAGTTTCGATTCTGCTCACCGGCATCGAGCCAAGGCTGCCTTCGTGCTCTGGGCTAAAGACCACAACCTCGCAGCGACCAAAAGCCCTAGTGGAATATCCAAAAGGCTGATCTCCCACCGGCGTCATCTCGCCCAGTTCAGGACCAAAGGCCGGACCCTTGTTCTCAAAGACCGCAACATCGAAGTTGTCTGGCAATTCAGAAAGGTTTGTGGAGGTAGTTGGGCACAGTGGGCAGATGTTTGCCGGAGGTAAAAATGCTCGGCTTTGACGGTGACTGGCAACGGTGATGTAGTCACCGGTTAGCGCATCAAACCTAAGGTCTGCGGTCTGTGGTCGAGAGTCTTTTTCTCTTTGATCAGCCTTGCGACTCAGGGGCAGTGATGATCCATGGTCGTCAAAATAGTAAAGGTCACGGCCATCGAAAAGCTTCGCTTCGATTCGCTCTCTGGCACTCAAAATGACTCCTGATTCGGTTATCTATAAAGGATAGGCTCAAAATCAAACAAATTCGATGCTGCCAATCCCGAAATCAATTCGCATTCAAAAGGTCTCCATTTGGCACTCAGTGAAATGAAACTGTTGCGCCAGATACAAACTTCTGCTTTTGAACCGGTCGATGTGAACGCTAACATGTTAGTAATTACGCAGCGTTGCAGTGAGGGAGTGTCATGTCAAAGCAGAAGTTTGAGATTTGGTTTGTAACTGGAAGCCAAAACCTTTACGGAGATGAAACCCTTCGCCAAGTTGCCGAGCAGTCTCAGCTGGTAACCGACCAGCTCGCCAAGGGCCTGAGCGCAAATGTCGTTTTGGTTTGGAAGCCGGTTGTGAAAACCAACGATGAGATCCGCGCCACTTTGATGGCGGCTACCGCTAGTGACTTGTGCGTCGGTGTCATCACCTGGATGCACACTTTCTCTCCGGCCAAGATGTGGATCAACGGCCTTGAAGTTTTAAAGAAGCCCCTGCTGCACCTGCACACTCAGGCTGGACAGTCTTTACCATGGGCAACCATTGACATGGACTTTATGAACCTCAACCAAGCTGCTCACGGTGACCGTGAGTACGCCCACATTCTGAGCCGCATGGATGTTCCTCGCAAGGTGGTGGTTGGTCACCCAACCGATAGCCGCGTGCAGCAAGAAGTTGATGCTTGGGCCTTTGCAACCTTGGGTTGGCAGAAGTCTCAGCACCTAAAGCTGGCTCGCTTTGGAGACAACATGCGCTATGTCGCTGTTACCGATGGCGACAAGGTTTCGGCACAAATGACTTTCGGTATGTCTATCGAGCAGCTCGGTGTGAACACCTTGGTGGATGCAGTCAATGCAGTTAGCGATGCGGAAGCCGAGAAGCTTTGCCTAACCTACGGCGAGCTCTACGAATTGGCACCAGAGCTAAAGACCGGTGGCGCTCGTCGCGACTCTTTGGTCTATGGCGCAAAGATTGAGATTGCACTTCGTGGCATTTTGGAGGCTGGCGGATACTCCGCATTCACCTCAAACTTTGAGGACCTAGGCGAGCTTCGTCAGCTGCCTGGTCTTGCTGTTCAGCGCTTAATGGCAGATGGCTATGGCTTTGGTGGCGAGGGCGACTGGAAGACCAGCGCGCTTTTGGCAATCATGAAGGCTATGACCCCGGTCAATGGCGGAACATCTTTCATGGAGGACTACACCTATCACTTTGGCCCAGGAACCCCAAAGGTTTTAGGTGCCCACATGCTCGAAGTCTGCCCTTCGATTTCAGGACAGAAGCCACGCATTGAAATTCACCCGCTAGGAATTGGCGGTAAGGAAGATCCAGTTCGCATGGTCTTCACCGCGAAGCCGGCATCGGGTCGCGTGGTTTGTCTCACCGACCTAGGTGGCCGCTTCCGCATGATCTCGAACGAGATCAAGATTGTGGAGCCAACCGAAGACCTCCCGAACCTTCCGGTTGCAAGGGCCGTTTGGGAACCAGCTCCAAGTCTTGAGGTTTCAGCTGAGGCATGGATGTTGGCTGGCGGTAGCCACCACACGGTTTTGACCAACTCGGTTTCAGAGGCAACCATTCAGGACTTCGCTCGCATCGCGGGTGTGGAGCTAGTCAACATTGATCACAGCACCACATCAGTTTCAATTCGCAAGGAACTGCAGTGGTCTTCGGCTTACTACCGGTTGGCTTCTAAGTTCTAAGAATGGCTAATCCCATTTACGCACTGAGCAACGGTGATGCCGCAGCGGTAATCAACTTGGTTGGCCCGGCGCTGGTGGGATTGCGTTTTGGAGATCACGTTGTGATTCCAGAGGTAAACCTTGCCCCAAAGACCTATGCCGGCAGCCTTTTAGCACCGTGGCCAAATCGCATCGCCAAGGGTCGCTACACATATGAGGGTAAGGACTATCAGCTTGAGATTAGAGATGGTCTGGGAAACGCTATGCACGGCCTGGTTGATGAAGCAACCGCCGAGGTAGTCGAGACCAGAGCTGGCTTTCTTAAACTTGCAACCAAGGTTGAAGCTGTTACTGGATACCCATGGAATTTGTTGGTCGAAGCCACCTTCGAGCTAACCGCAGATGAATTGGTAGTTGGCTACTCAGTGACCAATGTGGGATCGGGCGATGCACCAGTTGGTATTGGAACCCACCCCTACTTCCCGTTTAGTGATGACACCACCATTGTGGTAAACGCCGTTACCGCAACTGTTCACGGCTCAGACATGCTTCCGGTTTCAAGCACTCCGGCGGTCGAGATCGGGCTGGGTCCCGGGAATGCCGTTTTGGTTCGGGACCTAAAGCTCGACACTCAATTCACCGGGGTTACGAATCCGGTGGCAACCTTGCGAACTGGTGATCACTCGCTGGATATCTGGCATGACAACGCCCCCTGGCTAATGATTTACACAACCAACAAATTTCCATGGGCGAATGGTCCTGGTAATGCAATTGCCATCGAGCCGCAGACCTGTCCGGCGGATGCTTTCAACACCGGGGAAGACCTAAGGGTGTTGGCTAGTGGCGAATCGACTTGGATGCGCTTTGGCCTAAAGCATCGGGGCTAAGGTTTAAACGCTATGAAGTGGACGATTTTCGGCAAACGACCAAACACTCCGGCCCCTAGTTGGACACCGGTTATTTTGGCATTTATTTTTGCCAGTCAAACTTTTATAGATTCTTCTGCCGGATACCCGGCTTACATGAGTTACCTGGCATTTGGGTCGGGGCTTTGGTTTTTCTATATCGGTCTAAAGGCCAAAGCACTAATCGCGTTCTTGTTTGTGCCAATTGCTGCGGCCTGGCTTCTGCCGCTAATGGGAATCGACCCGTTTACTCAAATGAACGCGGTCACCTTTGCCGCTCACTCGCTTCTGGCCTTGCTATTTGGCGTTGCGTCTTACACTTATGCCGCTCGTGAGAAGGTCAAGAAATGAGCGACAATTTCGTTGGCTTTGCACAGTCTCCAAAGCTTGACCCGATGCGAGAAGTTGTCGCAAAGACCATGGAGCTTTCAGCCAGCTCGGAGATCAGGTTTGCGATTCAACTGATCTCGACCGAAGCGGGACTTTCCAGTTGGCTTGGGAAACTAGCAAAGTTTGATTTTCGCCAGGGGGCAAAACTCAAATACGGCGAAGAGGGTCATGGCGCAACATTTGCTCTGATTCAAATCCCAAAGCGTTTTGTGGTTGTCGCTGAGACTTTAGGCGAGGTTGACTTTCGATTCAAAGAGCAAAAGGCAAGCTACCAGCTCACCATCACAGTTAAGAAAGCTTTATTGGCTTCGGAGCGTGAAGCATGGGAACAGGACGTTGCAAAACTGGAGCAGGTGTTTAGGGGTGTAGTAAATGACTAACCCCAAACAGGCGAATATCTATGACGTTGCACGTCTTGCCAAAGTCTCACACCAGACCGTTTCACGAGTTCTAAACAACAACCCATCGATTCGCCCTGAGACCAAGACTCGAGTTCTAAAGGCTATGGAGTCTTTGGGCTATCGCCCATCGCTGGCTGCCAGGGCATTGGCTTCCTCCAAAACCAACATGCTTGGAATCTTGTCCTCGGACACCGATTTCACGGGTCCTGCGGCAATGGTTCACTACATGGAGGCGGCGGCGCGTGCGCAGGGCTACTTCGTTGTGACGGTTGGAATCGATGCCAATGACGAAGAGTCTGTGAAATCCGGTATCGATCACCTCATGAAGCTAGGTATCGAAGGTCTTGCTCTGGTAACGCCACAGTTGCGGGCGGTTGAAATGGCCAGGGCCGCAGTTACTGGAATTCCAGTTGTGACCATAGACAGCATGTATCGCATGGATGAGCTTGCGGTATCGGTGGATAACTTTGCCGGTGGTGCTGCAGCGACCCAGCACCTAATTGACCTGGGTCACAAAAACATTGTTCACATTTCTGGACCTCAGGGCTGGTTTGAATCGACCACCAGGGCTGCCGGCTACACCGCCACAATGCTCAACGCCAACTTGGTTCCGCAGGTCATCGATGGGGATTGGCAGCTGACAACCGGTTATCGAATCGGCAAAGAGCTAAACATCGATTCCAAAGACATCACTGCAATGTTTATTGCCAACGACAGAATGTCAATTGGGTTTTTGCATGCCATGCGGGAGCGTGGAATAGATGTTCCAAAGCGATTGAGCGTGATCGGTTTTGATGACTTGGAAGAGACTGGCTATACCTCGCCTCCGCTAACCACCCTGCGCCAAGACTTCAAAGAGCTTGGAAAGCGTGCCATGAATCTGCTGCTTTCAGAGATTGCCGGTACGTCGACTAAAAAGTTAGAGCGTTTGGTCCCAGAACTTGTTTTGAGATCCTCAACCGGGGCACCGCCAAAGTTATAAAAGCGTGATGGTTTTTGCCCTTATTTGAAGCGATGTTATCGCTAACATAAGAACTCAGGACGGAGGTGTCATGCCAAGTAGTAAATACACAATTGGCGTTGATTACGGCACCCTGTCCGGACGAGCCGTCGTGGTAGATGTCGCAGATGGCACAGAGCTCGCATCTGCAGTCTTTGAGTATCCAAATGCCGTGATGGACCAGGTTCTCAACCGCACCGGCGAAAAACTTCCCCCTGAGTGGGCACTGCAAGATCCAAACGACTATGTCGAGGTGCTAAAGCACGCCGTCCCCGAGGCAGTTCGAGTTTCCGGCATCGACCCCAAGGATGTCATTGGCATCGCAACCGACTTCACCGCCTGCACCATGGTTCCGGTCAAGATCGATGGCACCCCGCTAAACCAGGTGGCAGGTTTTGAAACAAATAAGCATGCCTATGTAAAGCTCTGGAAGCACCACGCCGCTCAGCCACACGCTGACCGAGTCAATCAGGTGGCTCGCGAGCGAGGCGAGTTGTGGCTCAATCGCTACGGCGGACAGATTTCCTCTGAGTGGGAGCTGGCAAAGGGCTTGCAAATTCTTGAGGAAGCGCCTGAGGTTTATCAGGCCATGGACAAGTTTGTTGAGGCAGCCGACTGGATCGTGTGGCAGCTCTGTGGCGTTTACTCCCGAAATGCCTGCACCGCCGGCTACAAGGGAAACCTGCAGGATGGTGCCTACCCATCTAGGGATTACTTCGCCGCCCTAAACCCAGACTTCGCCGGCTTTGCCGAAGAAAAGATTCAGCACCCAATCGGGCAACTCGGCGATGCTGCCGGTTACCTCACCAAAGAGGCTGCGGCATGGACCGGCCTCACCGAGGGCATTGCGGTTGCGGTTGGAAATGTGGATGCTCACGTGACCGCTCCGGCCGCGAAGGCAACCGAGCCAGGGCAAATGGTTGCGATTATGGGAACCTCAACCTGCCACGTTATGAATGGTGATGTTTTGGCAGAGGTGCCAGGAATGTGTGGTGTGGTTGATGGTGGAATCGTCTCCGGTTACTACGGTTACGAAGCGGGCCAGTCCGGTGTCGGCGACATCTTCGCCTGGTATGTCAAGAACCAGGTCCCACAGCGCTACTTTGATGATGCTCAAAAAGCAGGCAAGTCAATCCACCAGTACCTAACCGATCTTTCTGCCACCCAAGCCGTTGGTGAGCACGGCCTTGTGGCTCTTGATTGGCACAGCGGTAACCGTTCGGTTTTAGTTGACCACGAACTGTCTGGCATCTTGATTGGTGCCACTTTGACCACCCGGGCAGAAGATGGCTACCGAGCACTTTTGGAATCCACCGCTTTTGGAACTCGCAAGATTGTGGAGACCTTTGCGGCATCTGGCGTTCCGGTGAAGGAGTTCATCGTTGCCGGTGGATTGATCAAGAACCACTTCTTGATGCAGCTTTACTCGGACATCACGCGCTTGCCACTGAGTGTTTTGGAATCCGAGCAGGGTCCAGCCCTTGGTTCTGCAATTCATGCAGCGGTGGCCGCGAAGGCTTACCCAAGCGTTCGCGAGGCTGCAGACAAAATGGGTCGAGTCTCTAAAGCTCTTTACGTTCCTAATGAAGAACGTGCCAAGCAGTACGACCGGCTTTACGCGGAGTACGAGTTGCTACACGACTATTTCGGTCGTGGAGCGAACGACGTTATGAAACGCTTGAAGGCAATGCGTCGGGAGGTGCTTGGTGCTTAGCGAGAAAAAGGCAAGAAAGCAGCTTTCAAGGCTGCACGCTCAGCTTTGGGATGCAGGGCTGGTCGTTTGGTCGGGCGGAAACATCTCTCAACGCATCGAGGGTGGATTTCTAATCAAGCCTTCGGGGCTCGCCTACGACGAACTAACCCCTGAGTCGATGGTGCTTTGCGATCTTGACGGCAATGCCAAAGACAAGTCTTTGACTCCATCGTCTGACACTGCAGCCCACGCTTACGTCTATCGCAATATGCCAGAGGTTGGCGGAGTAGTTCACACCCACTCGAATTACGCCTGTGGCTGGGCGGCTGCCGGAAAGCCGATTCCTTGCGTGCTAACCGCTATCGCTGATGAATTTGGTGGTGAGATTCCACTTGGTCCATTTGCCAAAATTGGTGATGACTCAATTGGCCGCGGGATTGTTGAGACTCTTGCCGGTCACCGCTCTAAGGCGGTGCTGATGAAGCAGCACGGAGTCTTCACAATCGGCAAGGATGCCAAGGATGCACTAAAGGCGGCGGTGATGTGTGAGGACAATGCCAAGAGCGCATTTATCGCCCAGCAGCTCGGCGGCGGACTGCCAATCGACCAGGCAGACGTCGACGCTTTATTCAGTCGTTACCAAAATGTATACGGACAGTTATCAAATGAGTGAGTTTGGCTCGATGACTAGTGCGAGACTAAACACCGTGGCGAATGTGAGCGGTAACAGTTTGATAACCGCCACTGCTCTTGCATCAAAAGTTTCGCAGAACCGCTTCCCATTCCGGGCAGTGGCTGCGGGAAGAAATCTGGGCGAGATGGACACACTCAGATCAAAATCATTCGGAGGTCCGACCGAGAACGAAAGGAACAGAGTTGTTTAAGAAACTACTCGGATTCGCAGCTGTAGCTACTGCATCTGCAATGGTCCTAGCGGGTTGCGCAAGCACCGCTACCGAAACCACTGAAGGCGGCGAAGAGGCTGCTGGCGGTCTAATCGGTGTATCCATGCCAACCCAGTCCTCAACCCGTTGGATCTCTGACGGCGAGAGCATCAAGGCTGAAATGGAAGCTCAGGGCTTCGAAGTTGACCTTCAGTACGCTGAAGACGACATCCCAACCCAGGTTGCACAGCTTGAGGGCATGCTAACCAAGGGCGCAAAGGCACTGATCATTGCAGCTATCGATGGTACTCAGCTAACTGACGTACTACAGGCTGCAGCAGATGCTGGCGTTCCAGTTATCTCCTACGACCGTCTAATCCGTGACAGCGCGAACGTTGACTACTACGCAACCTTCGACAACTTCAAGGTTGGCGTTCAGCAGGCTACTTCGATGCTAGTTGGCATGGGCGTATACGCAACTGAGGACTCCACCTCAGCTGACGGCGCTAACGCTGCTGGTCCATGGAACGTAGAGCTATTTGCTGGTTCCCTAGACGACAACAACGCATTCTTCTTCTTCAACGGTGCGATGAGCGTTCTACAGCCACTAATCGACTCTGGTGTACTAGTCGTCAAGTCTGGTCAGACCACCATCGAGCAGGTTGCAACCCTTCGTTGGGACGGCGCTGTAGCTCAGAAGCGTATGGAAGACATCTTGGTAGGTAACTACGCTGATGGCTCCATCGTGAACGGTGTTCTATCTCCTTACGACGGTCTAAGCCGCGGAATCATCGCAGCTTTGACTGACGCTGGTTACACCGAGCTTCCTACCATCGTTGGTCAGGACGCTGAGGTTCTATCAGTCAAGGCAATGCTTGCTGGCGAGCAGTACTCAACCATCTTCAAGGACACTCGTGAACTTGCAAAGGTTGCAGCAGGCATGGCAGTCGCAATTCTCAACGGCACTGAGCCAGAGATCAACGACACCACCACTTACGACAACGGTGTAAAGGTAGTTCCTTCTTACCTACTAACCCCATACATCGTCACCGTAGACAACTACAAGGAATTGCTAATCGACTCCGGCTACATTGCCGAAGCCGACCTAGGCTAATCACCCTTGATCCGATGATTGACCCCCGGGGCAACCCGGGGGTCAATCTTCCAAGTAACCTGTCAGTTAAATAGAAACAAAGGAGCGCAAATGTCCAACTCAATTCTTGAGATGCGCAGCATCACCAAAACCTTCCCAGGTGTAGTGGCATTGGACAAGGTCACCCTGACTGTAGAGCGCGGCGAGATTCACGCCATCTGTGGCGAGAACGGTGCTGGCAAATCAACCCTGATGAAGGTTCTCTCCGGGGTGTATCCATTTGGAACTTATAGCGGCGACATAGTCTTTGAAAACAACGTCAAGAAATTTTCCAACATTCGCGACTCCGAAGCCGAAGGCATCGTAATCATTCACCAGGAGCTAGCTCTTAGCCCTTATCTTTCAATTGCCGAGAACATCTTTCTAGGCAATGAGATCAAGACCTTTGGTCTGATCGACTGGAACAAGACCAACCAGGAAGCCGCCAAACTAATGGCGCGTGTCGGTCTTGAGGAAAACCCAATTACCGCCATCAAGGACATTGGTGTTGGTAAGCAGCAGCTTGTGGAAATTGCCAAGGCACTTTCCAAGCGCGTAAAGCTTCTTATCTTGGACGAGCCAACCGCAGCTTTGAACGACGAAGACTCGGCTCACCTTTTGGACCTGCTTCGTCACCTAAAGGGTCAGGGCATCACCTCGATCATCATCTCTCACAAGCTAAATGAGATTGAGGCGATTGCCGATACCACGACCATCATTCGCGATGGTGTGGCCATCGAGTCGCTTCACATGAAGCAGGATTCGGTTAGCCAAGAGCGCATCATCAAGGGCATGGTTGGTCGCGAGATGGAGAATCGCTACCCAGCTCGCAACCCAGAAATTGGCGATGAGATCCTGCGCGTTGAGCACTGGAATGCCTATCACCCAATCGACCGCAACCGCATCGTGGTTGACGACATCTCAATGAATGTTCGCCGCGGCGAGATTGTTGGACTAGCCGGCATCATGGGTGCGGGAAGAACTGAGTTTGCAAGAAGCCTCTTCGGTCACTCCTACGGAACCAACATCTCGGGCAAAGTATTCAAATCCGGCAAAGAGATCAAGGTCAAGACCATCTCGGAGGCGATCGACAACGGCCTGGCTTATGCCACCGAAGATCGCAAGCGTTATGGCCTGAACCTCATTGAAGACATCAAGCGCAATATCTCGCTGGCATCACTGAAGTCGTTTGTGTCGATGGGTCTTGTGAACAACAACGAGGAATTCAAAAAGGCCAGCGAATACCGCGACTCGATGAACATCAAGGCACCGAGCGTGCTTTCGGTTACCGGCCAGCTTTCTGGTGGAAATCAGCAGAAGGTTGTGCTTTCAAAGTGGATCAACGTAAACCCAGATGTTTTGATTCTGGACGAACCAACCCGCGGTATCGACGTTGGTGCAAAGTACGAGATTTACCTGATTATTCAAAGGCTTGCAGCCGAGGGTAAGGGAATCATCGTGATTTCCTCCGAGCTGCCAGAA
The DNA here is from genome assembly GCA_945860535.1 of Auritidibacter sp. Marseille-P8566. Classification (GTDB taxonomy): domain Bacteria; phylum Actinomycetota; class Actinomycetes; order Actinomycetales; family Microbacteriaceae; genus Aquiluna. The sequence goes on from CAMAQN010000006.1 coordinate 21,397, forward strand.
CTATTGGGCATCTGCGACCGCATTTATGCAATCGCAGAAGGTCGAATCACCGGGGAAGTGCTCCGCAAGGATGCAACCCCAGAACTACTTATGAAGTACATGACAATGGAGAAGGGTAGGAGCTGATGTCGGCTTTTATTGAACGCGGTAGAGGATTCTTTGACTCGATCGGCAACAGACTGCAGGGTGTAAACCTTAGACAGAACGGTATTTTTCTGGCGCTGATTGCTTTGGTGGTGTTCTTTGCAGCCACCACTCCAAATGCCGCATCGATTACCCCAACCAACTTCTCTAACCTGGTGGTGCAGAACGGTTACATCCTTGTTCTCGCCATCGGTATGGTCATGGTCATCATCGCCGGTCACATCGACCTGTCGGTTGGATCGGTTGCCGCCTTCATCGGTGGAGTTGCCGGTATTTTGACGGTTCGACCGCTTGAGCAAGATGGTTGGGAGTGGCTCCCGGCGCTACCTTGGTGGGCCGGAATCATCGGTGCCATTCTGGTTGGTGCGATAGTCGGTGTCTGGCAGGGTTTCTGGGTCGCCTACGTGGGTATTCCAGCGTTCATCGTGACCTTGGCGGGTATGTTGCTGTTCCGTGGAATGGCGCTACTTACTTTGCAGAACTCAAACATTGGTCCATTCCCTGACGAATTCCGTGCCATCGGTAACGGCTTCTTGGACAAGGAAAAGAACTTCAACACTTTGATTGGTTTCCCAATCGATTACAACCTCACCGCACTTGTTGTAACCGTGCTCGGTGTGGTTGTCCTTTGGATAGCTGTGCTGCGTCAGCGTAGCGGAAAGATCAAGTACGGCCAGATCGTTGAGCCCCGCACTTGGTTCTTCATCAAGAACATCATCCTTAGCGCCATGGTTCTCTACGTTGGCTTCCAGCTTTCGCAGGCAAACGGTATTCCAATCACCTTGATCGTCTTGGCTGTGTTGATCGGGGCTTACACCATTGTGATGAACCGCACCCCATTTGGTCGCTACATCTACGCAATCGGTGGAAACCTGCACGCGGCAGTTCTCTCCGGTATCGATGTTCGTAAGGTCAACTTCTGGCTGTTCGTGAACATGGGAGCCCTTGCTGCCCTATCCGGCGTGCTAATTGCCGCTCGTATGAACTCGGCAGTGCCTAAGGCCGGAGACGGCTTCGAGCTAGATGCCATCTCATCGGTGTTCATCGGTGGTGCTGCGGTTCAGGGTGGTGTCGGTACCGTGACCGGTTCCATGATCGGTGGTTTGATCCAGGGTGTCTTGGCAAACGGTATGAACCTAAACTCGGTCGGTATCGACATCCAGATGACCATCAAGGGTCTGGTATTGCTACTGGCCGTTGCGTTCGACGTATGGTCAAAGCGCCGCAAGTAATTCGGATAACAAAAAACTCGGGAGGCGAAAGCTTCCCGGGTTTTTCTCTAAGTTCTGTTAGCTGGCGCGACGAGCTCTGGCGTAGCGACGCTTTAGCGAGCGGCGCTCATCCTCAGATAGACCGCCCCAAACACCAGTGTCCTGGTTCTCTTTGATTGCGTATTCGAGGCAGTTAGCAGCTACGTTGCACTGACGGCAAATGGATTTGGCCTGCTCGATTTGCTCCAGCGCTGGTCCGGTGTTGCCCACTGGGAAGAAGAGCTCAGGGTCCTCATTGAGGCAACGGGCCTGGTTTAGCCAAGTCATATCCATAATGTTCTGTTATTCCTAAGTTTTCAAACCGAAATCCCGCCAATCAAGCGGGTAAAGTCAATGTTGCAACCCCCAAATGGTTTCACAACTGGGAGAGGAAATCAAGACCCAAAATGTCTAACCCAGGTCTCAAGTTAGTTATTTCCGCGAGCGTTATCGCGCTGCAGTCCCTAGCTATCTGGGGTTTGCTGGTGTGGGTAGTGGTTCTGATTTTTGTTGAAACTCCAACATCTTTGCTCTCGGCACTGTTTTTGATGGGGCTATTGATTGCTGCTGGATTGTGGAGCAGCAACATTGCGCTTGGCCTTACGCGTAAGTCACGTTGGGCTCACACTCCAGCCATGGTCCTTCAGCTTTTGATCGCCTCTATCGGTGTTGCAAGCTTCGCCGGAGAGTTTGGCAATTTACTCATCGGTGCTCTGCTTTTGATTCCAGCGACGGCTGTTTTTATCTTGCTGTTTGGTAAGTCAGTGCGGGAGATGTTTCAGCGTTGATTGATGTGCTTTAGCAGCATCTCAACGTGACCGGTTGACTTGACGCTGTAATAGGCGGCGGTGACGTTGAAGTTCTCATCCACGAGAGCGGTTGAGCGAAGCACGCCCTTGTACGTTCTGCCGTAGAGAGTCTTGGTGCCAAATGCTCCATAGGCCTTGTGGGCAATGAAGTCCGGGTCGCTTAGAAGCGGGAAGGAAAGCTGCTGGGAATCTTCAAAGTCTTTTAGCTTTGCCGGCTCGTCTGGCGAGATGCCGATTACGGCATAGCCTGCGGCGGTGAACTTAGAAATGTGATCTTGGAAATCGGCCGCTTCTTTAGAGCAGCCCGGTGACCCGGCTGCCGGGTAGAAGTAAAGAATGGCCTTCTGGCCAGCCAATTTCTCCGAGGAGAACTGCTGGCCATTTTGATCCAGCAGGCTAAAGGAAGGTGCCTTTGCCCCTTCGGTCAAGCGGAATTCCTGATCGCTCATTCAACCCTCACATTCGGTTCCTAGGCTAGGGGTCAAATCTGACTAATACCTGCTAGTTCGCCATTAGCGTTGCTGTCCCCAATTAACAAGAGTCAGGCTGTGGTTGCATAATTCCTGTAGCTCAAGATGGGCATAGGGTTGAGTGTGAACGATGAAATTGGATTGGGGTATCTGGTGATTAAGCGTTGGGTTGCAGCTGCCGCAGCTGCCCTGTTGTCAGCATTAATACTGACCAATCCTGCTTCAGCTGCTATTCAGAACTATCAAGAGTCACCGGCCGACACTTTTACCGCATCTGGCACACCTTCAAACTTCAACGCCTTGAACGTCTCCTACGCGGAATTCTCAGAGGCACCGGATTTCCACTACTTCTACATCGATTTTGCGGCCCCAGTTCAAGCAACCCAGTTCAATGATGGTTTGGGCTCATGGGCGATGGTGATGATCGATACCAATAACGACGGTGTTGAGGATTACAGAGTCGAAACCGGCGAGGAGACCCTGGACGGAAGCTTTGGTTCTCCTGCTTATGTCCACGACGAGAAGCGCGATAGGGAAGTCTCCGGTTGTTCGGCGGTCTTCTTTAGCAATCTAAAGGAAAAGGTTTCTTGGGTTGGTTTCAAGCTTCCGTATAACTGCCTAAAGCTCCCAAAGACCTTTGGAATCCAGGGCTACTCGGACTATAACGAGAAGGACAACTCCGGGTTTGACTACGTGCCAGACGATAGCTTCTTCAAGGTCACTCACAAGCTCAATAGCGCAGCAGCCGTAACTGGCCTGGAACTTCCTTCTGTGGCATCCCAGGCCCTCTACACGGTCAATAACCCGGGAGCTGCCCCCAATGACCTAGTTGCGCTAAGTCCCGAGGTGCTCAAGTCCGTTGTCACAGTCTTCTGCGATCAGGGACTTGGCACCGGTTGGGCTGCCAAAGTTTCAATCCCAGCCTCGGTAACCGCTCAGGGCATGAAGACCTTCTTGGTTACCAACCACCACGTGGTTGAGGACTGCCTTAGCGCCGGCGAGGTAACCCTCACGGATAATGCAGGTAATTCCGCTATCGGCTACATCGTCTCGGCGGACGCAACTAAAGACCTAGCGGGCATCTACACCAAGATGATGCTGCCAACACTTAGCTTCAGAGGCGAAAAGCCTGCTCAGGGCTGGTGGGTTGGCGTATTGGGATCTCCGAGAGGACTTGATGGCTACCTAACCACCGGACTTGTTGCCAAGGTGGTTGCAGACGGCAGTGAGTTTGGAGTTTCGGCTTCGCTAAACCCTGGAAACTCTGGTGGTCCAATCTTCGATCGTGAAGGCAGAGTCTTGGGAATCGCCACATACAAGCTTTTGGAATCTGAGAGTCTGGGTTTTGCTCGAAATGCAACCCTGCTCTGCACCACAGTGGTGAAGTGTGACTCGGCCAACCCAATCTGGTCAACCCAGCTCGCGGCAAAGCCAGGTAGCCAGGTTGACGGTGGCACAGCTGCTGGTCAGGTTAAATCTGCCACCTTGCCATCCTTTAGCGCGAAATCTTCAAAGCTCAGTTCGACCCAGCAGAATTCTATAAATCGCCTTTTGATTCTCAATGGTTGGACCACAAAGTTTGTGTGCAGTGGCATCACCTCCACCAAGGCATCCAGCACAGAGAAGGCTTTAGCAACATCGAGAGCCAAAGCTGCTTGCGATTTTGCAAGGAAGCAAAACCCAAGCCTGTCGACTTTCTACCAGGTCAAGACCTCAACCTCAACCTCGACAATCGGCAAAGTCCTGGTAACTTTAAAAAACTAATTAAAGAAAAAACGCGACCTGCATAGCAGATCACGTTTTCTTGAAATCGAATTACTCGTCTTCGTCGACTTCCTCAGCCAGCTCTTCAGGCTCATCAAGCTCTGCCTCATCGCCTTCAGGCTCATCAAGCTCTGCCTCATCGCCTTCAAGCTCATCTTCGATGAACATCGCCTCATGAATATCGCTGAGCATGTTGTGAATATCTGCCAGCATTTGAATCTCAGTTAGTTCTAGCTCTTGCTTCTCCATGATTTCTCCAATCGACAGTTTTCCTGCGGTGGCAGGAGTTAAATGGTGTTCCGAAGTAGTGAATTTCAAGTGTCGAATTACCTACCACAAGCTGTATCAGGTGTGAAAGTTTGGCGAGAGCTAGTCTGAAAGCCGCTAGGAAGTCGAAGAATATGCTGCTAAGATTTTGGGCTGTCGCACCTCTAGCTCAATCGGCAGAGCAACTGACTCTTAATCAGTGGGTTCTGGGTTCAAGTCCCAGGGGGTGCACCAAGTAAATAAGCCAAAGTCCCTTGTAATTGCAGGGGACTTTTGCTTTTAAAAAGTCATAATTTTGCGACTTTGTGCGTGCAGGGTTCAACAGGGTTGGCGGGATTTGGTTGGCCCAAGTCACCTGCAATGAAACCCACAAATCGCGCTTGCCTTTCCCAATGCTTCCTTAGGGTTTCACATCCGACCACTTGGGGCCGAGGGTAAGATTATTCTGGAGTGATAATTCTACAACGCGTAGCCCCGAACTGGTTTCTGAGTCAGCCCCACAAAAGTAAAGCATCGCAGCGTGATAATCCAAAAGAACAAAGCCTCTTCTATCATCGCTGACTGTTTCAAAATCTTGCCCCAACCAATATTCGAAGCGCAAATCCTTCCCACCCTTCCATGTAATTGATTGAGTTTCTGCTGCGGCAGATTCGGACCAAAAAAGGTTTTGTTGCATTGCATACACGTCATATTGAGGATCTGAAGGCTTGCAAAGGGTTAAACCGCGAAGGTCAGTGAAGGATATTGTGACTGAACTAGCCGTAGCGACATAACCCCAAGGTCTTTGGTAGGCTTGCTTCGCACCCCTCCAGGAATCGCTTCGGGAGGCCGGACTCACCGAAACATAAGACACGCTACTTATTTTTGGTTTATGGGGCGTCGTAAAGGGATTCGGGCAGTTGCTGCCCACTAGGTCCAACATATACTGAGGGACAGCCAAATATTGACCGTAAGTATCTCTTGGCATAGAGAACGGCTGAGTGTGAAGCTGGAGGGCGTTCCACTTGTCTTTGCATGCCGCAGAGGCAAATAGAATTTCAATTTGATCCATCACCGGGGATTGACTGAGATCAGAGGCTAACCCCCCCGCCCCACCTGAAGAACCCGCCGCACCTTGAGGACCAGTAGCTCCAGTAGCACCTTGAGGACCAGCAGCTCCAGTAGCACCTTGAGGACCAGCAGGTCCGGCAGGGCCTTGTTCTGATAGGACAAGAGGGAACATGCGATTGGGGCACTTACCCTGCCATGAGCTTGAGTAGCGCACTTGCTTGGTGGCCCAATCCACGCAAAGAGCGACTTGTGAAGTCGGTTGGTCGGCGCTCGCGAAAGAAGCGATGCCAAAGCCTGACATTAGTAGTGCAAATACGACTAGCAAAGAATTTTGTCTCATATCAATCCCAAATTCACATAAGTTTGGCTTTTTAGTAAATCTCTGGTTATAAAAAATTCCACAAATAAAAAGTTAACTCAGCTTAAATTTTGAGTGACATTGTCTTTTCGAGCGCTAAAAAAAGTTTCAACTGCGACTATGTGCGTGAAAGTGTGGTCGGGGTGCTGAGGGGCGCGAGTCACCCAAGACAACACCTACCCCCGGATCTATGCCCGAGGGGGTGGTCGGCGCTCGCGGATCTAGTCCTTATTAGACGATGTCGCCAACCGAAATATGATTCGGCTTTCTAACCGCATCCTTGAGGGGAATGTAGAAGCTGCCGTTTCTTGGAATCAGAGGAGTGGTGACAGTCGAGATACCTATTGTGATCTTTGCAGGAATTACTCCCCAGCCGTAGGTGAGCTCTCGCTTGTAAGTCTCGATCTCTTGTGTGACCTTTGGGGGAGTGGGTAGGAAGTAGAACGGAGCAGGGCCGCGCCACTCTATGACGGTTCCTGAAATCTCAAATTTAGGCATCAGATAAACAGTGCGGGAACCATGGTTAGCACCAGCAGAATTCCGGCAGTCCAGTTAAAAACTCGGAGCCTGGTGGGGTTGGTAAGAATCTTGGAGATTCCTTGACCCAGAACTGCCCAAGCCACAGCACCTGGGTAGGTGGTGATTAGGAAGATCGCGATGCAGATCGCTACCGCTGACACTCCCATTTCAACTGGGGCATAGGTGGCCATAAACGAGGTGCAAACAATCCAGGCTTTGGGGTTTACGAATTGCAAAAGGAAAGACTTGAAGAACTTTGGCTCTTCAACCTGATCAGGTCCGGTTTTATATCCGGAGCGAATGACTTTGTACGCCAGATAAACGATGTAGCCAAAGCCGATGTATTTGAGAATCTCGTAAATCAGTGGCACCGCCAAAAAGACTGCACCCAACCCCAACCCAATAGCGACCAGCATGCTGCCAAGGCCAAGCATGATGCCGTTTACAAAAACCAAAGACTTGAGAGTCCCGTGGTTAGCGCCTGATGCCAGCAGGTAGGTGTTGTTGGGTCCTGGGGTGATGGCGGTTACAAACCCAAAGGTTGCAACGGCAATTAGTAGCTCTACTGGCACCTCGCCATTCTTGCACCATTGAGCAATAGGCTGGAGAGGTTCGAAAGGCAATTCATGTCCAAAGCTCTGATGATCGTTGATGTTCAGGTCAGCCTGTTTTTGGGCCCTTGGCCAGTACCAGGTGCTTCAGAACTCCTGCAACGAATCGGTGACCGGCTATTGAAAGCTCGCCTCGAGGGCGAGCAGGTCATTCACGTTCAAAACGATGGCCCTGCTGACGAGATGGATGCTCCAGGGGAGCCTTGGTGGGAGCTGGTGCTTCACCCCAAAGACAATGAGCTTGTGGTTCGAAAGACCACCCAAAGTGTTTTTGAGTCAAACCCAGACCTTGCCGCTTTTCTTAGAGCCAAAGGCATCACCGAGCTGGAGTTTGTAGGAGTGCAGTCGGACATGTGTCTAGGTGCGTCAGCTCGCGAAGCTCACGAACTAGGTTTCAAGATTTCGGTAGCGAGAAACATGCACGCAACCTATGACGGTGGCTACCCAGGATCGGAAGACCCAACCCCTGCATCAGAGATCTCTGATCGAATCCAGCGAGAGCTTGAAGTACTCAAATGAACAATTTCGTAGCCCTAGAGCCCAAGCAGTTTCCCTCCTATCTCGAGGCGATTGAATCTGCCGGTGCGAAGGTTGTGCCGGTTAGTCCCGAGGTCAGAGCATTGGTCTGGACTGACTACGCGAATCCTCAAGGATTAGCTAATCTATTGAAGTCAAACCCGCAGCTTGAGTGGGTACAGCTTCCCTTTGCCGGCGTCGATGCCTTCAGCGACATAATGCAATCAGATCCAGTCTTCACTTCCGCCAAGCGCTCCTACTCTGAGCCGGTCGCAGAGCACGCTTTGATGCTTTGCATGGCGCTCGGGCGAATTCTTCCCGAGCGGATTCGGGCTAAGAGCTGGGGCAAAAAGCACGCCGATTCGCTCTTTGATGCCGAGGTTCTCCTGATCGGTGGCGGGGGAATATCGGAGCAGCTTGTTGAGCTCCTGATTCCTTTTAGATCCAGGGTGACGGTTGTCAGAAAGCGTCCAGAGCAGCCATTCGCGGAGAGTTTCACCGGCAAGATAGTGGGCTTCGACAGCTTTGATGCAGAACTATCAAAAGCGCAGTTTGTGGTTTTAGCCTGTGCTCTGACGGAAGAAACTAGATTCCTATTCAACCGCGAGCGTTTTTCTTTGATGCGAAGCGACTCCTACCTTGTGAACATTGCCAGGGGAGAGGTAGTAGACCAAGAAGCCATGCTTGAGGCTTTGTCCTCTGGGCAGATCGCAGGTGCTGCAACAGATGTTACCTACCCGGAACCACTACCCGAGGGCCACCCAATGTGGAGTGAGCCAAGGCTCATCATTACCCCTCACACTGCTGACACCTTGCCGCAGGTAACGAAGCTTTTCTCTGAGCGCTTGCGGGTGAATGTGAGTGCTTGGTTAGCTGGAGACCCGTTGACAGGCGTCGTTGACAAAGCGCTGGGCTACTAGTGGATTTTGGAACCTGGGCCTTATACGCAGCAGCTGCCGTTGGATTGTCTTTGACACCCGGTCCTAACGGTTTACTTGCCCTAACCCATGGAGCGCTCTACGGAACGAAGAAAACCCTGGCCACCATCTTTGGCGGCCTGCTTGGTTTTGCTGTGGTGATCGGCATGAGCATGTTTGGTATTGGCGCATTGCTTCAAGCCTCGGCTGAGTTACTAACGGCGCTGAAATGGGTTGGCGGTGCATACCTAGTTTGGCTTGGCATTCAGGTCTGGAGGTCTGAGCCTTTGGGGATTGCCGATACCGCAAGCCGAACCAGCCTTGGCTCATCAAAACTTTTCAGTCAGGGTTTTTTATCGGCGGTCACCAACCCAAAGGGGATCCTGTTTTTCGTGGCATTTTTGCCGCAGTTCATTGATCCCAACGCTTCGTTGTTTTTGCAGTTTGTGATTATGGCTGCAACTTTTGTATTCGTTGAGTTTTGGTATGAGCTGATGGTTGCAACTTTGGCTGATCGAATTCAGCCATGGCTGAAAAGGGTAGGCAAAAACTTCAACCGAGTATTCGGTTTGGTGTTTATGGCAATCGGAGTATTGCTACCGCTTCGTTAGAAGCCGATCTGCTTTCTAAGCATCTCGATATGACCCTTTGCCTTCACGTTGTAAAAGACCTGTGAGAGCACACCCTTTTCATCAACCACGAAGGTTGAGCGGATGGTTCCCATGTAGGTCTTGCCATACATGCTTTTCTCGCCGTATGCGCCATAGGCCAATTGAACCGCGTTGTCTGGGTCACTAAGTAGCTCAAAGTTCAGGCCTTCTTTGTCCTTGAACTTCTTAAGCTTCCTTGGCTCGTCAGGAGAGATGCCTAGCACGGTGTAGCCGGCGGACTTGAGCGAGTTGATGTTGTCTCTAATCTCGCAGGCCTGGGTGGTGCAGCCCGGGGTAGAGGCTGCAGGGTAGAAGTAAACAACTACCTTCTGTCCCAGGGCGGAAGCCAATGAAATCTCTTGGCCGTCCTGGTTCTTGAGTGTGAACTGGGGTGCCTTGGCACCAATTACTAGCGTTGAAGTCATGAGGAAAATAACTTTGTAAGCCCCGATACAATTCCCACATGTTCGCATCCGTTGCTGGCTTCTTCACTGGCCTCTCACTGATTATTGCTATCGGCGCTCAAAATGCCTATGTGCTGAGGCTTGGATTGATGCGTCACCATGTGTTTGCTGTGGTACTTTTTTGCGCAGTTTCAGATGCAGTTTTGATCATTGCGGGAGTGGCTGGACTCGGTGCTGTCATCCAACAGCTCCCCGTACTTCTTGAAGTCTTCCGATACGCAGGAGCTGCCTACCTGATTTGGTTCGGTATCGGTGCTCTTCGCAGAGCAGTCAACCCAAAGACCCTAGAGGCGCAAGGCGAATCTTTCCCGCTAATCAAAACCTTGGGCACAATGGCAGCGCTCACCTGGCTAAACCCGCACGTTTACTTAGACACCGTGATTCTGCTGGGTTCGATTGGTAACCAGTTCGTGCCCAATCAGTGGTGGTTTGCCCTGGGTGGGGCCACCGCAAGCTTTGTATGGTTCTTTTCTTTGGGTTATGGGGCAAAGCTTTTGTCTAGATACATGGCCTCCGTTCGGTTTTGGCAGGTGCTGGATGTTGCCATCGCTGCGGTTATGTTCACGATCGCCGGAACATTACTTTTTAGTTCGCTGTAACTAGGCGGCTCAAGTTTGATAAATCGGGCATAATCAAAGAGTGAACCCAGACAGTTTTGGCAATTTTGCGAATCGCACCAGCTCAAAGTGGCGCAGGTTCCCTGAAGATGTTCTTCCAATGCACGTCGCAGAGATGGACTTTGATGTCGCGCCCGCAATTCGAGATCGAATCAAGGACCTAGCAGACCGCTCCGACCTTGGCTACACCGGCCCAGTTCCGGAGGTTGCTCAAGCATTTGAGGCATTTGCACTAAACCGCTGGGGTTGGCAGATTGCACCTGAACAGCTAAAGCTTGCTACCGATGTTGGAGTGGCAGCAGTTGAGATTTTGCGAGTGCTGACAAAGCCTGGCGACAGGGTTTTGCTAAACAGCCCGGTCTACTCCAGTTTCTATCACTGGATCGAAGAGGTTCACGCTGAGGTGGCAGATGTTCCATTGGTGCTCAAAGGTGATGATTGGGTTTTAGACATCTCAGGTATCGAGAACGCATTCAAAAACGGTGTAAAGGTTTACCTGCTTTGCTCGCCGCAGAACCCGGTGGGCCGAGTTCACAGCGCTAAGGAACTTACCGAGATTGCCGAGCTTGCAGACCAATACGGCGTGACCGTGGTCAGCGACGAGATTCACGCCCCACTTAGCTGGGTGCCCTTTACCCCTTACCTTGCGCTAGGGCCAGCGGCTCAGCGCACTGGCGTCACTATTTCTTCGAGTTCAAAGGCTTGGAATGTTGCCGGGCTAAAGGCTGCTTTCTACATCACGCGGGGGTCCGAGGTTCAAGCTCGGCTTAGGGCACTGCCCGAGGCTATGCACTGGCGCACCTCGCTGATTGGTGCATTTGCGATGGAGAGTGCCTACAGGGATTCTGTGCAGTGGCTCGATGATGTTGTTGAGCAGATCCAGGAGAACCTAGGCTTCTTCCAAAATGAGCTTTCCCAGAAACTTCCGAAGGCAAAGTTCTTCAATATGGAGAGCACCTATTTGGTATGGGTCGATCTTTCTGGATACAAAGTGGAAAAAGTCCAGCATGTGCTCTTGCAGCAGGCCAAGGTGGCGGTGGTACCGGGGAACGATCATGCCCCTGGAGATCAATACTCGAACTTCATTCGATTCAACATCGCTTCATCAAAAGCAAGAATCAGTGAGGCCATCTCGAGAATGTCTAAGGTTCTCGAGGGCTAATCTTGTCTCGTGTTTGACCAAGTAAACCAGTTAGCCCAGCAGCTGTTTCAGCAGCATGGGCTGGTCAATTATTCGTTTGGGTTCGATAGGGCAATACGCCGAGCCGGGCTTTGTAACTACTCTCAAAAGCGCATCACCATCTCAAGGCACCTAGTTGAAGCTGGAGATATGCGCGTCGTGGAGCAGGTCTTGCTTCATGAAATTGCCCATGCCCTAACCGGACAGGCAGCCGGTCACGGCAAAATCTGGAGGGCAAAAGCTAGCGAGCTTGGCTACCTTCACCAAAGGATTGATGGCACGCCACTTGCCAAGCAGGTGGCAAAGTACAAAGGGGTTTGTCCAGGCGGTCACGAGCACTTTCGCTCTCGTCAACCAGCAAGAATGCTCAGCTGCAAACTCTGCGCACCGAGTTTTTCTCGCCGCTACCTAATCACCTGGAGCGAGAACTAAGCGCTTGGTCCAATCAGCAGCGAGCAGATCACAGCACCGGCAAAGAAGTTCAGCCAAATAAACACTTTCCAACCGCGGTTGGCTCGCTCGCAATTCTGATCGGTGATGTTTAGCTCTCTGCCAACCACAAACAGGTATGGAATTGCGGCCAAGGCCGCAAAGGCAAAGCGATCCGGCAGGCTCAAGGCCAATACTCCGGCCACGATGTAAACACCAAAGGCGATTCGGGTGGTAAGTCTTGCACCCAGTGCGGTGGCAATAGATGCAATCTTTGCCTCTCGATCTGCTCGGACATCCTGCACCGCGCCAAAGGCGTGAGAGGCCATGCCCCAAATCAAAAATGCAGCAATGCCGATCATAAGGGAACCGGTGATCTCAACCTGAGCGATCGCTAATCCAACCAGCAAGGGGCCAACAAAGTGCCAGCTGCTGGTTAGCGAATCTAATAATGGAATCTCTTTGAACCTAAGTCCCTTGACGCTGTATGCCACCACTGCAAATAGCGTCAGCCACAACCAAAAAGTTGCGCTTGGATTCACAAGTGACAGCGCTATCGCAAAGGGGGTCGCAATTCCAAATGCCAAGATAAGCGTGAGCCGGTGGTATTTCGGATCTAGCAGTGCTCCTTCGATGCCACCTTTTCTAGGGTTTCGAAGATCGCTCTCGTAGTCAAAAACATCGTTTACGCCATACATCAAAAAGTTGTATGGGATTAGAAAGAAAAAGCATCCCAGCCAAAAGATCCAATCGATCTCTCCGGTTGAGAAGAAGTAAGCGGCACCAAATGGGAAAGCGGTGTTGACCCAGGAGATTGGCCTGGATGCCACAAACAGTTTGGCTACAGCGCTCACTTCTTCCTTCCCAATAGTTCCCAGGTAAGTGGAATCAACATCAATCCAACCAGTGTGTAGGAGAAGTCCTCAATCGGTGCAACTCCGAGTTTTACACACGAGATCAGAGCTTCGTCATAGCCGACTATCCCAAACAGGATTATCAAGTTATCAAAAATAAAAGTCATCACGAGCGTAAGTGCGGCTGCAAGACCAAGTGCCTTTAGGTTCAGACGCTTTCTCAAAAGCAGCGCTAGCACGCCGAAGAACAAAAACGGTGGCAGCGCGATGCTCAAATAGCTCAACTCTTGCGCCATTTTGCAAACCCTAAGTAGGCGATCAGGATGGTGTAGCTCAAAAGAGTTAGGAAAAACACTTCTTCGATTGGAAGTTCCGGTGCAATCGTCACGCCGGTTAGGTAAGGACCCTGACCTCGGAAAAATATGCCCTGGGCAATACCGACCAGGTCCCAAATCAAAAACACGGTGACAGCTACCGCAATAGTTATCGCAGTTCTAACGGGCTGCGAAAACAGCGCTAGCTTGTGCTTGAAATCAATTAGCCCCATTCCCAACAGGGAAACGGTTAGGGCCGCAAGATAAAGGATCAAGCCAAGCCTTTCCAGACCTTGACTGGCTTTAGCTCGCCACTGATCGGGCCTGCGCTTTTGTCATCGGTTAGGTGCTTGTAAACCAGCTCGGCACCAATTAGGCACATCGGCAAGCC
>CAMAQN010000007.1 GCA_945860535.1 Auritidibacter sp. Marseille-P8566
GAACTAGTGGTTGGCGGCATGTTTATGCTCTTCACCGCTGGTGCGCTGTTCCTACTTGATCCGGAGAGCTTCCTGATTTTGCTGGTTGCGCTTATTCCGCTTTCGATTCTCACCCGCTGGTTCCAACTTGGAACCAATAAGGGGTATCGCCAGCAGCGAGTCGCCTCTTCGAGATTGATTCAGTATTTCGTGGAGACCATGACCGGTATCCGTGCGGTGAAGGCTTTCCGCAAGGAAAAGTCCAATGAGAATCACTTTGGTGGGCTGGTTGAGGATTACCGTGGACACAACGCCAGGTTGATCCAGTTGTTTGGTATCTACGACCCAGGTCTCATCTTCATCGGAAACGTCACCGTGGCGGCAATCTTGCTCTTTGGCGGGTTCCGAGTGCTCGAGGGTTCTTTGGGCATCGGTGTCCTAACCGCCGCAATCTTGTATTCCAGAAGGTTCTTTGACCCGATGGAAGAAATCGCGATGTTCTATAACTCCTATCAATCAGCAGCTTCTGCGCTGGAGAAGATTTCCGGTGTGCTTCAGGAAGAACCAACCGTTCCTGATCCTGAGAAGCCGGTTGTCCTCAAGGACGTCAAGGGCGAGGTCAGCTTCCAAGATGTCGAGTTCAAATACGCCACCGGTTCAACGGTGCTGCATCCGTTTAGCCTGACTATCCCAGCCGGTCAGACCGTGGCACTGGTCGGCACCACAGGTGCCGGTAAGTCGACACTTGCGAAACTGATCGCTCGTTTCTACGACCCGTCCTCAGGATCGGTGAGCCTTGACGGCGTGAATCTTCGAGACATTTCAAATGCGGATCTAAGGCACGAAGTTGTAATGGTTACCCAGGAGGCTTACCTGTTCTCCGGTTCGGTTGCCGAAAATATTCAACTTGGCAAGCCTGCTGCTTCCATCGAAGAGGTCATGGCAGCAGCTCAAGCAGTTGGTGCTCACGAGTTCATTCTCTCGCTGCCAGATGGCTATCAGACCGATGTCAATAAGCGCGGTGGCAGAGTTTCCTCTGGTCAGCGCCAGTTGATTTCCTTCGCGAGAGCCTTCTTGGCAAACCCATCGGTTTTGATTTTGGATGAGGCGACCAGCTCATTGGATATCCCATCTGAGCGTTTGGTGCAGCAGGGACTCAAGACCCTGCTTGACAACCGCACCGCGGTGATCATTGCTCACCGTCTTTCAACCGTTTCAATCGCGCAGCGCGTGCTGGTAATGGAGCACGGTCGGGTAATCGAAGATGGCAGCCCAGAGCAGCTATCGCAGTCCGGCGGGAAGTTCGCAGCTCTTTACAAAGCTTGGCGAGACTCGCTGGTTTAGCGCCTTATCAGTGCAATCGCCTGGTTCGCCACTAGGTCGGTTTTCACCACACCACCTAAGATTTCAATCTCTTTTCCAGAGATGAAATCAAGGTATTTGCCGTCGGCAAGCCCGGTTGAGATCTCCACGCCGCTTTGATCGACGGTAGTGACGTTTACCGCAAAGAAACCGATATCTCCGCGTTCAAAACTCAAAACCGAATCACTGGTCTGCGGGTTTGTTACCGGCTTACCCGAGGTTTCGTCGCGGAATGCGATCATTGAATTTACCGAGTTCATGCGGTGCTGGCACAACCAGGTTCCGGCCTCGTGATTTGCGAAGTAGATAGCACTTGATTGAGCACACTTGGCATCCAGCATCCGACCGTTCTCGTCTTTTGGAGCCCAGTCATAACTATCAAATGCAAATGAGCTGTAGAGCATTGGCTGTCCGTAGTCCAGAGCAAGCATCAAAGCGGTTGCAGCCTCAAACTGAGCAGGCTGGCTGTAGTTGATGGCCTGACCATTGCGCTCGGTGTCGTGGTTGGAAACCATCACCACGGTTTGGTTCGAAGGGGTAACCCACGGTGACTCGGTTGAAGTGTCAGGCAGGTAGGCAACCTGTTGGGTGAAGATGGACGCTAGCTGGTAGGCAAGATCAAAACCAAAAATATCTCCAATGCCGAGGTAATCCAAAGGTTCTGCACCTGGGGTGCCGGGAACCACCTCTTGGATGTAT
This sequence comes from Auritidibacter sp. Marseille-P8566, assembly GCA_945860535.1. GTDB lineage: Bacteria > Actinomycetota > Actinomycetes > Actinomycetales > Microbacteriaceae > Aquiluna. The sequence goes on from CAMAQN010000007.1 coordinate 2,041, forward strand.
TTGATTGTCGCTGGAAGTTTTGCCTTGATTGCTTCCATGTCTGCCAGGGCAATGTGCTTGGCAGCATCGATGCGGAAGCCAGTGACGCCAAGATCCACAAGGGATTGCAAATAGCCAACAATTTTGGCTCGAACACTCTCATCTTCGGTGCGCAGGTCGGCAAGGTTTAGAAGCTCACACTCCTGAACCTGAGCAACACTCGTCCAGTCGGCAATTTGACTATCGAGAGTCTGGGTACAGGCGTGGAAATCGGCTCTGGTGTAAAGATCCCCATACTCGTACTTCGCATACTCGGTCCCGGCAGTGCCGACACCTTCGCTATTGCCGGTCATGTGGTTGATTACCGCGTCAACATAAATCTCTACGCCCTGATCACCGCAGGTTTTCACCATGGTTTCAAACTCACTCTTGGTTCCCAATTGCGATTCAAGCTGGTAGCTCACCGCCTGGTAACCAACCCACCACTGTTCACCTTGGATGTGTTCCTGTGGAGGCGAGACCAATACCCAGTCAATGCCCGCGTCACCGAGGTACTCGCACTCCTGAGCAATGGAGTTGAAATTCCACAAAAACATCTGCACGCCAACCTGATCCTCGAATCGGTCAGAATCGGCATCAGAGCTGCAACCAGCAAGCGCTAAAACGCCAATTAGAGCGAGAGTTAGTTGCTTCAAAGTGAATCTCATAGGGCCATGCTAACCGATAGGCTTGTGTCGGCTATTTCGCGCATGTAGCGCAGGTTTATCAGGAGAAAAATTGAACAAAATTAAGGTGATTGGCAAGGTCGTTGAACTTGACGGCGACGAGATGACTCGCATCATTTGGCAGGACATCAAGGACCACCTAATCCTTCCGTTTCTAGACGTTGATCTTGAGTACTACGACCTATCGGTTGAGAACCGCGACGCTACCGACGACCAGGTGACCATCGACGCAGCACACGCGATTCGCGAGCACGGTGTTGGCGTTAAGTGCGCCACCATCACCCCGGATGAGGCACGCGTTACCGAGTTCAAGCTAAAAAAGATGTGGAAGAGCCCAAACGGCACCATCCGTAACATCCTCGACGGCGTAGTTTTCCGCGAGCCAATCATCATCTCTAACGTGCCACGTTTGGTGCCGGGCTGGACCAAGCCAATCATCATTGGCCGTCACGCTCACGGTGACCAGTACAAGGCAACTGACTTCAAGGTTCCGGGTAAGGGCCGCGTAACCATGACCTGGACCCCAGCTGACGGTTCAGAACCACAGACCATGACCGTCGCTGACTACCCAGAAAACGGTGGCGTTGCAATGGGTATGTACAACTACATGGACTCGATCCGTGACTTTGCTCGCGCATCTTTCAACTACGGTTTGTCCCGGAACTACCCGGTTTACCTATCCACTAAGAACACCATCTTGAAGGCATACGACGGAGCATTCAAAGACGCTTTCGAAGAGGTCTTCCAGGCCGAGTACGCAGCCAAGTTTGAGGCTGCCGGCATTACCTACGAGCACCGCCTAATCGACGACATGGTTGCGGCAGCTCTCAAGTGGGAGGGTGGCTACATCTGGGCTTGCAAGAACTATGACGGCGACGTGCAGTCTGACACCGTCGCTCAAGGCTTTGGCTCTCTTGGTCTTATGACTTCGGTGCTAACTACCCCAGATGGCAAGACCGCACTGGCTGAGGCTGCTCACGGCACCGTGACCCGTCACTACCGCCAATGGCAGAAGGGCGAGAAGACCTCGACCAACCCAATTGCGTCGATCTTCGCCTGGACCAGAGGCCTTATGCACCGCGCCAAGCTAGACGGCACCCCTGAGGTTCACGCATTTGCTGAAACCCTAGAGGACGTCATTATCAAAACCGTTGAGGCCGGTCACATGACCAAGGACCTTGCAGCTTTGGTTGGCAAGCAGCAGGCATGGCAGAGCACCGAGGAGTTCATGGCTACCTTGGCTCAGAACCTAAAGGCCAGAATCGGTTAATCGATAAGGCTGTGGAAAACCCCCTGCAAGAAATTGCTGGGGGTTTTACTTTTTCCCCATGGCTAATTACTCAAGAATCTTGCTTGCATCCGCACTAATTGGACTTGGTGCGCTGCCAGCGGGCGCAGCTGGAGACCAAGCGCCAACCGTTGTTGGCGCATTCGCCGAGCAGGTGTCAATCAACAAAACGCGATTTATCTTGATGTTCGATGCCCCAATTGAAAACCTAACCAGCGATGACTTTCGAGTAACCGCTGGCTGCTTATTCGGATACCTAGAAGTGCAAGACGCCACGGCACAGGTTGAGCTTTTGGACTGTCCTTCGGGATTGGTTCAGCTGGTGTTACTGGCAAACACTGTTGGATCAAGCTCCCTGGGGCCATCGGAGGACCACGTGGTCGGTATCGAAATCGATGCCACAGTTCCAGGCGTCCCTACTCCACCACCTGTCACGAATCCAGAACCAACCCCAACCCCGACTCCGGAACCAACCCCACCTCCACCGCCAACCCCGACTCCGGAACCAACCCCACCTCCAATCGCGAATCCAGAACCAACCCCGACTCCACCACCAAGCGTTGAGTTGCCAACAACCTCGCCCGAGATCCAGCAATCTTCAAGTCCATCGGTTTCGGATTCGGCAGTGGTTGCTGTTTCTGAATCAGCGATCGTCGAATGGGATACGGAACTTGTTGTGGTGACAATCACTCCGCCTGCAAATAGCGAGCCAGAGGAGACTGCTTCGAACCAAGAATCTTTGCTCGCTGCCCTTCAAGAAGAGAGCGAGACACAGGCCTCGGATTCTCCGAGGCTGGTTGAAGTGACTTCGGAGGAAGTGGTTATCGAGTCGGTCGCGGGTGAAAAGCTGGAATCTGATCAGACCAAAGGTTCACAATGGATCTGGCTAATTGGTTTGGGGTCGCTGACCCTGCTGGCAATCGGATTAGTTGGACGATTTAGCGGAAGATGATGGTGCGCTGGCCATCCAGCAGGACACGGTGCTCTGCGAACCACTTGACCGCCTGAGTCAAAGTCTTTGACTCAGCATCCTGACCAATCTCAACTAGGTGCTGTTTGGAATCGGAGTGCTCAACGCGAGTGACGTTTTGCTCAATGATTGGACCTTCGTCTAGGTCTTCGGTCACAAAGTGGGCGGTTGCTCCAATGAGCTTCACGCCGCGGGCGTGAGCTTGGGCGTAGGGGTTTGCACCTTTGAAGCCAGGTAGGAAGCTGTGGTGGATGTTGATGATGCGTCCCGCGAAGTCCTTGCAGAACTCAGGGGAGAGGATTTGCATGTAGCGGGCTAAAACAATTAGCTCAATGCCCTGCTCGGCAATCAACTGGCGCAGGTGATTCTCGAAGTTCGTTTTCTCCTGCTGGGTCTGAATCTTGAAGCTTTCAAATTCGATGCCGTAGAACTCCGCTAGGTTTTCAAGATCTGGGTGGTTTCCCACGATTCTTGGAATCTCAATTGGCAATAGACCAGCGCGCTGTCGGTAGAGCAGGTCGTTCAATGTGTGTGAAGCCTTAGATACCAAAACCAGAGTCTTCATCTTGCGACCAACGTGATCAAGCACGTAGGTCATTTCAAACCTTGTGGCAATCTCTTCGAACTGCTTACCAAAAGCTTCCTTGGTGGTGTCTGCCTCAATCTGAAGGCGCATGAAGAATCTGCCGGTGTCTAGCGAGGTGTACTGCTGGCTCTCGGTGATGTTGCCACCGATTTCAACTACCGCTCCGGTAATCGCATGCACAATACCTTTTTGGTCCGGGCATACAAACGTTAGGACCCAGTGTTCTTTTGAGCTAGCCATCCCCCAATCCTATTGAGTGATTCGCCAAAGAAAGGCCCTAGCGGGCTGGTAAACTTGTGCCATGCCAACTCAACCAGCCAGCTTTAGTTCACCGCTTTCCGAGACCGATCCGGAAATTGCTGCCGTCTTGGAGCAAGAACTTGATCGTCAGCGTCACACCCTTGAGATGATTGCCAGCGAAAACTTTGTGTCACGCGGCATCTTGGAGGCGCAGGGTTCTGTGCTCACTAATAAGTACGCCGAGGGATACCCAGGCAAGCGCTACTACGGTGGTTGTGAGGCTGTGGACATCGCGGAGGATCTGGCTCGTAACCGAGCCAAGGAGCTCTTTGGTGCTGAACACGCAAACGTGCAGCCACACTCCGGAGCTACGGCCAACGCTGCGGTAATGATGGCCTTGGCTAACCCAGGCGAGAAGATTTTAGGTTTGTCGCTGGCTCACGGTGGCCACCTAACCCATGGTATGAAGTTAAATTTCTCGGGCAAGATGTATGAGCCGCACGCCTACGAATTGGACCCAAACACCTACCTGATCGACATGGACAATGTTCGCGAGCGAGCACTTGAAGTTCGCCCGAAGGTTTTGATCGCAGGTTGGTCGGCCTACTCTCGCCACTTGGATTTCGCAGCCTTCCGCTCCATCGCGGATGAGGTTGGCGCAAAGCTTTGGGTAGACATGGCTCACTTCGCAGGTTTGGTGGCAGCCGGTGTTCACCCAAGCCCAGTTCCTTATGCCGACGTGATTTCCTCAACCGTTCACAAGACCTTGGCTGGACCTCGTTCCGGAATGATTTTGTGCAAAGAAGAACTTGCCAAGAAGATCGACTCCGCTGTGTTCCCAGGCCAGCAGGGTGGACCGCTAATGCACGTGATCGCTGCAAAGGCAGTTGCCTACAAGGCAGCAATGCAGCCAGATTTCATAGATCGTCAAAAGCGCACCATTGAGGGCGCACAGATCATCGCCGAGCGTTTGGTTCAGCCAGATGTGGTTGCAGCAGGTGTTTCGGTTCTAACCGGCGGAACCGACGTGCACTTGGTTTTGGTTGACCTTCGAAACGCACCAATCACCGGTCAGGACGCAGAGAACATCCTGCACGAGGCTGGCATCACCGTGAACAAGAACTCAGTGCCATTTGACCCACGTCCACCAATGGTTACCTCAGGCATCCGCATCGGAACTCCTGCGTTGGCAACCCGTGGCTTTGGCGCAGAGGAATTCACTGAGGTTGGAGACATTATTGCTAACGCACTAAAGCCAGGTGCTGACCTTGCTGCACTGCGCGCTCGCGTTCACAAGCTCACTGACAGCATCCCGCTTTACTCAAATCTCGAAAACTGGTAATCCTTGACTGCAATCGTGCTCGATGGCCTGGCTACCGCCAAGGTAATCAAAGCCGAACTCGCTCTCCAGGTCGCCAAGCTGCACCAAGCCGGCATCAAGCCTGGTCTTGGAACGCTTTTAGTTGGAGACGATCCTGGGTCGCAAACATATGTCGCTGGCAAGCACCGCGATTGTGCGGAGATTGGCGTGCATTCGGTTCGCATCGACCTTCCCGCCTCAGCTTCTCTTAGCGATATCAAATCGGCGGTTAGAGACCTAAATGATTCCAAGGAAGTCACCGGCTGCATAGTTCAGCTTCCTCTTCCTTCGGGCATTGATTCAAACTCAATCTTGGAAATGATGGACCCGTCCAAAGATGCAGATGGCCTTCACCCAATAAACCTTGGCAGGTTGGTTATGAATGTGTCTGGTGAAATGACGTCGCCACTGCCCTGCACCCCAAGCGGTATCGTTGAGCTGCTTCGTCGCTATCAGGTTCCAACCTCAGGTGCCGAGGTCACCATTATCGGTCGAGGTCTAACCGTCGGCAGACCACTGGGATTGCTCATGACCCGCAAGGGAATCGATTCAACCGTCACAATGCTTCACAGTGCGAGCAAGGACATTCCTGAAGCTGTTCGCCGAGCAGACATCGTGGTCGCAGCCCTAGGTCAGCCCCACTTCGTAAAGCCAGAGTGGATCAAGCCCGGCGCTGCTGTTCTAGATGTTGGCATTACCAGAACCCAGATCGGGCTAACCGGAGATGTCGATCCAAGAGTTGCCGAGGTTGCCGGTTGGTTTTCACCAAATCCTGGTGGCGTTGGGCCGATGACCAGAGCGATGCTGCTGAAAAACGTAGTTCTAGCCGCTCAAAACTGAGAGCGAATAGCCCACAAATCTGGAAACACCGGGTGGAACAGCGTGCTCGCAAGATAACCAGCTCCGCTTGAACCTCCGCTACCCATCTTGCGACCGATGGTTCGCTCGACCATCTTCACGTGACGGTAACGCCATTCCTGAAGCCCCTCATCAAAATCAACAAGTGCCTCCGAGACCATTGAGGCCTCTGGGTCAGATCTGTGTAGCTCAATCAAAACCTGCTGCACTTCCTCGTTTGGCTCCCAATTAGCTGTGACATCGCGCGTTAGTGCACCCTCTGGCATTGCCTTTCGAGAGTGGAAATAGTGCAGTGCTGAATCCCATAGCGAAGGTCGAAGCATGGCGGCCTCCACCCTGGCGCGGGCCGCGGAACCCGGAACAAGGTGTTCTGCCATTCCCATGCCGCTGCCCTTATCGGCATTAGCGCCTGCATGGTCGCGACGACCCAATACAGCTTCCAACTCTCTGAACTGGGCAGACTGAAAACCCGATGCGCTTGAAAGTCGAGCGCGGAAGGAGTTGAACTGCAGCGGAGTCATGGTCTCGAGAATATCCAGCTGAGAAACACAGGTCTTCATGATGGTTCTCACCCGTCCCAAAAGCGATAGTGATCGGTGGGTATCTCCTGCCTCAAGGGCCTTCTGGGCAGCTGCGACTTCGTGCAGGATCTGCTTGAACCACAATTCGTAGACCTGGTGGATGGTTATGAAAAGTAATTCATCGTGCTCAGGGCCGTCGCTCAGTGGCTGCTGCAATGTGAGCAGCTCATCCACCTTGAGGTATGAGATGTAGCTCACGTGCTTGTCGTGGGTCATGTGACGCGGTTTCCATCTAGCTGGACTTGCTTGTAATCACCAGATGCCACAAGATCGCGAAGTCTCTCAAAGCCATCGAATACCTCGGTGTAGCTGGTGGCTAGCGGTGAGATTGCCAATCGAATAGCTCCCGGTTCGCGGTAGTCGGGAATCACGTTCTTTAGCCTTCTAAGGGCAACCGCTATTTGCTTGGCATCTTTGTGAATCACGATGATATGCCCACCGCGCTTTTTGGAATCGCGCGGAGTTCCCAGAGTGAAGCCAAGTGGTGCCAACCAAGCATCAAAGAGTTCAATCATCAGATCGGTGCCCTTGGCAGCCTTGTCTTGAATTCTCTCGATGCCGGCTTCAGCGATCATTTCAAATGCAACCTCAACACCGCGGATTCCAATGATGCTCGGGCTGGCAATTTGAAAGCCGCGAATGCCCTCGGCCTTTTCGTAGAACGGACCCATTTCAAACTGTCGATCATTCGAGAACCAACCCTGAATAGGGATGCGCAACTGGTCCTGCAGTTCTTTACGGATAAACATCCAGCCCGGTGAGCCAGGGCCTGAGTTGCCATATTTATAAGTGCAGCCGACAGCTAAATCAACGCCATTTGCATCGAATTGAAGGTCAATGGCACCGGCCGCGTGAGAGCAGTCCCAAATCACTAGCGCTCCGTACTTTCGAGCGACATCGGTAATTCCCTTGATGTCAGGCCTGCCACCAGAGCGGTACTGGATCGCCTGCAGGGTTACGAACGCAACATCATCACTGAGGTGCTTTTCAAGCTCCTGTGGGCTGATTAGTTCGCAGTCATGTTCGACATCAACAGCACCAGGACCACCAAGGCCATCGTTATTCAAGGTAATTAGGTTCAGCCCTAATTGCTCCGCGATGCCAGCCAAGATGTAGCGATCGGTTGGGAAATTGGCTGAGTCGATGATTACGGTTTTGCGTCCAGGTCTAGCTTTCAGCGCAGCCATGCAGAGTTGGTAGAAATTCACGCTCGTGGTGTCACACACCAGGGTCTGACCATCGGTGGTGCCAAGCACGCTTCTGGCCAAAAGATTTCCAGCTGGCTGTGCCTGGTCAATCCAATGACTCCAGCCATCGACCAATTCCGGCGCCCACTCATTGAGCAGGAAGTGGTTTATGACCTCAACCGTTTTCTTGGGAAGTCGCCCTAGGGAATTGCCATCTAGGTAGCAAAGATTTGGGTCGGTTATGACAAATTGCTCTTTGTAATGTGCCAGTGGGTCGGCAAGATCGAGCTTTTCTGCAAAGCTTCGTTGCGTTGCCGAGGACTGGTTTTGGGCCGCACTCATGGCCCAACTCTACAACTAGACCAGTAGCTGGTGCTTCGCAAGCTCCGCATAGAGCGGAGTGGACTTGACAAGCTCAGAGTGGGTTCCTGAGCCAACCACCTTGCCGCGTTCTAAAACAATGATTTGGTCGCTGTCGACAACGGTTGAGAGCCTGTGAGCAATGACAATCAGGGTTCGGTTTTTAGCAACCGCATCAATGGCTTCGCGCATGCGCTGCTCGTTCGGCCCATCAAGTGCGCTGGTTGATTCATCAAGCAACAGAATCGGGGGAGCAGCAAGCAGAGCCCTTGCGATCGCAAGTCTTTGCCGCTCTCCTCCTGAGAGCATGATTCCGTTTTCGCCAACCTCGGCATCAAGACCTGAGGCATCACGGTTTAGCACCTCGGTGAGATTCACCATATCCAAAACCTGTCGAAGATCCTCATCGGTAGCTTCGGCGCGACCCAGCAGCAGGTTCTCTCGAATCGATCCGGCTAGTACAGGAGCGTCTTGCTCGACATAACCAATCTGCGAGCGCAGGGTCTCTAGAGACATCTCTTTTACGCGCTGACCGTCGAGCAGAATCTCACCCGAAGTTGGTTCGTAGAACCGCTCGATTAGCGAGAAGATGGTGGATTTTCCAGCACCGGATGGTCCAACCAAGGCAACCCTGGAGCCGCGGGGAATCTGAAAAGAAACGTTCTCCAGGATGGGTTTTGATTCTTCGCCTTCGGCAGCTTCGTAGTTGAAGCCAATCTCTGCGAACTCCACCGCGTTGTCACCCTGGCGGACTAGACCGCCCTGTCCCTGATCTTCTTCGTCAATAACCATGATCTCTTGGATGCGAGCAAGAGCACCAAGTGCGCTCATAACGGACGAGTAAGCACCGAAGGCAGAAATTAACGGTCCAACCATGAAGAACAGCAAGATTACGAAGGTAACCAAGCTGGATATTGAGGTCGCACCGGTGGCAACGCGAAGACCGCCTAGTCCAAGCACCACAATGAATGCGGTGTTGAAAGCAATCTGTGCGATTGGAGCCACGATCGCACTTAGCTTTGCAATCTTGACGCCCTGGTTATAAGCGGCAATCGCATCCTTGTCGATTGCCTCTGCCTCTCGAGTCTCGGCGCGGGCAGCTCTAATGGTTCGAATCGCTCCTAGTGCTCGCTCAACCGATGCGCTCATGGCACCGACCTTTTGCTGAGCCTTTGTAGTTGCGCTTCGCAACTTACGGCCAGTCATTGCGATCGCGGCAACGGCAACAAAAACCACCAACAAGGTAGAACCCAAAAGAATCGGGTCAATAAATGCCATCACGATAATCGCGCCAAAGAACTGCAGCATGCCGCCAACCGCGTCGACCAAACCTTGGGTTAGCACCGACTTTAGAAGGGTAGAGTCAGCGCCAACTCTGGAAACTAGATCTCCAATGCGGCGGCGGTCATACTCTTTGATTGGAAGGCGTAGCAGCCTGGAAACCAGCTTTCTCCTGGTGCCAAGCACCACGCCCTCACCGGTTCGATAGAGCAAGAAGAATTGAAAACCATTGATCAAAGCGGCGCTCACCAAAAGCACAACTATGCCAATGGCCAAATTCGTAAATTCCTTACCCTCTTCAACCGCAGAGATAACCTGACCCATCAAAAGCGGCTGGCCGAGCGAGAGCAGTGAGGTGAAAATCGAGAGAACCAGGGCAACAATTAGTGCCTTTTTGTGATCTAAGAGGTAGGGGGTGAGGTCGCTGAGTTTTGCTCTAGGGCCCTTGTATTCTCTGGACCTTGGGTTCTCGGTTGGGTCGCGGTAATCGCTCAAGTTACGCCTCTAGTCTGATCATTGGGTCACCAAAGATCGCCTCGTTGAGCAGGTAATTCAGCTCGGGCAGAGCAAGTGCTCTTGTGTATGAGGTGTTCAGTGTGAACCTCTCATAATCTAACCCTTCAATGACCTCAAATACTCGGGCATCGGAAACTGTGAGGAACATCAAAGTTGTGTTTGCAGCCCGTGGGAAGTCCCGGTAAACCTTGCCGCAGCCAAAGCCAAAGACCCTGATTGCCAAATCCGCTGCCTCGGGACTGCACTTTTTTACCAAGCCCTGATCTTCGACCTTAACCCTGGGGCGAAGATCAGCGCGCTTCTCCCAGATTTGAAAACAGGTCCGCAGGTCATTGCTGGTGCCAATTCGAACACCGGAGTCGGTCACGTAGTTCACGGCAACATCGTGATCGGAAGCCAGGTGAAAACGGCGATCAAGCCGATTCTGCACCGACCACTTTCTCCATGACCTCGGGACCAAGAAGGCGATGAAGTCGCTGTGCTCAGCGGCGTGATTGAAAAACGGAATCGACAGCGAGTTGTTTCGCCCAAAGGGGGGATTCGAAACCGTAACCAAGTTCTCACCCTTGGGGATGTATTTTAGAAAGTCGGCCTCTTGAACCCCTGGATGCTTAGGGTAAAGGTCAACCGCCTCAATGGACTTAGCCCCCAGTTGACTCAGAGCATCAATGAAAGCGCCATTGCCACCGGCGGGCTCCAAGAAGCTGTGGTCGATGCCTGTAACCGCGAGAAGCTGCGTGCTCAATTCAAGTGCTAGGTCTATAGGGGTGTAATACTGCTCCACCCCGGTCTTACGACGGTTACCCAGCTTCTCCATGGGAGAAAGATATCAAGGTTCTGAAGATAAAACTTGTGTGGTTCCCAGACGCTTATTAGGCAGCCCTTTGATAACCTATAGAGCTGCCCTGATTTGGGCCTGAAATGGAGACAAAGTTGTCGAACGGTGCGCTCTATGACGCGACATGGAACGTGTTTTTCAAGATGCACTTTGGCAAGATCTACCAGGTCATGCTCTCAAGTTCACTTGGACCGATGGATGTGGCTCTAGGTGAAATCTCATGGGCACTTCTCAGGGGGGCCACCTACTCGATCGGCTTTATGGCGATTGTTACGCCCCTGGGGCTGGTTACCAGTGCCTGGGGCTTGCTGGCGATTCCAGCTGCGACTGTGATTGCTTTTGGTTTTGCATCGGTTGGTATGGCGATTACTTCATACATGAAGAACTTCCAGCAGATGAACTGGATCAACTTCTTCCTGCTTCCGATGTTCCTGTTCTCCGGAACCTTCTTCCCGGTTAGCGTTTACCCGGACTGGATTGAGGTCATCGTGAAAGCGCTGCCACTTTGGCAGGGAGTTGACCTGGTCAGATCATTGATGCTGGGAGTGATTGACCTCAGCGTGCTGGGACACATCGCTTCCTTTGTGGTGATGATTGCCCTTGGCTTGAGCTTCACAACCGTGAGACTCAAGGCTTTGTTTATGCGTTAGTTTGGCGCGATCGCGAATCGTTGAGAAAAGGCGACTAGCGCAGGTTGGCCATCGCCAAGGCAGCTTGAACAGCTTCCTTGCCTTTATCTTCCTTGGACCCCTCTAAGCCAGCTCTTGCAAGTGCTTCGCTCACGTTGTTCACAGTCAGCAGTCCAAACCCAATTGGAATTGCGCGGTCAAGCTGAACTCTGGTGAGGCCTTCGGTGGCGGCGTTACATACAAAATCAAAGTGCGGGGTTTCGCCCCTAATAACGACTCCGAGCGCAATCACTACGTCAGCGCCTTTTTCGGCTGCCCAGTTGGCTGCCAATGGCAACTCGAATGCGCCAGGTACGGTTTGTTGGATTACTTTGGTGGCGCCGGACGCTTCCAGCTCACGGAGAGCTCCCGCAACTAATCCATCCATAATCTGTTTGTGCCAGCTTGAAGAGATAACGTAAATTTTCTTACCCGCCGCGCTAGAACGCAGTTCGGGAGCACCTGATCCACTCACGGTTACAGGCTAGCTGGAAATTGGTGTCCCATGCGCTCGCGTTTTACCTGCAGGTAACCGGTGTTCTCTGCGGCAAGACCTACGATCAAAGGAACAGTCTCATTTACCGGAATACCCGCTTCAATCAAGAAATCGCTCTTAGCTGGGTTGTTGGTCATTAGACGGACACTCTTGATACCGAGGTCGTGCAGGATCGCAACAGCTGCGCCGTACTCACGAGCCTCGGAAGGAAGTCCCAGGGCCAGGTTGGCATCGACGGTGTCGAGACCCTTTTCCTGAAGTGCATAGGCCTTGAGCTTGTTAAGTAGTCCAATTCCGCGACCTTCTTGACCGCGCAGGTAAATAACAACGCCACCGTTTGGGTCTGCGGTTGCAGCGTCCATTGCAGAATCTAGCTGTGGGCCACACTCACACTTGAGTGAGCCGAATGCCTCGCCGGTGATGCACTCTGAGTGCAGTCGGACAAGTACGTTCTCGCCGGTTGGGTTACCGGAAATCAATGCCACGTGGTCGGCGGTGGTTTCAACGTCGTAGTAGCCGCGGAGTCTGAAGTCTCCGTGGGTGGTAGGAACGTTTGCTTCGGCCTCGAATCGGATGCGGTTGGCAGGCTGAGTCTGCTTAAACTCGCGACGCGATAGGTGGTCCTTTAGGTTTGCAATGGTGGTCATAGGTATGTCAAACCGCTTAGCGGTATCCAATAATTCCCCAAATCTCATCATTGTTCCGTCGTCATTAACCATCTCGGCCATTAGGCCTACCGGTTGAAGACCTGCCAAGAGCAATAAATCAACCGCAGCTTCGGTGTGACCAGAGCGTTCTAAAACACCACCTGGCACCGCGCGAAGTGGCAAAACGTGACCTGGACGAATAAGTGATTCAGCCTTGGAGTTTGGGTCTGCCAGTACTCGACCGGTAAGGGCTCGCTCGGCAGCGCTGATTCCGGTTGAGGTTCTGCTGGCAGCATCCACGCTTACGGTGTAGGCGGTGTGGTGAGGATCTTCGCTGTTGATCCACATCAAGGGCAATTCCAGCTGGTTAGCTCGGTCCCTGCTCATTGGTGCGCAGATGTAACCGGAGGTGTAGCGAATCATCCACGCCAACCACTCTTGGGTGGCGAATTCGGCAGCGATAATTGCGTCGCCCTCGTTCTCGCGGTCCTCGGCATCTGATACCAGAACCGGCTTGCCAGCCTGCAGGGCTGCAATTACCTCTTCAATGCTTGAAAGTTGACTCATTTGAATTGCAAAAGCCTCTCAATGTGCTTCGCGAGTACGTCCGCCTCAACGTTGACCTTGTCGCCTGGGTTCTTGTAGCCCAGGGTGGTCACTTCTAAAGTTTCTGGAATCAGCGAAACCGCAATGTGGTCTTCGCCTAGTTCGTTCACTGTCAGTGAGATGCCATCGATAGTGATGGAGCCTTTCATCACGACATACTTCATTAGGTCTGCTGGAATTCGAACCAGCACCCAGTCCCAGTTATCGCTTTTCTCACGAGAGATAACCTCGCCAACACCATCAACGTGACCCTGCACGATGTGACCGCCAAAGCGAGTTTCGTGCTGCATCGCTCGCTCTAGGTTGATGACATCGCCAACCTTTACCTCGCTCAAACTTGAACGCTTTAGGGTCTCAAGCATCACGTCTGCGGTGAAGGAAGCGCCATCGATTTCCATCGCGGTTAGGCAGGTGCCCGAGCAGCTGATCGAGTCTCCGCGCTTTAGGTCGCTGAGTACTTTGCCGCAGGATATCGTCAATCGAATGGCATCCGGCTGCTTCTCGATGGCAGAAACTCTTCCAAGCTCTTCAATGATTCCGGTGAACATTAGGCCCTCCTGGCTCTAAGAAAAATGTCGCTACCTAATTGCTGGATCTCAAAAATCTCCAGGCGATGCGCCTCGGCGATGTTGCCAACTCCAATGTCGCCAAGTGCCGTCTTAGGTCCACCAATTAGAGCCGGGGCAAGGTAGATCTGATACTCATCAACTAGGTTCTCGCGCTCAAACTGGCTAGCCAGGGTTGGGCCACCTTCAACCAGGAGGTGTTTCACGCCACGTGCCCAAAGGTCCGCAAGCGCATCCTCTAGATTTCTGGTTTGAAGGTGAATGGTCGGCGCTTTGTCATTAAAGATCTTGCGGTCCTGAGGTAGCTCGCGCTGGCCAATCACCACACGAATCGGCTGGTGCTCAAAGTAGCTGCCATCAGGCTTGCGAGCGGTAAGTTCCGGGTCGTCGGCCAACACGGTTCCAGTTCCAACAGCAATGCCGTCGATTTGGGACCTAGTGATATGGGTGTGCTCGCGAGATGCCGGACCTGAGATCCACTGGCTGGTGCCATCTTCAGCTGCATTTCTACCATCGAGGCTGCTTGCCCACTTCAATGTCACGAAGGTTCGCTTATTGCGATTCGCGGTTAGCCAAACTCTTATCTGGTGATCGGCTTCCTGCGAGAGGAATCCCTCAATAACTTCGATGCCGACTTCGCGAAGTGCATCAGCCCCATTGCCGGAGACATCCCCTGGATCTTGAGATGCAAAAACAACCCTGGAGATCCCCGCCGCAATCAATGCTTGCGTGCAAGGACCGGTTCTGCCGGAGTGATTGCATGGTTCGAGAGTCACTACAGCGGTTAGGTTCGCAGGCGGATTGCTGCCAAAGGTTTCGCTTAGGTTGCTAAGCGCCATGACCTCGGCGTGAGCGGTGCCGGCACCCTCGTGCCAACCCTCAGCAATGATGTTCAAATCTTCATCGAGAATGACAGCGCCGACCTGGGGGTTTACGCCGTAGGAAGGACCATTTAGGGCAAGTTCGAGTGACCTGCGCATTGCAGGTTCGAATGCTTGCTGGTTCATTTCGCCCTCTCGGTAATCACAGACCGCGGGCGCGCGAGAAAAACGGGTGCAGAGCACCCATGTTCTTCTCCCATCCGGACTTTAACCGTCGGTACCGGAATTTCACCGATTCAACCGCCTGAGGTCATTTAGCTGGCTGCCAAACTCCCAGTCGGGTCGCGGACTCTAACCGCCGGCTCAGATTTTCACTGACCCCGAAGAACTGTGTTACCTAGAACAATACTTGTTTTGGCTAGAAAATTCCTTAGTGCTATGGGCGCACAAAGCCGAGCTTGTCGTAAACGTCAGAAAGCGTGTGCTCGGCAATTTGATTTGCCTTCGCGGCACCCTTGGCCAAAAGCCGGTCAAGTTCGGCAGGATCAGCCAACAATTCCTGAGCCCTAAGTCGAATTGGGTCCAGAGCGGCCACCACTGCATCCGCAACGGCGGTCTTTAGTGCTCCATAGCCTTGGCCCTGCAGCGAGGAAGCAAAGGCCTCAATGCTCTCGCCGGTGATTGCGCTGTAGATGCCAATCAGGTTTGAAACCCCAGGCTTAGCTTCGCGGTCAAAGCGAATCTCGCCGTCGGTGTCGGTAACGGCACTCTTGATCTTCTTGGCGATCACGCTGGGTTCGTCCATAAGGTTCACAAGACCCTTTGGGTCCTGCGCAGACTTAGACATCTTCGCAGTTGGCTCCTGAAGGTCATAAATCTTCGCGGTCTCTTTCAAGATCTGTGCCTCAGGGACCTCAAAAGTCTTACCGAATCGAGAGTTGAATCTGGTTGCTAGGTCCCTGGTTAGCTCTAGGTGCTGACGCTGGTCTTCTCCAACCGGGACTGCCTTTGGCTGGTAGAGCAGGATGTCGGCAGCCTGCAAAATCGGGTAGGTGAAAAGACCAACAGAAGAGTTGTCCGCTCCGCCTTTTTGACTCTTGTCCTTGAACTGAGTCATGCGACTAGCCTCACCAAAGCCGGTGATGCAGTTCAAAACCCATGCCAACTGGGCGTGAGCAGGAACGTGAGACTGCACGAACAGTGCTGACTTATTTGGGTCAATTCCAGCTGCAATGTATTGGGCTGCGGTGCGACGGGTGTTTTGACGAAGTTCGCTTGGGTCCTGCGCAACGGTGATGGCGTGTAGGTCGACGATGACGTAGTAGGCGTTGAAGTCATCCTGCATCTTTACCCACTGGGTAAGCGCACCAAGGTAGTTGCCTAGGTGAAGGCTTGCAGCGCTTGGCTGCATTCCCGAGAGCAGGTTTGGCTTTGTCATTTTTGTCCTACAGGTCGTATTCGACGTTCACGGGCGTGTGATCGGTCCAACGGGTGTCGTAGCTTGGTGCTCTATCAACTCGATAATTCTGCCCCTTTTCCGCAAGCTTTGGGGTAGCTAGTTGGTAATCGATTCTCCAGCCGGCATCGGTGTCGAAGGCTTGGCCACGGAATGACCACCAGGTGTATGGACCTGGCACGCCCGGGTGGGCAAGCCTGCCCATATCCACCCAGCCCTGGTTTGCAAAGCCATCGAAGAAGGCCCGCTCCTCGGGCAGGAAGCCGGCATTTTTTAGATTGCCCTTCCAGTTTTTGATATCCAACTCGGTGTGACCAACATTTAGGTCGCCCACCACAACCGCATACTCGCGGTTTTTGATAAGCCACTGCATTCGCTCGGACATGGCATTGAGAAACTTGTACTTCTCAACTTGCTTCGGAGTATCAACCTCGCCGGAGTGAACATAGACGCTCACCACGGTAAAGATGCCGCTCGGTGTTTCAAAGTCAGCTTCGATCCAGCGACCTGCGGAGTCAAATTCATCCGACCCAAGATTGACCCTCACCTCAAGGGCTGGCTGCTTGGAGAGAATGGCAACACCTGCTCGACCCTTGGCGGTGGCTTCATGGTCATAGATGTTCCAGCCACCCGGGATGGCAATCGGACCGTCAACCGCAAGGGCTAGCAATTCGCCCTGAGGCGCGCGAACCTCCTGCAGGCAAAGAATGTCTGGGTCGGCTTCTTTGAGCCACTGCGCCATCGACTTCTTGGCGGCAGCCCTGATGCCATTTACATTGACAGTTGTGACTTTGAGCATTGGTTGGTTATCCATATCTCTCGGTCCTAGAGCCATTGCGACTCAACGACTTATGGTTACGGCTTACCGCGCAGGATAGCCTGCTTGACCTCTGCGATTGCCTTGGTGATTTCAATTCCACGAGGGCAAGCCTCGGTGCAGTTGAAGGTGGTGCGGCAACGCCAAACACCTTCTTTATCGTTCAAGATGTCGATGCGCACCTGGGCACCTTCGTCTCTGGAGTCAAAGATAAAGCGGTGGGCATTGACAATCGCGGCAGGCCCAAAGTACTGACCATCGGTCCAAAACACTGGGCAGCTGGTGGTGCAGGCAGCACACAGAATGCACTTGGTGGTGTCCTCGTAGCGAGCACGGTCCTCAGGGGACTGCAGGCGCTCCTTCTCAGGCTTGTCAGATGCAATCAAGAATGGGTTTACATCCTTGTATGCCTGGTAGAACGGGTTCATGTCGACAATCAGGTCCTTCTCAACTGGAAGGCCCTTGATTGGCTCGATGTAGATTGGCTGCGAAATGTCTAGATCTTTGATTAGGGTCTTGCAGGCTAGGCGGTTACGACCATTGATACGCATGGCATCCGAGCCACAAACACCGTGAGCGCAGGAGCGACGGAAGGTTAGAGAGCCATCCTGCTCCCACTTGATCTTGTGGAGGGCATCAAGCACGCGGTCGGTGCCAAACATCTCGACGTCGTAGTCAACCCACTTTGGCTCGGTGTCGGTTTCTGGATCGAAGCGACGAACGATGAGGGTTACCTGGAATGAGGCAACTTCTGCGATCTTCGGCTGAGACATTAGTACTTGCGCTCCATCGGCTGGTAGTTGGTAATGACGACTGGCTTCCAGCCGAGCTTCATGTTGGTTCCGGTCGCCTTGTCGATCTTGTCGATCTTGTAGGCCATCGAGTGAACCATGAACTTCTTGTCATCGCGATCTGGGAAGTCCTCGCGCAGGTGCGCTCCACGAGACTCGCGGCGCTCGCGGCAAGTGATAACTGTCACCTCGGCAAGATCCAAAAGGAAGCCAAGCTCAATAGCTTCCAAAAGGTCGGTGTTGAAACGACGACCCTGGTCCTGAATCGAGATGTTCTCGTAGCGTCCTCGGAGCTCCATAATCTTGTCCCAAGCTTCCTGCAGAGTCTCCTCGGTGCGGAAAACCTGGGCATTTTTGTCCATGGTTTCCTGAAGCTCCTTGCGAAGCTGCGCAACCTTTTCCTTGCCCTTGGCTTTGCGGACCTTCTCCAGCATTGCAAGTACCTCATCGGCAGCATTCTCTGGAAGCGGGACCTGCTTGGCGGTCCTGGCATACTCAACCGCGTACTTTCCAGCCCGCTTACCAAAGACGTTGATGTCTAGTAGCGAGTTGGTTCCCAGGCGGTTTGCGCCGTGAACCGAAACGCAAGCGCATTCGCCAGCTGCGTAAAGACCTGGCACCACGGTGTCGTTGTCGCTGAGCACCTCTGCCTTGATGTTGGTTGGAATGCCACCCATCGCGTAATGCGCGGTTGGGAACACTGGAACCGGCTCGGTGTAAGGCTCAACGCCCAGGTAGGTTCTAGCAAATTCGGTGATATCCGGAAGCTTGGCATCAATAACCGCAGGCTCTAGGTGGGTTAGGTCCAAGAACACGTAGTCCTTGTTTGGACCGCCACCGCGACCCTCGCGAACCTCGTTGGCCATTGCACGAGCAACCATGTCACGCGGAGCTAGGTCCTTAATAGTCGGGGCATATCGCTCCATAAAGCGCTCACCGGCGGCGTTGCGGAGAATACCGCCCTCACCACGAGCTGCCTCGGAGAGCAAGATTCCAAGGCCGGCTAGACCGGTTGGGTGGAACTGGTAGAACTCCATGTCCTCCAGTGGCAGGCCCTTGCGGTAGATGATGCCAACGCCATCACCGGTAAGGGTGTGAGCGTTCGAGGTGGTCTTGTAGATCTTGCCGAAGCCACCGGTTGCAAAGATGATCGACTTTCCAGAGAAGACGTGAATATCGCCGGTTGCCAGCTCATAAGCAACCACACCAGCTGGCTTGCCTTTGTTCATAACTAGATCAAGCACATAGAACTCGTTGTAAAACTCGATGCCGAGCTTTACGCAGTTTTGGTAGAGGGTCTGCAGAATCATGTGACCGGTGCGGTCGGCTGCGTAGCAGCTGCGTCGAACTGGAGCCTTACCGTGATCGCGGGTGTGACCACCAAAGCGGCGCTGGTCGATCTTGCCGTCTGGGGTTCTGTTGAAAGGTAGGCCCATGTTCTCAAGGTCGATAACAGCCTGAACTGATTCCTTGGCCAAAATCTCAGCGGCATCCTGGTCAACCAGGTAGTCGCCACCCTTCACGGTGTCGAAGGTGTGCCACTCCCAGCTGTCCTCTTCTACGTTTGCAAGAGCTGCAGCCATGCCGCCCTGAGCCGCACCGGTGTGAGAGCGGGTTGGGAAAAGCTTGGAGACCACTGCCACCTTGGTGTCAGTGCCTGCCTCAATCGCCGCGCGCATGCCAGCGCCACCAGCGCCGACTATCACCACGTCGTACTGGTGATAGGTCACGTTGTCGTTGGTCATGATTTCCTAACTAGTTTGCTGGGCAGAAGGAAGGCAATAGCTCTAGAGCTGCGCCAGCTGGGCAAGGGTCAAAAGTAAAGATGACTAGGGTTCCTAGCACAATCAAAAGAGCACAGACGATCCAGAGCGTGTAGTTCAGGCCGACACGAACCTTTTCCTTCTCGGCGTAGTCGTTCACGATGGTGCGCATACCGTTGGTGCCGTGGATCAAAGCAAGCCAGAGCATTGCCAAGTCCCAGACCTGCCAGAACGGATCTGCCCACTTGCCAGCAACAAATGCAAAGTCAATTGCCTTGATGCCATCACCAAGCACAAGGTTCACGATTAGGTGAGTAAAGATCAGAACAATCAGCAGCGGCCCGGAGACGCGCATAAATAGCCAGCCATACTTCTCCCAGTTGGCTGCCTTACGGCTTCGAGGCTGGTTTGGGATTTCAATTACCACGTTCATTAGTGGCCTCCAAAGACTCGAGCTAGGTGAACCGGGGTAAAGCCGGCAACCAAAACTGCGGTGATCACGATGACTGCCCAGAACATCATGTTTTGGTACTTGGTGCCCTTGGACCAGAAGTCCACCGCGATGATTCTTAGTCCATTTAGTCCGTGGAACAGGATTCCAATCACAAGACCAAGCTCGGCTAGACCGACGATTGGAGTCTTGTAGGACTCAATAACGATGTTGTATGCCTCTGGGCTAACTCGCACCAATGCGGTGTCCAGGACGTGCACAAGTAGGAAAAAGAAGATTGCCACACCGGTGATGCGGTGTAGAACCCAGGACCACATGCCCACTTTGCCGCGGTACAAGGTTCCTGCTGGCCGTGTTGCCAAGCTAGCCTCCATGGATAGTTTCGGGTTGGGTCTAATTCTAACCAATCAAAGCCCTTGGGCTTTCCCAAAAAGCCAAGAAACATCTAGGGTGATTAGGTGAACTCTTCGAAAAGTACCAACCTTGACAACTTCTTTGCCGTCATCCCCGCTGGTGGCGTAGGTTCCAGGCTTTGGCCACTATCCAGGGCCAGTGCACCGAAGTTTCTGCACGATTTAACCGGTAGCGGTCAGACCTTGCTGCAGGACACCTGGGATCGACTTCAACCAATCGCCGCGGGCAAGACCATGGTGGTCACCGGCAATGTGCACGCGCACGCGGTCGAGCAGCAGCTGCCAGAGCTTGACGAGAAGAACCTGATTCTTGAGCCATCGCCGCGAGACTCAACCGCCGCGATTGCCCTTGCCGCAGCGGTTTTAGCACTTCGTCAGCCAGATGTGATTATTGGTTCTTTTGCCGCCGACCACGTCATTTTGGACCAGGCGGAGTTTCACAAAAGCGTCTTGGAGGCAGTGGATATCGCTGCCACCGGAAAAATTGTGACGATTGGCCTAAGACCAACCGAGCCATCGGTTGGTTTTGGTTACATCCAAAAAGGTGAGCGTCTAGATAGCCCAACCGCATGCGAAGTTTTGAAATTTGTAGAAAAGCCAAGCATCAAGGTTGCCAAGCAGTATGTGGAGTCCGGAGATTATTTTTGGAACGCCGGCATGTTTATCGCTCCAGCCAAATTACTGCTCGAGGTTTTGGCAAAGACCGAGCCTGAGCTTCACGCCGGAATTATGGAAATTGCGAAGGTTTGGGACACCCCAGCTCGCGAATCGGCGCTAAAGAGTCAGTGGCCAAAGCTCAAGAGAATCGCAATCGATTACGCAATCGCTGAGCCTGCTGCCGAGCAGGGTTTGGTGGCAGTTATTCCAGCCGAATTTGAATGGCACGACGTCGGTGACTTTGCGGCTATTGCGGAGCTGCAGTCCCAAGGTAAAAAGGGCAACCTTGCCGTCTTGGGTTCTGCAAAGGTGCTCTCCGACTCATCCTCTGGAATCTTGGTGTCCGACACCAACCGCCTAATCGCGCTGATTGGCCTAGAGGACGTGATTGTGGTGGACACTCCAGATGCCCTATTGATTACCACCAAGGAACATGCGCAAAAGGTTAAGTCCTTGGTTGATGTCCTAAAACAAACCGGACATTCGGAACTTTTATAACAGTTCTTGCACAGCCTTGGAACTTGCCCGTTGCGGTCATGTTGCTCCGCAAAACATCGGTAGAGTGATCGCAAAAGGTGCCTAATGGCACACATTTCCAATCAGGAGGAAACCTTGAAACTAAAGAATGCATCCGCAGCATTCGCACTACTAGGCGTATCAGCCCTAGTGCTAACCGGCTGTGCAGCTGCTCCAGAAGCAGAGCCAACCGCATCAGAGACCGCATCAGAGGCACCAAGCGTGGACTACCTTGCTTGTGCAGTATCTGACGAGGGTAGCTGGAACGACAAGTCGTTCAACGAGTCTGTTTACGATGGTCTAAGCAAGGCTCAGACCGAGCTAGGTGTTCAGATTGCTGATGCAGAGTCGAACTCTGCTGAGGACTTCGCACCGAACCTACAGGCAATGGTTGACCAGGCTTGCGACATCACCTTCGCAGTTGGCTTCAACCTAGTTGCAGACGTAAACGCTGCAGCTGCTGCTAACCCAGATGTAAGCTTCGTGACCATCGATGGTTGGTCTGAGGGCAACGCAAACCTAAAGCCAGTTGGCTACGCAATGAACCAGTCCAGCTACCTAGCTGGCTACCTAGCTGCTGCTTACTCGACCACCAAGGTCGTTGGCACCTACGGTGGTATGCAGATTGACGCTGTTGTCGACTTCATGAACGGCTTCTACTACGGAGCTATGGCATGGGGCGAAGAGAACGGCACTGCAGTGAAGGTTGTTGGTTGGGACCCTGCCGCAGCCACCGGTCAGTTCATCGGTGACTTCACTCCTAACTCCGGTACCTCAAAGTCAATTGCAGCTGCATTGATCAACGACGGCGCTGACGTGCTCTTCCCAGTTGGTGGAGACCAGTTCGGAGCTGTATCTGAGGCAATCAAGGAAGCTGGCATCGATGGCGTAATGATCGGTGTTGACAAGGACGTCGCTCTAACCTCTCCTGAGTACGCACCTTACGTGCTTACCTCAGCTGAGAAGCGCATGACCAACGCTGTTTACGACATCATCGCAGAGCTATCTGCTGGTGGCGCATTCAACGGTGACGCATACGTTGGCACCTTGGCAAACGGTGGAACCGGACTATCTCCGTTCTACGACTTCGACTCCAAGATCGATGACGCAACCAAGGCTCGCTTAGCCGAGCTAGAGGCTGGCATCATCGCTGGTGAGATTGACCCACTGAGCTAATTCAGTAAATAAGTTGGGGGCCGCAGAGAGATCTGCGGCCCTTACTTTTTTTGGCGGAGTAGCGCCTATTTTTTTGGCAGAATAGGTACTTGGCACGAAGGAGTGCAAAAGTGAAATTAGAACTGCGCGGTATTACAAAGCGCTTTGGCCAACTGGTGGCCAATGACTCGATCAACCTTGTTGTTCAACCAGGTGAGATCCATGCACTACTGGGTGAAAACGGTGCCGGCAAGTCCACCCTGATGAATGTCCTTTACGGTCTTTACCAGGCTGATGAGGGTCAGATTCTGCTTGATGACAAAGCCCAGAAATTCTCAGGCCCTGGCGATGCGATGGCATCGGGTATCGGAATGGTTCACCAGCACTTCATGCTTATTCCAGTCTTCACCGTTGCCGAGAACGTAGCTTTGGGCAACGAGCCAACCGGTGTATTTGGAACCTTCAAACTTGCCCAGGCTAGAAAGCGCGTTGTTGAGATTTCCGACCGCTTTGGCTTCAACGTAGATCCCGACGCCTTGGTAGAGGACCTACCGGTGGGTGTCCAGCAGAGAGTGGAGATCATCAAGGCACTTTCTAGAGACGCCAAAATCTTGGTGCTAGACGAGCCAACCGCGGTTTTGACGCCGCAGGAAACCGATGAGCTAATGGCAATCATGCGCCAGCTTGCCAAGGCCGGCACCTCCATTGTGTTTATTACCCACAAGCTTCGTGAGGTAAAAGAGGTGGCAGACAAGATCACCGTGATTCGTCTGGGCAAAGTGGTGGGCGACGCCGCTCCGGACGCGTCAACATCCGCTCTGGCATCGATGATGGTTGGCCGCGAGGTCGATCTAACAGTTTCCAAGCGCCAAGCCAGCTTGGGCGATGAAGTG
The DNA here is from genome assembly GCA_945860535.1 of Auritidibacter sp. Marseille-P8566. Taxonomy (GTDB): domain Bacteria; phylum Actinomycetota; class Actinomycetes; order Actinomycetales; family Microbacteriaceae; genus Aquiluna. The sequence continues at coordinate 25,526 of CAMAQN010000007.1, forward strand.
CTTCGAGTTGAAAGCATCTCAGTCCTGGATGATAGAAACCAGAGAGCGGTAAACGGCGTCAGCTTTATGGTTCAACGCGGTGAGATCTTGGCAATCGCCGGTGTGCAGGGTAATGGCCAGACCGAGCTCGCAGAAGCCCTACTGGGTTTGCGCCCAGTTATCAAGGGCAGTGGTTCCATATCAATCAATGGGGAGCAACGCAGGCCACAGGCTTCGGTTCGCGATGTCTTAGAGTCAGGGGTTGGATTCATCCCAGAGGATCGCAAGAAAGACGGACTGGTTTCTGAGTTCACGATTGCCGAGAACTTGATGCTGAATGCCTCGTATAAGTCGATATTTACCAAGGGCTTGAACATTAACTTTGCAGCCCGCAAGAAGATTGCCAAGGACTTGGTTGAGAGATTTGACGTTCGAACTCCATCGGCCGACCACCTAGCTGGAAAACTCTCCGGAGGAAATCAGCAGAAGGTTGTGGTGGCGCGTGAGCTGTATCGCAAGGTTGATCTCCTTATTGCATCACAGCCAACCAGAGGTGTAGATGTGGGCTCAATTGAGTTCATTCACGAGCAGTTAGTTGCGGAGCGAGACGCCGGCAAGGGCGTGGTCCTGATTTCAACCGAGTTGGACGAAGTGCTTGCGCTTGCGGATCGAATTGCAGTTATGTATCGCGGTCAAATAATGGGGATTGTTGGCCCAGAAACCTCCAGAGAGCAGTTGGGCAAGATGATGGCGGGAGTTGCAGCATGAGCAGTCCAGAGGCGAGATTCAATCAAGCCATCAAAGAGATTCTGGCCGGAGGCTTAACCCGCACGGTGCTGTCAGTGATCCTTGGATTCTTAGTCGGTGCGATGTTCATGATCGGATCCAACAAGGAATTCTTGGAGGGATTGACCTATTTCTTTACCAGGCCTCAGGACTCACTGGGTGCAGCTTGGACTGTCGTCAGCGATGGCTACGGAGCATTGTTTAGAGGCTCCATCTTCAACGCTGAGGCCGAGGATCTGGTTCGGGCATTCAGGCCACTTACCGAGACGCTCAGGCTCGGTGCACCGCTGATTGCAGCCGGCCTGGGTATTGGCCTTGCCTTCCGAGTTGGACTATTCAACATCGGTGGAACCGGCCAGCTAATTTTCGGCATGATCTTTTCGACTTGGGTGGCAACCCGAATCGAGTTGCCAATTGTGCTGCACATGATCGTCGCACTTATCGCCGGAATCCTGGGAGCTTGCTTATTGGGCGCACTGGTTGGTTTCCTAAAAGCTAGAACCGGTGCTCACGAAGTGATCCTTACGATCATGCTCAACTACATCGCCATTTACTTCTTCAGTTTCCTAATGCGAGATCCAGCCCTGCTGCAGGAGGAGCGAGCAAGCGGAAACCCGAAGGCAGATCCTGCCGCGGTCACCGCTCAGTTCCCGAAGCTCTTTGGTGATGAGTATTCGTTGCACTGGGGATTGGTGTTTTCTATTGCAGCAGTCATTGTTTACTGGTGGCTAATGGAGCGCTCAACCATTGGATACCGCTTGCGCATGGTCGGCTTCAACCCGGATGCCGCAAAGACCGCAGGCATCAATGTGAACCGCACCTATGTTTTGGCCATGGCGCTGTCGGCAGCATTTGTCGGTGTTGCTGCAGCAAACCAAGCACTTGGAACAGCCATCGGTGTTACCCCAAGCTCTCACGCCGGCATTGGCTTCGACGCCATTACGGTTGCCCTACTCGGAGGATCATCCGCCCCAGGTATTTTGCTGGCTGGCTTGCTCTTTGGTGCCTTCAAGGCCGGAGCACCCGCCATGCAGGTAATCGGAGTCTCGCCAGAGGTTTTGGGAATCGTGCAGGGTGCGATTGTGCTGTTTATCGCAGCGCCACCGCTGATTAGGGCCATCTTCGGTCTTCCTAAACCCCAGACCACGAATGCGCTCGCAGCTATTCGAGATCGCATCTTTGGGAAAGGCGGTGCCAAATGAGTTGGCTAAAGCCGGTATCCGGAATCAATAGCGAAGAACGCGTTGGTTTTAAGAGCCCAATCGTGATGGGCGCGCTTGCTCTGGTAGTGCTTTACTTCTTCGGCATTGCAGGTCGCAGCGGCCAGACCTCATTTGAACTGACCCGTAAGCAAGATCTAATTCAGTTGCCAGCTTTTGAAATCGCCTCGGCTCAGCTTGGTGTCGTCTCAGGTGTCATCATGCTTTTGGTGGCGGTTGCTTCTCTCTTGCTCTCGCTGCGCAATCGCAAAACTCCAATCTGGCTGGTCTCGATTTATGGCTTGTTGGGGGTAACGGCCTTGCTTGGCTGGCTGGCTGCCGACAACACTGTCCCGGTTGTGTTTATTGCTGGAACCGCATTGGTATTGGCAGTTCCAATCATGCTCGGTGCAATGGCCGGTGTCATGAGCGAGCGCAGCGGCATCACCAACATCGCAATCGAAGGTCAGTTGCTAACCGGTGCCTTCATGGCGGCCGTGGTTTCCAGCATCACCGACAACTTCGCACTTGGAATCTTTGCTGCCATGTTTACTGCAGCTTTGATGAGCATGGTGCTAGCGGTGTTTGCGATCAAGTTCCTTGCTCAGCAGATCATCGTTGGCGTTGTGCTAAATGTTTTGGTAATTGGTATCACCAACTTCCTCTACCAGCAGTGGCTAACCGAGGATGGCGAGAACGTGAACTTCCCCGGCACCTTGGACATCATCAAGATTCCATTCCTGAGTGATATTCCAGTTCTGGGGCCGGTGCTATTTGAAAACCGAATCACAGTTTTCGCAGCTCTGTTGATTGTTCCTGTGCTGTGGTTTGTGCTCTTCAAAACCAAGCTTGGCCTTCGCGCCAGAGCCGTTGGTGAGCACCCACTGGCTGCTGACACCGTTGGTATCAACGTGAGCCGCACGCGCTTCTGGTGGGTAACCATTGGTGGTGCGATTGCAGGTTTGGGTGGTGCTGCTTTGACGGTCGGTAACGCTGGAGCGTTTGGTCGCGAAATGTCAGGTGGCTTTGGTTTTATCGCCCTCGCAGTGGTAATCCTCGGTCGATGGCACCCAATTTCGGCAGCGCTTGCCGCACTGCTGTTTGGTTTCTCAATCATCTTGCGCGTCTGGGCAAACCAGGTTAGCCCTGGTATCCCAACCGATTTCATCACTATGGTTCCTTACATTGTGACGATCATTGCGGTGGTTGGTTTTGTAGGTCAGTCCAGGCCTCCAAAATCTCTCGCAATTCCTTACGTGAAGGGTTAGTGATGGAGATTGATTGGGCGGCTCTGAAGGCCGAAGCAACCAAGGCGATGAAAAAGGCCTATGCGCCTTACTCAAACTTTCCAGTTGGCGCTGCAGCGCTGACTGACAAGGGTGAGATCATCTCCGGCTGCAATGTCGAGAATGCCTCATACGGAGTCGGGCTATGTGCTGAGTGCTCGCTGGTCAGTGAGCTCTATCGAGTAGGTGGCGGGAAGCTCGTTGCGTTCTCCTGTGTCGATGGCGATGGCAACACCCTGATGCCATGTGGTCGCTGTCGCCAATTGCTTTATGAACACCACGCCCCTGGAATGTTGCTTGACACCGTTTCTGGAATCAAGACCATTTACGAAGTATTGCCTGATGCCTTCGGGCCAGAACACCTGGAGCAAAAGTGAGCTTTTCCGCCGTCGAACTGATCATAAAAAAACGCGAGCGGTTTGAGCTGAGCACCGAAGAGATTCGCTGGCTGGTCGCAAACTACACATCCGGTGTTGTTGCGGATGAGCAGATGTCGGCCATGGCAATGGCTATCTTGCTCAACGGTATGAATCGTCGCGAGATCAAAGACCTGACTATGGCCATGATCGACTCTGGCGAACGACTTGAGTTCGAAGGGCTTGCGATGCCGACCGCGGATAAGCACTCAACCGGAGGAGTGGGCGACAAGATCACCTTGCCGCTGGCACCTTTGGTTGCCTCATACGGTGTTGCTGTTCCGCAGCTATCGGGTCGAGGTCTAGGTCACACCGGTGGCACGCTTGACAAGTTAGAGGCTATTCCAGGTTGGCAGGCCAGCCTTTCCAACACCGAGCTTTACTCACAGTTGGCCGAGGTCGGAGCTGTTATTTGCGCTGCGGGTTCAGGACTTGCCCCTGCCGATAGAAAGCTTTACTCGCTGCGCGACGTCACTGGCACGGTCGAGGCCATTCCACTTATCGCATCCTCGATCATGAGCAAGAAGATCGCAGAGGGCACCAAGGCTTTGGTGCTAGATGTAAAAGTCGGCTCCGGAGCCTTCATGAAGACCTTGGACAGAGCTACCGAGTTGGCTCAAACCTTGGTAGCGCTTGGTCAAGATGCTGGCGTGAACACCTCTGCACTATTGACCGACATGTCGACACCACTTGGTCTCAAGATTGGTAATGCCCTCGAGGTAGAGGAGTCGGTGGAGGTGCTAGCCGGTGGCGGTCCAGCCGACGTCATTGAACTCACTGTGGAGCTTGCAAGGGAAATGTTGAGTCAGGCCGGAGTCAACGGCGTTGACCCAAGTGAGAACCTCCGCAACGGCAAAGCAATGGACAAGTGGCGTCAGATGATTTCTGCCCAGGGCGGTAATCCCGATGCAGAACTTCCAAAGGCAAGACACTCACACCAAATCCTGGCAACTGAGTCAGGTTTTGTTTCGCGTTTGGATGCCCTAGAAGTCGGAGTGGCATCCTGGCGATTGGGTGCAGGGCGAGAGCGTAAAGAGGACGCGGTTCAATTTGGGGCGGGTGTCGTGCTGAATGTTCAAATCGGGAACCGAATCGAAGCTGGTCAGCCGTTGATGACTTTGTTCACCGACACCGAAGAGAAGTTCGACCGAGCGATTGAGTTAGCTGGCGGCGCAGTTGAGATTTCAAGCTCGTCGGTTGCCCAGCGTAAGCTCATCCTCGGCAGAATCAGTTAGGAACCCATTGGACATTCAAGCCCTACCAAAAATCTCGCTTCATGATCACCTAGATGGCGGCCTGAGACCTCAGACCATTATCGAGTTGGCTGAGAAGATCGGGCATGTCCTGCCTGCGGATAACGCTTTGGAGCTGGGCAGCTGGTTCGCTGAAGCCGCTAACTCCGGTTCATTGGTTCGCTACCTGGAGACTTTTGACCACACGGTTGCGGTTATGCAAACCCGCGAGGGATTAGAGCGCGTGGCCTACGAAGCAGTTATTGATCTGGCCGAAGAGAACGTGATTTATGCGGAGCTGCGTTGGGCCCCGGAGCAGCACATCTCTAAGGGTTTAACACTTGATGAAACCGTAGAGGCCGTCCAGGACGGACTTGAGCGCGGCATGGCTGAGGTGGAAGACCGCGGAGGTTTTATTCGCACCGGTCAGCTGGTAACCGCGATGCGTCATGCCGATCGCGCAATGGAAATTGCAGAGCTAGCGGTTCGTCACCGCAACGCTGGGGTCGTTGGTTTTGATATCGCAGGTGCCGAGCAGGGCTTTTTGCCAAAACTTCACAAGGCGGCATTCGACTATTTGGCGGAGGAACTTTTCCCCGTCACCGTTCACGCCGGTGAGGCCGATGGGGTTGAGTCGATTCGCGATGCAATCGTTTCAGGTAGAGCACTTCGCCTGGGACACGGAGTTCGGTTAGTTGAAGACATCATGTTCTCTCGAACCGAAGGTGACACCGACCTGGTTGTTCTTGGACCAGTTGCTCAGTGGGTTCACGACCGCGGCATCGCGCTGGAAACCTCACCGTCCTCTAACCTGCAGACCGGTGCTTTTGAAATGCTTGGCGACACCATGGCGGATCATCCGTTCGATATCTTGTATGACCTTGGCTTCAAGGTGACGGTCAACACTGACAACCGCCTGATGAGTGCAACGAACCTAACCAAGGAGTTAGAGATTTTGGTTGACACCTTTGGCTACAGCATTGCGGACTTGGAGCAGTTCCAGCTCAATGCCGCCGAGGCTGCCTTCCAAGGCTTGCCTGAGCGCGAAGAGTTGATGGACATGATTGAGATCGGCTTCGCAGAGGCTCAATAGTGCTATCCCAAGCCTTCGGCCCAAATTCCATCGCGCACCATATTGAGGTGACCGATTGGGAAGGTGCACTGAGTAAAGCGGTGGCACTTTTGGAAGCAGACCGCAGGGTGACTACTGAGTATCTCGAAGAGGTTTTGGTTGCCAATCAAAAGCTCGGTCCCTACTTTGTGGTTGCTCCCGGAATTGCAATTGCTCACGCTGCCCCCGGGGTCGGAGTTCTGGAAACCGGCATGGCTCTGCTGAGACTCGAGGAGCCGGTTGTCTCCGGCTCGAACAACGATCCGGTGCGACTGGTATTTGCGTTTTGTGCGGTCGATTCCGATAGCCATATTGAACTGTTGGCTAGTTTTGCGCAGGTTATGTCCGCCGAGGGCAACATGAATAGATTGTTAAATGAACCCAATCTCACAATTATTCGCAATTTATTGACCGCTTAGTTGGTTGGATAGCACTGTGAAGATTTATGCAGTCTGTGGTGCCGGTATTGGCACATCCGTCCTCCTAAAATCCAACGCCGACCGAGTGTTAGCGGCTATGGGTGTTGAGGCGGAGGTCCAGGCTGTTTCGATAGCGGATGCGATGTCCTCTGAGTCTTTGGCTCAGATTGTTCTGATTACTCCTGAGCTGCAGCAGCAAATCAAAGGCATTCGTTCCGAAGTGATTCCAATTGACAACATTTTCAACCTAGAAGAGATCGAGCAGAAACTTACCGCCGCGCTCAGCTAGTGTTTTTCCATGGCAAACCCAGGCGGCACCCAGCGCACGACGCTCAACCGAATTTCTCACAAGGCTTCTTTCGAGGTCAGCGATCTCTATTCGATCTTGGATGACAACTTTGTTTCCCATGTCGGTTTGGTTCAAGACGGCAAACCGCTGGTAATTCCGATGGCATTTGGCCGAGTGGACAACACCCTCTACCTCCACGGTTCATCCGGTTCAAGACTTATGCGCCTGCTGCATGACGAGCCCGAGGTTTGTGTCTCCATCACGGAATTGAAAGCCCTCAAGGTTGCGCGTTCGACATTCAACTCAGGCATGCACTACCGATCGGTGGTGATTTTTGGCAAAGCGAGTTTGGTAGCCGATGATGAAAAGGATGCCGCCCTAGATGCCCTGAGCAATTCGATGATTCCAGGCCGAGTCCAAGAGGTTCGCTCCAGCACAAAAAAGGAATTGGCAGCAACCATCATCGTTGCGCTGCCGCTTGATGAGTGCTCTGTAAAGATTTCCGTGAACGAGGTTGATGACGACGAGTCGGATCTAAACCAGGGCACCTGGGCGGGAATCGTGCCAATCATCACAAGCATCGGAACGCCGATTCCAGCAGACGAAGAGGCCGCAGGCCTAGAAGTCCCAGAGTCGATCAAACGCCTCGCTAATAAGCGCTGAGAAGCTTGTGAGCCCAGTCCTTGAGCTCGGCTAGCTTGGACATGGAAGCTTCTTCGGAATCAGCAGTGACCTGCAGATAGCA
>CAMAQN010000008.1 GCA_945860535.1 Auritidibacter sp. Marseille-P8566
GGTTCATCCGGTTCAAGACTTATGCGCCTGCTGCATGACGAGCCTGAGGTTTGTGTGTCCATCACAGAATTGAAAGCCCTCAAGGTTGCGCGTTCAACTTTTAACTCAGGCATGCATTACCGATCGGTGGTGATTTTTGGCAAGGCGAGCTTGGTAGCCGATGATGAAAAGGATGCCGCCTTAGATGCTCTTAGCAATTCGATGATTCCAGGCCGAGTCCAAGAGGTTCGCTCCAGCACGAAGAAAGAGTTGGCCGCAACCATCATCGTTGCGCTGCCACTTGATGAGTGCTCGGTGAAGATCTCCGTGAATGAGGTTGATGACGACGAGTCAGACCTAAACCAGGGCACCTGGGCAGGAATCGTGCCAATCATCACAAGCATCGGAACGCCGATTCCAGCGGACGAAGAGGCCGCAGGCCTAGAAGTTCCAGAGTCGATCAAACGCCTCGCTAATAAGCGTTGAGAAGCTTGTGAGCCCAGTCCTTTATCTCAGCTAGCTTGGACTTGGAAGCTTCTTCGGAATCAGCAGTGACCTGCAGATAACACTTGAGTTTTGGCTCGGTGCCGGATGGTCTGATTATGACTCGGTATGAATTAGTGGTGAAAATAACACCTTCGGTTGAAGGCAGGTTCTTTCCAAGTTCGAGGTTCTCAAATTCCGCACGCTCACCAAGAATCTCAGCGACCGGGCTTGCAATGAGATTGCTCATGATCTTGCCAATAAGTGATAGGTCAGTGACTCGAATCGAAACCTGTCCGGTTGCTATGTGGCCATAGCGCTTTGCCAACCCTCTAAGTAGGTCCAAAAGGCTCATGCCTTCGGCCTTGAGGGTGGCGGCCAGCTCCGCAATAGCAAGCGCTGCGGAGATACCATCCTTGTCTGGAGTGAATTCCGGATCGATGCAGTAACCCAAAGCTTCTTCGTAACCAAAGCTCAGGTTCGGCACCTTTGAAATCCACTTGAATCCCGTGAGGGTCTGCTGGTATTTCAAGTTGTGGAACGCTGCCACCTTCGCAAGGCTGGCAGACACGATCGAGTTTGCCAAAGTGCCACTTTGCTTGGCCGAGGCAATCATCTCTGCCAACAAAAGGCCAACCTGGTCGCCGGTGAGCATTTGGTAGCCATTGCCGCTTCTAATGCCAACTGCCAGGCGATCCGCATCTGGATCGTTTGCAATGATCAGATCCGAGTGCTGAGTTAGAGCGTGCGCAAAGCTAAGGTCCATCGCACCGGGCTCTTCCGGGTTTGGAAAAGCGACGGTGGGAAATTGACCATCCGGTTCTTGCTGTTTCGCTACCGAGCTGAAGACAAAACCGGTGCGGTCAAAAACAGACTTCATGGTTCGGTATCCAACGCCGTGCATCGCGGTGTAGGTGATTCGAAGATCGCTGCGCCCGGAAGTATCGCTTGCCACCAAAGACGCTGCCCTAGCTACGTAGAGATCGATATCGGCTTGTCCGAGTGTTTCGATGCTTGAGGACTTTGGAATGTCCGAGAACTTGGTTTCTAGTGCGATCTGATCTATCAACTCAGCAATCTGCCTGTCCTGCGGAGAAACCAGCTGCGAACAACCGTTTTGACCACCGAGGTAAACCTTGTAACCGTTGTCTTTGGGCGGGTTGTGACTTGCCGTCACAATCACGGTTGCGCTGGCGTGAAATCTCTTGCCGGTGAAGGCGGCAACTGGAGTCGGCACGGCGGAGTCGAACAGCCTGGTTTTGATTCCAGCGCCGGCAAAGATTTCGGCTGAATCTTGCGCGAAGATGTCGGAATTGACCCGGCCGTCGTAGCCAACAACTACCGACAGCTCGCCGGCTTTATCGAGGTACTCAGCACGGTTGGCATTGAGAAATCGCGCAATTGCGAAAGCAGTCTGCGCGACCACAATGCGGTTCATACGATTCGGCCCAGCGCCCAGTTCGCCGCGAAGACCTGCGGTTCCAAACTGGAGGCGAGAATCAAAACGTGAAGCAAGTCCGGCTTCATCGCCTACTCGAATCAGCTCCTCGAGCTCGAGGCGAGTAGTGCCGTCCGGATCTTGTGCCACCCAGTTATTGGCTAGTGCAACTAAATCCATTTAGAGCTTGGTCACAATCTCAGCGAGCAGTTTGCCGATACGGGCTTCGGCATTTCGGCCAGCCTCTAACACCTCGGCGTGTGAGAGCGGAGTGGTTTGAATACCAGCCGCCAGGTTAGTAATCAGCGACATTCCAAGAATCTCCATGCCAGCTTCTCGGGCAGCAATCGCCTCAAGGGCCGTTGACATTCCGACAATGTGACCGCCCATGATTTTGGCCATCTGCACCTCGGCAGGAGTTTCGTAGTGTGGGCCGCGGAACTGGACGTAAACACCTTCGTCAAGTGAGGCATCCACTGTCCTAGCCAAATCCCTTAGGCGCTTGGAGTAGAGATCGGTCAGATCAATAAAGGTTGCACCCTCCAATGGGCTTGAAGATGTGAGGTTGATGTGATCTGAAATCAATACCGCAGCACCGCCGGCCCACTGAGGCTTGATACCGCCCGCTCCGTTAGTGAGAATCATGGTCTTGGCGCCGGTCGCAGCAGCGGTTCTCACGGAGTGGACTACCGAGCGAACGCCGTGGTTCTCATAAAAGTGAGTGCGCGCTCCAATAACCAAAGCGTGCTTGCCATTTGGCAGGCGAATAGAACGAATCGTGCCAACGTGCCCAATTACAGCTGACTTTGAGAAGCCAATGATTTCGCTGCCTGGGATCTCACTTACCGTCTCACCAATTAGGTCGGCAGCCTTAGCCCAGCCAGAACCCAGGGTTAGAGCGATGTCGTGGCTTGGAATACCGGAGATATTCGTGATTTGTTTTGCAGCCTCTTGGGCTATTTCGAAGGGGTTAGCACCCTCGACGTTGAGTGGATTGACCATAAAAATCAGTCTAACTAACCCCGCAACCCAGATTGGTAGGGGAGAATGAACCCGTGGCAAATTCATCTTCGAACCAACATCGAATCGTAATCATTGGCGGTGGCCCTGGTGGCTACGAAGCAGCAAGAGCTGGCCGTCAGCTAGGTGCCGAGGTAATCCTCATCGAGGACAGTGGCATCGGAGGCAATGCCGTACTAACGGATGTGGTTCCGTCCAAGACACTTATCGCTACCGCTGACGCCGCTCAGCAGGTAGCCCAGGCACAGAGCCTGGGAGTTACATTCTCGATTGATAACAAGCCTGTAAAGCCCAAGGTAGAAATCGACTTAGAGGCTGTGAATAAAAGACTGCTCGCTTTGGCAAAGAGCCAATCCGAGGACATGCTCCTAACCCTCAAAAACGAAGGCGTTCGGGTTATCTCCGGACGTGGACAGCTTGATGGCAATCATCACGTTGTGGTTCAGCCGACCTTGGGCGGCAAGCCAGAGCGAATCGAAGCAAAGACCATCATCGTTGCAGTTGGTGCACACCCGAGAGAAGTGCCTGGGTCGAAGCCAGATGGCGACCGCATTTTCACCTGGAAACAGCTCTACAACCTAAAAGCGCTGCCCGAGCACATGATTGTGGTTGGTTCTGGTGTTACCGGTGCCGAGTTCGCATCGGCCTATTTGCAGCTCGGTAGCCAGGTCACTCTGATCTCCAGCCGCGACAAGGTTCTGCCGGGAAACGATGCTGACGCGGCTGAATTGATCGAAGACGTTTTCCGCCGCGGCGGCATGCAAATTCTGAACAAGTCTCGCGCCGTTTCAGTGGTTAACACCGGCACTGGCGTCCAGGTCACTTTGGAAGATGGAGCAGTCATCGAGGGCAGCCACTGCTTGATGGCAGTCGGTGCAATTCCAAACACCGAGGGGCTTGGTCTTGAAGAAGCAGGCGTTGAGCTGACCCCAACGGGTCACGTGATTGCCAACAAGGTTGCCAGAACTTCAAGGGCGAATGTTTACGCAGTTGGTGACTGTTCGACCGCAATGCCACTTGCTTCGGTAAGTGCCATGCAGGGTAGAACTGCGGTCTACCACACCATGGGAGACGTTGCCGCCCCAACCAGAATGCGCAATGTCGCATCGAATGTTTTTACCGCTCCAGAAATTGCATCGGTCGGCTGGTCGCAGGCTGAGATCGAACAGGGCCTTGTCCGCGGTGAGATTCAGAAGGTAATGCTTGAGACCAACCCGAGAGCGAAGATGCAGGGCATCCGCGAGGGTTTCATAAAGCTGTTTGCATCGATTGGCTCTGGCACCGTAATCGGTGGCGTTGTCGTTGCACCTAGGGCATCGGATTTGATCTACCCAATCTCGGTAGCTATTGAGAATCGACTAACGGTTGACCAGCTGGCTCGCACCTACACGGTGTACCCATCGCTGGCAGATTCAATTGCAGAGGCTGCCTCTGCCCTGCACCAACCGATTGACTAATCAGTTATATCTAGAATTCGAGTTCCCGCAGAGATGGTTGCTCCAACGCTTACGCCCATCGAGCTAATCGTTCCCGAGCGATGAGCAGTCAGTGGCTGCTCCATCTTCATTGCCTCAAGCACAACCACTAGGTCACCGGCCTCAACATGGTCACCTTCGTTGACAGCAAGTTTGACTACCGTCGACTGCATCGGGGCCAGCAGGCTATTGCCCTTCGCTCCGGTATGGCTGGATGCTCCCGAGCTCTTCGCACGCTTAGGCGCATGACCTGCTGCAGAACCAATTTCACCAACTAGCAAACGCTTTGGAACGCTTACCTCTAGGCGCTTGCCAGAAACCTCAACAACCACCTCGTGGCGAGGTTCTGTCTCAGGAAGATCCTCCGTTTGCCCAGACCAAGGTTCGATGGTGTTGTTCCACTCGGTCTCGATCCAGCGGGTGTAGACACCAAACTTGCCGCTCTCACCGGTAAAGGCAGGGTCGTTTACGATTGCGCGGTGGAAAGGCAAAACTGTCGGTAGTCCGTGAACCTGCATTTCCTCCAGCGCTCTTCTAGAGCGCTGTAGTGCCTCGGCGCGAGTCGATCCAGTCACAATAAGTTTGGCAATCATCGAGTCAAAGTTTCCCGAAACAACATCTCCCGAAACAACTCCTGAGTCCACTCGTACGCCAGGTCCGCTCGGAGCAACAAACTGGTGGATAGCTCCAGGCGCTGGCAAGAATCCGCGGCCAGGGTCTTCGCCATTGATGCGGAATTCAAAGCTGTGGCCAGAAACCTTAGGGTCGCCGTAATCCAGCACCCCACCCTCGGCAATTCGGAATTGTTCGCGAACCAGGTCAAGACCGGTGACTTCCTCAGACACGGGGTGCTCAACCTGCAGGCGGGTGTTTACCTCAAGGAAGGAAACGGTGCCGTCTTGAGCAATCAAGAATTCACAGGTACCGGCACCTTCGTAACCAACCGCCTTGAGAATTGCCTTTGAAGACTCATAAAGCCTGGTCTCTTGGTCAGCAGTTAGGAATGGAGCCGGAGCCTCTTCAACCAGCTTCTGGTGGCGACGCTGCAATGAGCAGTCGCGCGTAGAAACCACAACAACGTTTCCGTGCTGGTCGGCAAGACACTGGGTCTCAACGTGGCGAGGTTTGTCCAGGTATTTCTCCAAAAAGCACTCACCGCGACCAAAGGCAGCAATTGCCTCTCGGGTTGCAGATTCAAATAGCTCTTGGATTTCGCTTGACTCGCGAACGATCTTGATGCCGCGACCACCGCCACCGTAGGCGGCCTTAATGGCCACCGGAAGGCCGTGAATAGCAACAAAGTCCTCTACCTCTTTGACGGTCTCAACCGGGTTGATGGTGCCAGGTGCCAGTGGCGCTCCAACAGATTCCGCAACTTTGCGAGCCGAAACCTTGTCACCTAGCTGCTCGATCGAGGCAGGCTTAGGGCCAATCCAGATTAATCCAGCGTCAATTACTGCTTGAGCGAATTGAGCGTTTTCGGATAGAAAGCCATAACCGGGGTGAACCGCATTAGCACCTGAGCGCTTAGCAATCGCAATCAGCTTGTCGGAAACTAGGTAAGTCTCAGTGGCGGTCTCGCCGGTTAGGGCGTAAGCCTCATCGGCAAACTTTACGTGTTGCGCGTCACGGTCGCCATCGGCGTAAACCGAAACGGTGAGGATCCCAGCGTCCTTGGCGGCTCGAATAATTCGAACTGCGATTTCGCCTCGGTTGGCGATCAGTAACTTGGTAATTCGGCGCTGGGTCATAATCGAAAAGCTTATTGCCCTCTAAGCCCTGAAATTTATAAGTAAACGACAAAAAATCTGCCGTTTCGTTGCGGTTATCTCCATAGCGATTGGTAGTCGTGACCTAGTTCGGTCACCAGCTCGCGAAGGGCCACAAGTGAAAGTCCAACTACGGTGTGGTAATCCCCTTCGATGCGCTCAACAAAGGCACCGCCAATGCCATCGATGGTGAATGCCCCAGCAACCTGCAGCGGTTCGCCGGTTGCCACATATTTGTGAATTTGCTCGTCAGTCAGGTTTGCAAATTTCACAGTTGTCTGCGTTACCTTGCCAACACCTTCGCCAGTTTCTCCATCAATTAGCCAGTGACCTGAGCACAAAATCCCAGTTTGACCGCGCATTTTTTGCCAGCGTGCAATTGCAACTTCCGGCAGGTGAGGCTTGCCAAGCATTTCTCCGTCCAGCAAAAGCGCTGAATCGCAGCCTAAAACTAGACCTTCGAAGCTCACGGCCTCGGCCTTGGCGCGAGCCAGCAACAGTGTCATGTCTTGGATCGTGGGTGGCTTTACTGCTTCAACTAATTCATCTTCATCCACTCCGGGCGAGCGGGTTTCAAAAACGATTCCAGCGTCGGTCAGCAGTCGCTTTCGAGCGGGCGATGTTGAGGCAAGTAGCAATTTGGTCACGGGAGCAAGGTTAGCTGTGGAACACTGTGGGAGTGAATCTTCGAGTAAAAATTGAAAAAGTTGCCCACGGTGGAGTTTTTGTAGCCCGCCACGAGGGACGAGTCATCTTTGTAACCGGTGCTATCGACGGCGAAGTCGTCGATGTTGAGATCACCGAGGACGCTGGAAAGTTTCTTCGCGCCACAGTAACAAACGTTGTGGAAGCATCCGAACACCGCAAACCACACTTCTGGAAAGCAGTCCGCGAGGGTGCAGGTGGTGCGGAGTTTGGTCACATCACCTTGGAGCACCAACGAGAGCTGAAGAGCCAGGTGCTTGCCGAAGCCCTGCAGCGCATGGCGGGACTCGAGTTTGAGGCCAAAGTCGCAGCTTGCCCTGGAGAGACAGATGGCTTGCACTACCGAACCCGCGTCCAGCTCAATGTTGACGCCACCGGCACCGCGGGACCAATGCGACCAAGATCAAACGATGCAGTCTTCACCCCAAATCTTCCGCTTGCTGTCTCGGAAATTGAAGAGCTTGGCATTCAGCTCAAGAACTGGAATGGCGTAAAGAAGATCTCGATCGCAGCCAGCTCAACCGGAGATTTGCAGTGGATGGTTGACGGCAAGCTAAATGGCTCAGAGCGTCTAATTGAGCGAGCAGCTGGCCGAACCTTCCGATTGACCTCAGGTGCTTTTTGGCAGGTTCACAAAGAAGCGGCAAACGTTCTAACCAAATCGGTCTTTGAGGCTGCAGATCTTTTGGAGTTTGATGCAACCAAACCGGCCTTGGACCTTTATGCGGGTGCCGGATTATTTAGCGCGACCATGGCGGCAAAATACAGCTCAACCAACTTCACAGCCGTTGAGAACAGCAAGCAGGCTGTGAGCGACGGAACCAAGTCGGCTATCGATCTTTCGAACTTGAAGTTTGAGAAGTCAGACGTGCTTCAGTATTTGCGAATCGCTAGCGCCAAGCCCGGTAGTTTCGACACAGTGGTGCTCGATCCACCTCGCTCCGGAGCAGCTGGCAAGGTAATTGATCAGCTGGTCAAGCTTCGTCCAAGAAACATCATTTATGTGGCTTGCGACCCGGTAGCCCTGGCTCGCGACCTGGGATCACTTTCCAAGGCGGGATACCAACTAAAGGGACTCAAGTCGTTCGACATATTCCCACATACTCACCACTTTGAAGCGGTGGCAGCCCTAACACTTAGCTAGCCATAGCTGGTTATCGCGATGAGTTGCACTTTGGCTCTTCTGGAACCTTCCAGTCAAGTGCAAGTGAGTTCGTGGGTTTCGTTGCGACTGTACGTGACTTACTTCTTCAGATGACGGGTAAGAATTCACTAGCTTTGACTCGCCTGATTTGGTTATTAGACCTTAAATAGTTGACGGGCAGATCTAAGGACCCCGCTCATTCAACTACCCCCATGCTGAGCACATTCTTCGCGCACCCTTTTTGCAATCAGAAGAACATTTCAATTAAACGAAGTCTTCACCTAAATGGGGGTTAAGTTATTGGAATGTTACCTAACGTTTTGGGCGATGGGCTATAGACCAGGCCTTGAAGATGTGTGCCAGTTTGATGCCATGTCGCCTCGCAAAACGCTCTGGCCTTTGTGCCAAGAGGAACTTGGCTTACCCAAAGCAATTCGACCAAGTCTGCGGGATTCCAAAATAGCTGCCGTGACAACCGCAACTGCCGCTGCCTGATCCTCAGCATCGCCGCCGGTGACAGTAAGCAATTGCTGAATTTCTTCTTCCGAATAGATCTTCATTACAGCGGGATGTTTCCGTGCTTTTTCGGAGGCAAGCTCGCTCGCTTGGTCTTTAGCGCTCTCAGCGAGCGAATTACTGCGGTTCTGGTCGCGGCCGGTTCGATAATGCCATCAAGTTCACCGCGCTCTGCCGCTAGGAAAGGGCTGGCAACGTTGTAGGTGTACTCCTTGGCTAGTTGGTCTCGAACCTTTGCGATATCTAGACCCTGCTCTTCTGCCTCGCGGATCTTGTCGCGGAACAAAATGTTTACTGCTCCCTGTCCACCCATTACTGCGATTTCTGCGGTTGGCCAGGCAAGGTTGATGTCCGCTCCAAGCTGCTTGGAACCCATAACGATGTAAGCGCCACCGTAAGCCTTGCGAGTGATTACGGTAACCAGAGGAACGGTTGCTTCGGCGTATGCGTACAGCAACTTGGCACCGCGACGAATCACACCTGCCCACTCCTGGTCGGTGCCAGGAAGGTAGCCGGGCACATCGACCAGGGTCAGAATTGGAATCGAGAAGGCGTCGCAGAACCTGACAAATCGAGCTGCCTTTTCACCGGCATCGATGTTCAAGGTTCCCGCCATTTGCTTTGGTTGGTTGGCCACAATTCCAACGCTGGAGCCATCGATTCGAGCAAAGCCGATGAGGATGTTTGGTGCGTATAGCGGCTGCACCTCTAGGAATTCACCCTCGTCGACAAGTGCCTCAATGATGGTGTGCATGTCATATGGCTGGTTTGGAGAATCCGGAATGATGGTGTTGAGCTTGAGGTCCGCTTCGGTAATTTCGAGCTCGGTCTCAGACTGGTAAGTGACGGTTTCAGACAGGTTGTTCTCCGGCAAAAAGCCAATCAGGGACTTTACGTAGTCGAGTGCATCAGCCTCATCGTCGGCTAGATAGTGAGCAACACCGGAGGTTTCGTTGTGGGTGCGAGCACCACCGAGTTCCTCCATGCCAACGTCTTCGCCGGTTACGGTCTTGATCACATCTGGCCCGGTCACAAACATGTTCGAAGTCTTATCAACCATGATCACAAAGTCGGTCAGCGCTGGGGAGTAAACCGCACCACCGGCAGCCGGACCCATGATGATCGAAATCTGAGGGATAACTCCAGATGCCATGGTGTTTAGCCTAAAAATCTCACCGTATTTTCCGAGTGCGATAACGCCCTCTTGAATACGAGCACCACCGGAATCAAGCATTCCGATCAAAGGAACACCGGTCTTGATTGCAAGTTCCATGATCTTGATGATCTTGTTTCCCGCGGTCTCACCAAGTGAGCCACCAAAGACCGTGAAGTCTTGAGAGTAAACCGCCACCTGACGGCCGTGAATGGTGCCAATTCCGGTAACAACCGAGTCGCCATAAGGACGCCTGGCGTCCATTCCAAAAGCGGTCGAGCGGTGCCGAACGTATTCATCAACCTCAACGAAACTGCCAGCATCAAGCAACATCTCAATTCGTTCGCGAGCGGTGTTTTTACCCTTGGCGTGCTGCTTCTCCTTGGCGTTGTCACCCGCGCTGACCACAGCCTCGTGGTAACGAGCCTTTAGATCGGCAAGTTTGCCAGCGGTGGTGGAAAGGTCAGGGGTCTCGGACACAAATTCTCCTTAGGTGCTTGCCTACTTTATCCAGCTTCTAGGCAGTACTACTTGAACAATACCTACAAGCAAACGCCAAATTCATCGTAGATACCTACAAGTTTGCCGGTTGCGCTACGGTTTTAGGGTGTCCCTACCTCAAACCGCCTCGGTCGTAAACCGGCTAATCGAGCTCGATACGGTCGACTCCACCAACTTAGAACTGGCGCGCAGGCTTCAAACTGACCAGCTAGAGAACTTCAGCCTGGTGGTTAGTCACTGCCAAACCGCAGGCATGGGTCGCCTAGGTCGGGCCTGGGTATCTGAACCCGGGTCGAGCATTTCTGCTTCTCTGTACCTGAACTCAAAGCACACCGAGGAACTGGGCTGGGCAACCTTGATTGCCGCAGTGTCAATCAGATCCGCGATTGCGCAGCTGGTGAGTCATGAGGTTTTGGTCAAGTGGCCAAATGACGTGCTGGTCGATGGCAAAAAAATCAGCGGAATCCTGGCGCAGATTCAGCCGGATGGTTCATTGATTTTGGGATTTGGCATAAACCTAAAGGCCCAGCAAGGTGCTCCGGAAACCGCCACCGCACTAGATCTTTTGGGCGTCGACAAATCCTTCGATGAGGTTTTGCATGCTGTGGTGCGCAACTTCCGAGTGCGATGGGCGATCTTTGAGGCTGACCCGCAGGTTGCAATCACAAAGACCAGAGGCGAATTACTTGAGGCTTCCGCAACTCTAGGAAAGAGTGTTCGCGCTGAACTTCCTGGCGGTGGCGAGGTGTTTGGAGTGGCCAAGGACATAGATCGCGAAGGCCGTTTGGTTATTCATACCCCGGAACCAGTCGTGGTGTCAGCCGCTGACGTCTGGCATCTGCGAAACTAGAGCCCTGAAAGAGGTGGGCATGCCAGTTGTTGGAGTAATAGGAGCTGGTCAGCTTGCCCGCATGATGCAACCGGCCGCAATTGCTCTGGGGATTGGCATCAAAGTATTTGCAGAGAGCAATGACTCTTCCGCGCACCAGGCAGTAACCAAGGTTGGCGACATAAATGATTTTGCCCAACTGCTCGAATTCGCAAAAACTGTCGATGTAATCACCTTCGATCACGAGCACGTTCCAACCGCAATTCTGGAGCAGCTAGAGACCGCCGGTGTGAGTGTTCGTCCAGGCCCAACTGCCCTAAAGCATGCTCAAAATAAGCTCACAATGCGCCGCAAGCTCGCCGAACTTGGACTACCCCAACCGATTTGGCAGGCAGCAAAAACCGAATCCGACATTGCGAACTTTTTGCAAAATCACGGCCCCAAGATTGTGGTGAAAACTCCAATTGGTGGTTATGACGGCAAGGGTGTTCGAGTCGTATCTGATATCGCAGATGTTCGCGATTGGCTTCAAAACATCTCGCAATTTGGCGGTGAGCTGTTACTTGAGGAAAAGGTTGATTTCGTTACTGAACTGGCTCAACTATCGGCGCGAAGCCCCAGTGGCGAGTTCAACGCTTGGCCGCTGGTGGAAACTCATCAGCAAGCTGGAGTCTGCGCTGAGGTGATTGCCCCCGCGCCAGAATCCGCCCTGCACCCCCAGGCGTTGAGCATCGCAAAGCAAATTTCCGATGGCCTCGGCGTCGTTGGAGTCATGGCCGTAGAGCTATTTAGGGCCAGAAATGGCGAGATTTTAGTCAACGAACTTGCGATGCGACCGCACAATTCCGGCCACTTCTCGATCGACGCATCGATCACATCGCAGTTTGAACAGCACCTAAGAGCGGTCTTGGATCTGCCACTTGGCGCGACCAGCGGCACCTCAAATTTTGCGGTGATGATCAACCTGTTGGGTGTCGATTCAGAAAATGACTTTGTCCAGCATTACCCAAAGGCTATGGAGCGATTCCCGCAGGTGAAATTCCACTTGTATGAAAAAGCTCCGAGACCAGGCCGCAAGATGGGCCACCTAACGCTGCAGGGAAATGATCTAGATCAACTGCTGGCAGATGGCCGTGCCTGCAGAGATTTGCTTTACAACCGCTAAATTGACCCTGGGAGGTTGCAATGAAGACTGTCGCAATAGTCATGGGATCTGATTCCGACTGGCGAATTTTGGAGGATGCCGCGCTCACTCTCAAGGAGTTTGGTGTCGAGCACGAGGTCGAGGTGCTCAGTGCTCACCGCACCCCAGAGCGCATGATTGAGTGGGGCAAAGCCGCCGCCGATCGAGGCGTGAAGGTGGTTATCGCTGGAGCCGGTGGCGCAGCCCACCTACCCGGCATGCTTGCCTCTGTGACCTCACTGCCCGTTATTGGAGTCCCGGTTGCGCTCAGCCAGTTAGACGGCATGGACTCGCTGCTGTCGATAGTTCAGATGCCAGCGGGTGTTCCGGTGGCAACGGTCTCAATCGACGGTGCTAAGAATGCCGCACTTTTGGCGGTACGAATTCTTGCGGCTCACGATCCAGCATTGCGCGTCCAACTCGATGCCCACCGGGTGGATTTAGCAAACACGGTGGAGATCAAAAACAACAACCTCAAGAACAGCCTCTAAGCCCAGCAATTTAGGCCATACCGCTTGTTGCTCAGGGTTTTCTAAGCCAAGCAACCTAGGGTTGAAAGCGTTTGGAGGTGAGGCATGCGCATTTTCGCGAGAACTTTGGCGGTCGCAGCAGTTTTGCTCACCCTGACCGGCTGCAGCATCTTTTACCCAAACTGGGGTGCAACGTCTCTGCCAGAGCCGGTTACCGAATCACAGACTGTTTCGCCTGAAGTGACTGTCGCGCCTGAAGAGACTGCGACTACTGAAGAGACTCCGACTCCAGAGGAAACCAAAGAACCAATCGTTCGCAAAGAGATTTCGGTCGAGATCATCATGGCTGTTCCAGAGCCTGCGATTGGAGTCTTTACTGTTGTGGCAAGGATTCCTAGCTTGAGTGAGTCCGGCGGCAAGTGCATCTTTAAGTACCTCGGCAATGGCGTCACCAAAACCATGGAAGTCAAGGCCGAGCCAAGCAGTGACTACACCCAGTGCTTCCCAATCGAATTCCCATTGAAAGATCTGCCTTCCGGCAATGGGGTGGTGACCGTTAGCTATGAATCCGAGGGGCACTTTGGGATATCCGCCCCAACCTCGGTGGTGATTGGCTAATGCGCAAAATTTTCGGCATCTTCTCGGCCATTGCGCTTATTGCAGCGAGCTTGGTAGTTCATCCGACAGTCCAATCTCCAGCGGAGGCTGCCCCATCGGCTAGCACCTTTGACCCGGGTTTGATTGTCAGCGACAGCGTTTTCTACGACTTCGGAACTATGACCGTGCCACAAATTCAAGCGTTTTTAGACTCCAGGGTTTCGGACTGTCGGGCGACAAATCCAGCTATCGACTGTCTAAAAAACATCAAGGTCGATATCCCAGAAACTCCCGCCACTGGCCCAACTGAGGTTGGTTCCTGTAAGGCAATCGCAGCTAAAGCTGGAGCTAGCGCAGCCGATGTGATTCACGCCATTTCTAATGCGTGTGGCATAAACCCGAAAGTATTTATCGTCACCTTGCAAAAAGAGCAGGCACTTGTTACCTCCACCAAGCCAACCGAATACATGTATCGCGCAGCCATGGGCTTTGGCTGTCCAGACAGCGACCCCGGCATTTGCGGCAAGGTGTTCACCGGCTTGTTCAACCAGCTCTACAAGGCAGCCAGACAGTTCCGCTGGTATGGAAACCCTGCTGGGTCATTCACCTACTGGAAGCCTGGCCGCACCGTTGCGATGAGATTTAATCCAAAGGCCTCCTGTGGCACCAAGAGTTTTGAACTCAAAAGCCAAGCCACCGCAAACCTTTATTACTACACGCCATACACCCCAAATGAGGCGGCGCTAAACAACCTCTACGGTTCCGGTGACTCCTGCTCGGCTTACGGAAATAGAAACTTCTGGCGTTTTTTCCACGACTGGTTCGGCTCTCCCATCGGTGGCAGTTACCTATTGAAATCCAGCACCAGCGAAACCTACTTGATTGTCGACAATCTCAGGTATCGAGTATCAGACACCAGGCTTTTGGCGTCCGTTCGACCGCTTGGCCCACAGGGTGAAATCTCGCAGGCATACCTTGAGAGTTTTGAGAATAAGGGCGATTTATCTCAGCTGGTGAAGCGCGCCAGCACGACTGAGTTTTGGCTTTTGGTTGATGGCAAGCGCTACTCGCTTACTGACTGCAACCTTGCCAAGCAGTACGGCCTCAACTGTGATCTCGCCACCAGCCTTACCGAAGCTCAACTGAGCCTGTTTATTCAAGGCGGAGCGCTAACGCGTTTGGTGCTGACCCCCGAGGGTGCAAAGTTTTGGATCGAAAACGGCACCCGTCGCGCTGTGGTTGACGACTTGGCTTTGAACTCGGTTGGTGGCCAGAGCATCAGCTCAAGTCCATTGGTTATCGAGCAGGTTATGTCGTTGCTGCCTGGTGAACCCCTGGCCAGCGACCTCACTGTGTTTGGGCTGACCGAAACAGATGACGTTGCTGTGGCGTTTGGTGGAAAGAGTTATCGCATCTCGGCTTCGCTTGCGAGTTCGATTGGGCTGAGTAAGTTCTTCACGGTCTCCAAGGTGGAGATTGATCAGTTGCTGGTGGCCACCAGTTCTGGAATTGTGCGCGGTTTTGTTGCAAGCCCTGCCGGCCAGAACTTTGTGCTTACCGAGAATGGAAAGTTGCCGGTTGTAGATCCAGCGAACTGGACCACTCAGGTAAGCACATTGCCGGATGCGCTAATCAACAAATTCCCTACCGTAAACGGGTCACTAGCAGCCCCCGCAGTTGTCACCAGCGCTGGTAACAAACTCTCCTACTTTGTGCAGAGCGCTCAGCGGCGCGCGGTCGCCGATAAGTCAATGACCGATAGATTCCTGAACCTGCTTGCCCAGCCAAAGGCAATCACGTTGCCGCTTTCAGCAATCAATACTGTTGAGAGCGTCGGTAATGGATTAGCCCCAGGCTCTTTGGTCAAGGCCAGTGGCAACAGCACCATCTACCTGGTGGATGACCTCACCCGCAAGGTCAAGCTGGCCTCCGAGGACCACGCCAAAAATGTCTCCGACTCCAAGATATTTAACATCGACAAATCAGAGCTGTCCAAGCTTCAGACCAGGACTGGATTCACGACCATCAAGGTGCAGTGCGATGGCTCCACCTACCTAATTGATCGCGGCACGCTTTACCCAATCTCCGCCGGCGGAGCTGAGGAGTTCCCGGGGAAGCCATTCCCACTAGCAGTCTCCACCTGCGCAGGTCTAAAGGTTGCAAGTAAGCCGGTCGGGCAGTTCCTCAGAGACGCCAAGGGTGGACTGTTCTTCGTTGAAAACGGAACCAGAAGCAAAATCAAGAACTGGGCTCAGTTCGCAAGTCTCAGGGGTGAAGGCCCAGGTTACATCGAGGCATCTGACTACTTCGCTGCCAAGGTTCCAGCCAGCGGCACAGCTCCTGCGACCGCAGTTCTCGCATCCCTAGAAAACACCCCAACCGGAGTCTTTGAAGACTTCACCTTCTTGGGATCGGTGCCAGTTGTCACGACCCCAACTACTTCGCCAACGCCAAAACCCACGAGTTCGGCAACAGCTTCTCCTAAGCCAACAACGACGCCCAAGCCAACCAGTTCGGCAACGGCATCCCCTAAGCCAACACCTACTCCAACGGCGAGCCCAAAACCAACCAGCTCACCAACTGCCTCGGCTTCTGTCAGCTACAAAGTGGTATCGGGAGACACGCTTGGGTCGATTGCAACCAAGTTCGGTGTGACGGTGGCGAGAATCCAGGCTGCTAATTCTTTGGGCACATCGACGGTAATCAAGATCGGTCAGGTCTTGAAAATCCCGACCTCCGCAACGACTTCTCCCGCAGTCACCACATCACCGGTGGTTAAGACCTACACGGTGAAATCGGGCGACACATTGTGGGGGATTGCTTCCAAGCTCGGAGTCAGTGCCACTGCGCTTGCTTCGTTGAATGGCATCACGAACGCCAACCTGCTAAAGGTTGGTCAGGTGTTAAAGATTCCTAGCTAGCATCCCAAGCGGACTGGACGATAGCTGCCAAATCGTGCTTAGTTCTAAAGCCAAGTGATTCTTCAATGCGAGTCACATCGGCCACTAAGCGCGGAGGGTCTCCAGCGCGGCGCTCGCCGATACCAACTTCAAAATCAATGCCACTGGCAATCTTTAGAGCATCCAAAACCTCAATGACCGAGGCGCCGATTCCGGTGCCGACATTGAAGGTGCTGAACTCCTGGACTTCGCCAACTAGGTAATCCACTGCCGCTAGGTGAGCAAGTGCTAGGTCTTCGACGTGGACATAGTCGCGAATGCAGCTGCCGTCCGGAGTTGGGTAATCAGTGCCAAACACCACCGGCGCTTTGCCAGCCTTGACCGCATTGATTGCAATCGGAATCAAGTTCAGCGCTGCGGTGTCAGCAAGATCCGCAGCCCCTGCACCAGCGACGTTGAAGTAGCGAAGATTGACGCCCCTAAGGCCCCAAACCGAAGCATTTTTAACCATTAGCTCTCCAATGAGCTTGGTTTGGCCATACGGATTGATTGGCACCCCTGGGTAATCCTCGGAAACCTTGTCAACATCCGGCATGCCGTAAGTGGCCGCAGAAGATGAGAAGACCAGCGACTTGAGCTGGGCTTCGCGCATTGCAAGCAGCAAATTTGCTAAACCACCCAAGTTTTCTAGGAAATATTCCTCGGGTTTTTGAACTGATTCGCCAACCTGTTTTCTAGCGGCGAGGTGGATCACAGAGTCGAACTGGTGCTGCTTCATTAGCTTCACCAGTAGTTCCGGGGCATCCGCAGAAGCTAGTTCAAGCTCGACAATTGGGCAGCTAATCCGCGCCAAAAGGCCTGTCGAGAGGTTATCCACCACGACGCAAGTGTGTCCTGCAGCCTCGGCAGCCCGAACAACGTGAGAACCGATGTAGCCTGCGCCACCTGTCACCAATAACTTCATACCTAAAGGTTATCGTGACGCTTTATTAACAATTTACTAATGAGGCATTAAATACAACTTGACAAGGGCATAATTACACCGATGTAATTACATCATCGAGATTCACAAGGATTAGGGGTTAGGCATGGAACAAAGAGGTCAGGTGCCTGCTAACTGGTTCGTCGACGTGCTCAAGCTTGGAGTTGCTGGAGCTTATGCAAATGGCGAGTCAGACCCATTAGCGTGGCAAGAAGACGCACTTTGCTCACAGACCGACCCAGAAGCCTTCTTCCCTGAAAAGGGTGGCTCTACTCGCGACGCCAAGCGTATTTGCGCACAGTGCACCGTAAAGAGCGAATGCTTGGAGTACGCACTAAAGAACGACGAGCGCTTCGGTATCTGGGGTGGCCTCAGCGAGCGCGAGCGTCGCCGTCTGCGCAAGCGCGCCTAAGTCATCGTGGCTTCGCTCTCGGTAGCGGCCATAGTCGTTTCCCACGCTCAAGCCGATTTACTCGCTAGATCTCTTGCCGCAATAAGCGAACAAACCCACCCAATCCAGCAGGTAGTTGTCGTTGAAACTGCCGGTGATCAAACTTCAATCGACCTCGCCCTCAGCTACGGATTCTCCGTCATTGAGCCAGGACCCCTCCGGCTAGGTGCTGCAATCCAGGCAGGCATCAACTCGCTCTCAGATACCCCAGGTTGGATTTGGGTACTGCACGAAGACGCGGTTCCAGAACCAGATGCTCTGAAATATCTCTCTCAGGCAGCAGAAATTTCTCCTTCGGTTGCGATCATCGGCCCGAAGCTGTTGGAACTTGACAACAGCATTCAAATCCAACAGCTGGGGCTAACCATCACCCCGACCGGCAGGCCGTTTCTTTTGGTTCAGCGCGAGTATGACCAGGGTCAGCACGACCGTGCCGACGACACCATGGCAGTCTCCACCGCCGGCATGCTGGTGTCTCTCGGGGTTTGGCAGCAGCTTGGTGGTTTGGATGACACCACTCCGGTATTGGCTCAGGATTTGGAGTTTTGTGCCAAAGCCAGAGTGGCCGGCTACCGAGTTATCGTCGAGGCTAACGCCCGAGTCCACCACGCTGGACTTTCGATGCAGGGCAAGCGCCCTCGTAGCTGGCTGTCAGGAAGCTTTAGCCAAGGCATTTCCCGCGCTCACCTGCACTTTGCAACTCTGTATTTGCCGACGTTCTTGGTTTTTGCCATTTACCTGACCCTGCCCTTGATGGTTCTACTTTCAATCCCTGGCAACTTGTTGCAAAAACGTCCTGGTCGATCGGTAGCCCAATTCTCGGGTTGGATCTGGGCCTGGTTCTCTGTTCCAACCAGGCTTGCAGCTCGCAAGCGCTTCAGATCTCTTGGCTCGCTAAAGCCGCTCAAAGCACTTATCGCCAGCAGGTCGCAGCGGTCAAAGCGTCGCAGAGGGAAGTACGAGGTCGAGCCGGAGGCAAGCCCGGAGAACCTGCGCCCTGGCATATTCCGAAGTAACTCCGCTTGGTTCGTCTTAATGCCATTGATTGCTTCAATCCAACTTTTCCCAACCGGTGCAATTACCGCAAATGGGATTTTGCCGCTTGGGGCGAACCTTGAAAAACTGCTGCCGTTTATCGCCAGCAATTCAATTCCGGTACTGGATTCCATTGCACTGCCAACCGATCCATTTAACTGGTGGCTGCTTTTGGCAGCACTGATCTCTCCCGCTGAACCATCGCTCGGATTTGCGGCCCTGGTGTTTGCAGCACCGAGCATGGCGTTTTTTGGAGCTTGGCAGTTAGGGAAACTGTTTATCTCAAAGCCCTGGGTGATTACCTTGGTGGCCCTGGGATATTCGCTTAGCCCGCAGTTGCTCACACTCAAGTCAAACCTTGCGGTTGTGGAGCTGCTGGCTGCTTCGATAATCCCGTGGGCGTTGTTCTTTTTGATTCGCACCTTGGGGGCATTCAATAGTGCGCGAGCCTGGCGCTGGACTGGCTTGCTCGGCCTAACGCTTGCGCTGTTGGCCGCCGCCTCGCCAATGGCTTTTGCCCTGTTGGGTGTAACCGTTTTGATTGCCGCGCTTTTGCAACCAAAGCGAGGACTTATCCTGCTGTGGTCGTACCTTCCTGCGGTTGCAGTTTTGTACCCGCTGGGGCGATTCGCTCTGGAAGCTCAAAACTGGACGGTATTGACGCAATCCAGTGCAATTGCCTTCGGCCCAACCGAACCTTTTGGTTTAGTGAACCTTGTTGTTCTGGGAGTTTTGGTTTTGGCAAGTTTGCCTGCATGGTTTGTTTCTGATGCCAAGGTCAACTTCGGATTCTTTGGATTCGCAATCGCGGCTTTGAGCCTGAGCACCATTCAACCGATTGCCTCCGGTGCGCCTCTCACGCTGGCAGCCGCATTGGCATTGTTGATACTTGCTGGTCTAGCAATTGAGAGAGTTCGCCAGCGAACCATTTCGACCCTGGTTGGCATCAGCCTCACCGCGGGAGTTTTGTATTCTGGGTTCTTTTTTGGACTGGTGAACCAGGTCAACCCGGAGTTCAAATCCTCCAGGGTGATGCCTGCCCTAGTGGTAGCCGCGAGCGATCAGGATCCGAACCTGAGGACTTTGGTTCTCGAGGTTGGTGAGCCACTGACCGCCTCTTATGTTTGGGGCAGCGGGGAGAAACTCGAGATGTCTAGTTCTCTGTTGGAGAGCTACCCAGCAAACTCTGATCTTCAAATAGCGCTTGCTCAAATCGCAGCAAACCTTGTGGCCGGTAACCAAGACAAACTCGTTCCGCTACTTAGCGAGACCAGAGTTGATTTTGTATTGCTTGCAACACCAAATCCAGAGGTCGAAGTCGGGATATCGAGCTTAGACATCCTTCAGCCTGCTGGAGCAACCGACTATGGCGTGCTGTGGCGAGTTGAGAGCGAGAACCAAAGTGCTAGGCCGGCCACTAAGAATGACCCACTCAGACCTTGGCAGTTTGGGGTAATTGCAGCCTTTGCTTTACTTGCGCTGCCAACCAGAGCTTCTATCCTTGGCCGCCGTCGAAAGACGGGAGTTACTAAGTGAAACTTCCGGGTCGAATTCTAGGTATTGCCCTTACGCTCGCTGGGCTGACCGGCGCGTGGTTCTTGCAGGGAGTTTCGTTTCAGACTGTTTCAGCTCCAGAGCCTGAAGGCATTTCGGTAAGCACAACCGCCAAACCACTCCAGCTCTACTGCCAGGGCCCACTTGCAGAGCTAGGTGGCAAGGATGGAACCGACCTAGGATCAATGGCCTTGGTCGGGAAAGCCGATGTTCGCTACCGCTTGGGCGTGGGAAGCCTTGTAAGCGAACCTGAGAGCAGAGTTACCCAAGGTGTTGCCATTGTGATGGCAAGCCGTGAGCAGACCACTGGAACCCTTACGGCCGCTCAGAGCCAACTGATTCAAAGACCACGCATGGCAGGACTGGCTGCCACAAATTGCGGCCAGCCTCAGGCTGAAGGTTGGTTGCTAAACGGCATGGCTGGCAGTGGGTTCGAAAGCATTTTGCATGTCGCAAACCCAAATCCGGTCGAAGTTCAAATTGAACTGGTGTTCCACCTTGCAACATCGAGCAATTCACACCTGATCACACTCGCTCCTTTTGAATCACAGCAGCTTTCACTGGCAAGCTTCGTAGAGGCGGAACCGAGCTTCGCGATTTACTTCCAGAGTTCTGGACAGAAGGTTTCGATGGCTTTGCAGAACAGATCCAGCGCTGGGCTAAGTGCAACCGGAGTCGAACTCAAAGGACCTACCGCGAAGGCGAGTAAATCACTCGCAATTCCTGGATTTCAAATTCTGGCCGCTGGTTTGGCAAAGCCAGCTTTGAGAATCTTCAACCCAGGCCCAGATGCGGCAAACGCGCTGGTCACATACTTAGGCTCTGGAACCAATAGTGATGTTGTGGAAATTGAGGTCCCGGCTGCCGGTTTTGCAGAAGTTTCACCCGAACTTCAAGTTGGCGATTACCTGGTCTTGATCGAATCGGATGCCGAGTTGATGGCGGAGCTCTACAACCCATACGTGGCCAAGAATTTTGATTTTGCTTGGCTCACGCCGGCTGAAGCTTTCACGGGGGAGCTGGCAATGGTTGTGCCTAGTTTTGCGGCCAAAATTGCAATCGCAAACCCAGGGGCTGAAGAGATTACCGTGTTGCTAACTCTGGATACTGGAGCACAGGCAATCAGTGTGCCTGCTCGCTCACAGCTGCAGGTTCGAGTTACCGGTCAGAGTTTGTTGCTTGAGTCGCAGGGGGAGTATTTCGTCAACTTGATCTTGACCGACCCCAAGGGCTACGCAGTTATCACGCCGCGAGAAAACCAGAACCTGGGTTCAAACATCCAGGTGCTAGTTCGCTAGTGCGGGTGCATTAGCTCCCAAGGATCCTTGTCGATAAGCGATGCTGCTGCCGAAATGACAGCGTGCTCAATGTGCATTCTTGGATCTGGCAAACGCTGTCTTCCAAATCGCTCAATCGGGATTCGGTATAGCGTGATGGTTTGCGACGGCTTATCAGCACTCCAGCGCTTCACGGGTTCGTTATCCACGATTGCTGGGACATCCTGGATGCGCCAGGAAAGGTCCTTGAGCTCCTCCGGGTAGTTCTCCTGCAGGTACTCGCAGGTCTCTTGCACCACCGATTCAAAGAACCCCAGGCGCGCGACTCCAAAGTGAAATAACTTCGAAGGCAAGGGCCTGCGCAGTCCACGACCGTGTCGGTCTCGGTGACTTCCAGCCCTGATTCCCATTGGCTCATTGTATTCTTGGCAGGCTAAAGCCAAAGAGAGTTTGCGCAGTGATCAATTTCAAAGATTTCGTAAAGACCTACGACGTTCGTGGTCTGGTTGGTACTCAACTTACCGAGGATGTTATTGCTGCCTTCGGTGCAGCCTTTGTTGACGAGCTGGATTTGGCCGGTAAGCAACTAGTCATCGGTCACGATATGCGTGACAGTTCTCCTGAGTTCGCAGCGGCGTTTGCAGCCGGTGCCCAAAAGCGCGGCGGTAATCCAATGATGCTTGGACTTTGCTCGACCGATATGACCTATTTCGCATCCGGAAAACTAGACCTGCCCTCGGTGATGTTCACCGCAAGCCACAATCCAGCCAGCTATAACGGCATGAAGTTTTCCCGCGCGGGCGCTAAGGGCATTGGCTTGGATTCAGGCCTCGGCGCTATTCGCGACAGGGCTCAGGGTTATTTTGATTCCAGCATTCCTCCGGTTTCCGCGTTGGGTGTGATTGAGGAAATCAACCTCACCGTTGAATATGTCGAATACCTTCGCAAGCTGGTTGATTTGTCAAAGACCCGCCGACTCAAGATTGTGGTTGATGCGGCGAATGGCATGGGCGGGTTCACGGTGCCATTGGTGCTTGGGGATGCGGCTGGGCTAGCAGCCCTGAACCTCGAGATCATTCCGCTCTTTTTTGAACTTGACGGCACCTTCCCAAACCACGAGGCGAACCCGTTGCAGGTGGAGAACCTTAGGGATTTGCAGAAGGCAGTTGTAGAGCACGGTGCTGATCTGGGTCTAGCTTTTGACGGGGATGCCGATCGCTGCTTTGCAGTTGATCAAGCCGGTGGTTTGGTTAGTCCCTCGGCGCTAGCTGCAATTGTTTCGATTCGCGAGATTGAGCGAGGCAAGCAGCTGGGTGAAACAGACATCACCATTTTGCACAACCTGCTGACTTCAAAAGTGGTGGAAGAGCGCATTGCCCAGGCCGGAGCGACCCCGGTTCGCACCAAGGTCGGACACTCGCTGATCAAGGAGCAAATGGCTCAAACCGGAGCGGTTTTTGGCGGCGAGCACTCAGCGCACTATTACTTCCGTGATTTCTGGGGAGCGGATAACGGGATGCTGGCAGCCCTCCACCTAATCAGCGAGCTCGGCACCTACCCGGGAACCATGAGTGAGCTCTCGCAAAGCTTCAGCCCTTACTTCTCTTCCGGGGAGATCAATTCAACTGTCGCTGATGTGCCAGCGGCGCTTGATCGACTGAAGGCTGCTTTCCCAGATTGCACCGTTGAGCAATTTGACGGCCACACTTTTAGTTTCGAGAATCAGGGAAATTGGTTTTGGTTTAATGTCCGGTCGTCAAACACCGAACCACTGCTTCGACTAAACGTCGAATCAAACCAAGAGGCTTCTATGCAGAAGATTCGTGACCAAGCCATCGCGGCAATAAGGCACGGCTAACTCGACTTTGGTGTTCAAATCACCCCCAGGGAGCTTGCACAGCGGGCTGCTGTGTTGCACTTGAAAGCACTTGGTGTAAAGCTAACTCCATTAACCGTTCGTCAGGCACGCTACATTGGAGTAAATGTGGCGGGTCCATACAAGGTGGATCACTACCGTTACTAACTGGAGGTTGTGCAGTGTCTAACAAAATTCTTGTCGTTGATGATGATGATGCACTGCGCGAAATGGTTGGGCTAGTTCTCAACGCCGCTGGTTACCACACGGTTTTTGCGGCCGATGGACTAAATGCCGTTGAAGTCTTCAAGAGCGAAGAACCGGACCTGGTTCTTTTGGACATCATGCTTCCTGGACAGTCAGGCATCGAAGTTTGCAAGCAGATTCGCTCCCTCAGTGGAACTCCGATTGTCATGCTTACTGCCAAGGGTGACACCGAAGATGTAGTTCACGGACTTGAGGCGGGAGCGGACGACTACGTCGTAAAGCCACACAATGGTGCTGAGCTGTTGGCTCGCATCAAGGCAAGGCTGCGCCCAGTTGCAGACGACGACGGAATTGTTTCGGTCGGTGAACTCACAATGGATCCGCGTTCCTACGAGGTCAAGCGTGCCGGTGTGAGAATTTCGCTGACACCACTGGAGTTCAAGCTGCTACACACCCTGGCCGTCAAGCCACAGCAGGTGTTCTCTAGGGAGATGCTTTTGGAGCAGGTCTGGGGCTACCAGTACAAGGCCGATACCCGGCTAGTGAATGTTCACGTTCAGCGTTTGCGCTCGAAGGTTGAAGAAGATCCAGAGAATCCAAAGATTGTTTCCACCGTCCGCGGACATGGATACCGGGCTGGTTCCGAAACTCCGTGATCTCACTGCTCAGACGGTCACTAACCGCTAGGACCGTATTTGCCACAGTAACCCTGAGTGCAATTGCGCTTGCCGCGCTGGGGGGTTTTCTCTCCTACTCGCTGGCGAATAACTTTTTTCAAAATCGACTAAGCCAAGTTCTAAGCGAAACCGAACGCGCAGTTTCGTCGGTTCAAGGAACGGTCGCGGCGGCCTCACTGGCTGATGAAACTGCTCTGCAAACCCTCATCAACTCCGTGGTTCCATCACTCGAAGTCGCTGGAGTTTCCGGTGCCAGGCAGGTGGCGCTATTGCGCAGCCCCGGGCAGCCCCAGCTTCAGCTGTTTCAGTCGCCAATTTCACAGGACTTGGATCTCGCAACAATTCCAGGCGAACTTCGCGAAGAGGTTAGGGCTTCAGATGGAGTCTTGACCTACACCTCGGTGGCGCTGGTTCGAAATGGGCAGGTGGTCCCAGGCATCACGGTTGGTGCTCCAATTACTTTGCCACTGGCCGGAAACTTTGAACTTTATCTGGTCTTTGACCTAGCTCCTGAGCAGCAGGCGCTCACAACGGTTCAGAATGCATTGGCAACCGGCGGAATCGTACTTTTGGTTGTTATTTCGCTGGTTAGCTACTTTGTTACTAGAACGATTATTAAGCCGGTTGAGAAGGCTGCCTCGGTTGCTGAGTCGCTATCTGAAGGTCAACTCGATGTGCGCCTGGCCGAGAAGGGCACCGATGTAATGGCGGTGTTGGCGCGCTCCTTCAACAAAATGGCCAATAGCTTGCAGCAACAGATTCAGCAGCTGGACTCGCTCTCACGAATGCAGCGCCGCTTTGTATCCGATGTCTCGCATGAGCTCAGAACTCCAATGACCACAATCAAATTGGCCGGTGAAGTGATCTTTGGAAATCGCGAGAAATTAGATCCTGCACTATCCAGATCAGCAGAGCTAATGCAAAACCAAATTCAGCGCTTCGAGGAGCTCTTGGCTGACCTGCTCGAGATTTCACGCTACGACGCGGGTGCGGTGACGCCAGATCTTGAACTCAATGATCTAAATGCTGTCGTGGGGGCAGCTATTGCGAGTATTGAGCCGCTTGCCACGAGCAAGCAAACCGAAATCCAGGTCAGACTTCCTGGCGGCAACGTAGAGGCTGAATTCGACGCCAAGCGCATCGAGCGATTGCTGCGCAATCTGCTTTCAAATGCCGTCGAACACGGCGAGGGTAATCCAATCGTGGTTGAGGTTGGATCAAATGCCCAAGCGGTTGCAGTCTGCGTTACCGATAGTGGAGTTGGCATGACCAAGCAGCAGCTGGAGCGAATCTTTGACCGTTTCTGGAGAGCGGATCCAGCTCGTCAACGCTCGGTGGGTGGAACTGGACTGGGTCTTGCAATCTCGAAAGAGGATGCCATCTTGCATCGCGGATGGCTGCAGGTTTGGTCCAAGCCAAATCGAGGTTCAAGTTTTAGACTCACGCTTCCGATCAATGCAAAAACGGTGATCGCGAACTCCCCGCTTCCACTGCCTCCTAGAACCATGGAGGGCTAATGAAAAAGCTAATCTCACTTACTTTGCTCTCGGCCCTTTTGACTGGTTGCGCTCAACTCCCAACCACGGTGGAGATAAAGTCAGGCCCCGAACTCATAGCTCCCGAGGCGGCAGACTTTAGCTACTACATTCCAACCGGACCTGCTGTCGGTGCGACCTCGCAGGAAATTGTTTCTGGATTCTTGGCAGCCGGCACGGGGCCGCAAAACGATTACTCGGTGGCACGTGAATTCCTCACCGACGAATTTGCCCAGCGCTGGAACCCTGCTGGTGAGGTGCTGATTCGTGATGGAGCACCGGGCTTCACGGCAAGTGGCGAGAGTGCGCTTTTGGTCGATGTTCGGGTTGGCGCTTCAGTTGATGAGCATGGTCGATACCTAGAGAACCAAGAGCCGGAGCAAATTTCGCTGCGATTCACGCTTGAGAGACAGGCCGGCGAGTGGCGTATTTCTGGTGCCCCAAACCTGACTGTTGTAACCTCACCGGTTTTCTCGGTGGTTTTCAATGCCTTCCAGGTCTTCTTCTTCAACAACACAGAAAACGCTTTGGTTTCTGACCTGCGCTGGTTCCCCTCTCGCGCATCCACCGGCACAAAGCTAGTAAATGCGCTACTGGCTGGACCATCGGCCCATTTAGCGCAGGGCGTGACTTCTGCCATTCCACTAGGAACAAAGCTGACCATCGACGCTGTCAATGTTGAAGATGGGGTTGCCCAGGTCGATTTTGACTCGACCGCACTCGAAGCCGATGCTCTGGATCGAAGACTTATGCTTACGCAACTTCGAGCAACTTTGATGCAGCTATCAGGTGTAAACGATGTCCAGGTTTCTATCAATAGCTCCCCGCAAGAAATCGTTCCAGCGAATTTGCAAACGGCATCTGTTGGCGGGGCAGCGTTTTACATGAGAAACACTGGTATCTACCGAGTGACCGGCGCTAGCGAGAATGTGATGAGGGGAACCTCAGGCTTTTTCAGTGCGGAGTCTTTAACGGATTTTGACATCAAAGACGATGGCGATTGGCTGGCTTACGCCACCGCTACGGGAGTCACGCTGGTTGATAACACTGGATTTTCCGGAAAGTCACAGCAGGTTTCGCAGCAAAGCAATGTATCCAATCTCTTCTTTGATGCAAAGGGCTATCTCTGGGTTGTCCCAACCGTAGGCTCGGAACCGATTGAGATCATTGCCACTAATGGCGAGCGCAAGTATCTTTTCGATAATTCGCAAGTAACTCGCAGAGACTTCAGACCAAGCCCGGCTGGGGCAAGAGTCGCGACTTTGGACACAACATCCGAATTCAAAAAAGTGCAGACTTATTCGGTGCTGCGAGATCTAGCGGGATGGCCAATCAGGTTAGAGCCGGGCGGAGTAGTGAACCCATCGATTGGGATCGTGCTGTCTTTCACCTGGCAAAGCGCAGATACGCTGCGTGTATTGGAGCAGACAAACTCCGGGCTCACCGCTATCAGTGACTACCCAATCACTGGACCTCGTTCTCAGTTGAGCATCCCCTCGATTACCGGTGTGGAGATATTCACGGGTACCTCCGGATTGTCTACCTATTTGGTTGCCGAGAACGGTGAGATTTGGGTGCTCACCGGCAGTGCTTGGCGCCGGGTTGCGAATGATGCCCTTTTGGTTGCCACGAACGACTAACAAATAACCCGATTGCCCACTTATCCACTGAATTGAATTCCACGGGCCAACACTTGGCATTTATCGAGACCTTAGAGCGTGCACATTTCGCTCTTAGACATTGTCTTTCCCGCCACCTGCATTGTTTGTGGCGCAAAACCAAAGCCAATTTGTCCAACCTGTCTGCCCAGCGCTTGTGTCGCAGAGCTTCCGGGTTTTGATTTTCCCGTCCTAGCCGGATTCAAGCACGAAGGTGCGATTGAGAAGGTCATCACCGGGTACAAGGACCAGCAGTTGGTTTCTTTAGAGCCCCCGCTGGCAAAGTTAGTTGCCCAGGTCTTGCATGAAGTCGGGGTATCTCGGTTTTCAGCAATCGTTACCCCTGCGCGTAACCACTTGAATTATCGAAAGCGCGGTTTTGATCCAGCCAACTCACTGGTCAGCCGTGCGGTAAGGGGATTGGCGAAACCCCCCAAAGTCATCTCGCTAAGCTCTACCCGAAAGCTTGAGGATCAGCGCCGATTGGGAAGGTTGGAGCGAGCAAGAAACGTTTCAGAGAGCATGAAATTGGACCTAAAACCCTCAGGCCCGGTGCTGCTTTTTGATGATGTCCTCACTACCGGTTCAACAATTAGGGAGATGTCACGGGCCTGCCGCGCAGCCGGTGTGGAGGTTGGCGCTAGCTGTGTATTGGCCGAGAGATTTTCCATTTTTTGATACTTGGACAAAAATTTAGGCGTATGTTGTTTTTAGGGCAAAGTTGCCCTACGACGGAGGTAAAAATGGAACTAAAAATATCTGCCAAGAACCTCACCATCTCGGATCGATTCCGAGATTACGTCGAAGATAAAGCGGGAAAAATTGACCGCTATGCGCACAAACCCGAAGAGCTAAACATTAAAGTCACTCGTCACGAGCACAGCAAAACTGCCGGTGCTGAAGACCAGGTCGAAATTACCGTGTGTGAGCCGGGACACATTGTCAGAGCCGAGGCTCGGGCAAGTGACAAGTTCGCGGCTTTTGATATTGCTTTCGGCAAGCTGAATGAGCGTCTCAGAAGGTACTCGGATAAGCACAAAGTTCACCGCGGTGGTGGACACAAAAACCTAGGTGCAAGTGAACTTGCGGCATCTGATTTTGCAAGCCTGGACATAACTCCGGTGGATCACGACATTTTGCTTGGAAAGTCGAGGGATGTTCCCGAGAGCGAAGAGGCTCTGTATAACCCGGTTGTCATAAAATCCAAGGAGTTTCAGAGCCAACTAATGAGCAAAGAGGAAGCCGTTAGCCACATGGAATTGGTCGGGCATGACTTTTATCTTTTCCTAGACGCCGAAACCTCGCGTCCAGCGGTGGTTTATCGTCGCAAGGGCTGGAGCTACGGAGTCATTTCCCTCATCTAGTGACCCGGGCTACAAGGTAGAATTACAGCCGAAAACCAAGGAGTATCTATTGGCGTCGTTTATTGACAAATTGCTTCGCGCGGGCGAAGGCAGACTGCTGAGAAAGCTGCAGTCAACTGCCGATGAAGTTAATGCATTGGAAGCAGATTTCCAGGCGCTAACAGACGAAGAATTGCACAATGAGACCGCTGCCCTAAGACAGCGCTTCGCAGAGGGTGAAACCCTCGACGACTTACTGCCTGAAGCTTTTGCTGCGGTTCGCGAAGCATCGGTTCGAACCCTTGGAATGCGTCACTTTGATGTTCAGCTCATGGGTGGTGCCTCGCTGCACCTTGGAAACATCTCCGAGATGAAAACCGGTGAGGGTAAGACTCTGGTTGCGACCTTAGCCGCATACCTAAATGCCATCCCTGGTCGCGGTGTCCACGTGGTTACCGTGAACGACTTCTTGGCAGGTTACCAGTCTGAGCTGATGGGGCGTATTTTCCGTGCCTTGGGCATGACAACCGGCTGCATTCTTGGTGGCCAGGACCCAGCTCAGCGTCGCGAGATGTATGCCTGCGATATCACCTACGGAACCAACAACGAGTTCGGTTTTGACTACCTACGCGACAACATGGCGCTCAACAGCCAGGACTTAGTTCAGCGCGGCCACTTCTACGCAATCGTGGACGAGGTTGACTCGATCTTGATTGATGAGGCGAGAACTCCGCTAATCATCTCGGGACCGGCAGCAGCAGATGTGAATCGTTGGTTTGGCGTCTTTGCAAAGCTTGCACAGACCCTAGAGGCTGATGTCGACTACGAAGTAGATGAGAAAAAGCGCACCGTTGGTGTGCTGGAGGCAGGAATCGACAAGGTCGAGGACTACCTCGGCATTACCAACCTGTATGAGACTGCCAACACCCCGCTGATTTCCTTCTTGAACAACTCGATTCGCGCCAAGGAGCTGTTCCGCAAGGATCGCGACTACGTAATCGTGAACGGTGAAGTCCAGATTGTTGATGAGCACACCGGTCGCTTACTCCAGGGACGTCGCTATAACGAGGGCATGCACCAATCAATTGAGGCTAAAGAAGGCGTTGCCATCAAGGCTGAGAACCAAACGCTAGCTACCGTCACTTTGCAGAACTACTTCAGGCTCTACGAGAAGCTGTCCGGTATGACCGGTACCGCCGAAACCGAAGCAGCCGAGTTCATGTCCACCTACAAGTTGGGTGTTGTTCCAATCCCAACCAATAAGCCAATGGTTCGTCTGGACCAGTCCGACCTGATCTTCAAAAACGAAGAGGTCAAGTTCCACATGGTGGTTCAGGATATAGCCGAGCGTCACGCGAAAGGTCAGCCGATTTTGGTTGGTACCACCAGCGTGGAGAAGAGCGAATACCTTTCAAAGCTTTTGGCCAAGGCTGGCATCAAGCACGAGGTATTGAACGCTAAGAACAACGCTCGTGAGGCAGTGATTGTCGCCCAGGCTGGTCGATTTGATGCCGTTACCGTTGCAACCAATATGGCCGGTCGTGGTACCGACATCATGCTCGGTGGTAACGCCGAATTCCTCGCCGTGCAGGAAATGCACAAGCTTGGTCTTGATCCAATCGACCAAGCCGAGCAGTATGAAGAAGCTTGGGATGAGATCTTCAACAAGGTAAAGCAGGAAGTAGCCAAGGAAGCTGAGCGAGTGCTCGCGGTTGGTGGTTTGTATGTTCTTGGAACCGAGCGCCACGAGTCCCGCCGCATTGACAACCAGCTTCGTGGTCGATCTGGTCGCCAGGGTGACCCAGGTGAATCCAGGTTCTACCTCTCGCTAACCGATGATCTAATGAGATTGTTCAACTCCGGAGCTGCAGCTGCGCTGATGAACCGCTCATCCGTGCCAGATGACTCAGCTATCGAGTCAAAGATGGTTTCGCGTGCAATTGCTTCTGCTCAGGGTCAGGTCGAGGGCCGTAACGCTGAGATTCGTAAGAACATCCTCAAGTATGACGATGTTATGAACCGCCAGCGCGAGGCGATCTATGCGGACCGTCGCCAGATTCTCAAGGGTGAAGACATCTCCAACACCTTCCACTCCTTCCTAGAGGAAACCGTCAAGGATGTCGTTGCCGTCAACCTCCCAGAAGGTGGCAGTCAGGATTGGGATCTAGAGCAGTTGTGGGTTCAGCTCAAGCAGATCTATCCGATCAACATCGAGATTTCCGAAGTTCTAGAGGCTGCTGGTTCTCGAGCGAAGCTAACTCGCGCCTGGTTGATCGAAGAAATTCTTTCGGACGCTCGCCTGGCATACGCGAAGCGCACCGAAGAAGTTGGCGAAGAGGTTATGCGTGAGCTAGAGCGCCGCGTAATGCTGTCGGTGATTGACCGCAAGTGGCGCGACCACCTCTACGAAATGGATTACCTCAAGGAGGGAATCGGTCTACGTGCCATGGCACAGCGTGACCCTCTAGTTGAGTACCAGCGTGAAGGTTATGGCATGTTCATCGATATGATGGCGGGCATTCGCGAAGAGGCCGTTCAGTTCTTATTCAACATTGAGTTGAAGCAGGCAGAGCCTCAGGTCGAGGTTCAGCAGCCTCAGCAGCTAACCTTCAGCGCTCCAGATGAGAACGGCGAAGCCGACTCTCACAAGGAGCAAAACCCAGCCGTGAAGCCAGTGCAGAAACCGAACCAGGGTGGCGCGGGAAGTTCGTTTTTCAAGAACTAACTCATCCAGCGAGAGCGCCGCTGGTAGCCTGATCTGAGCGTTGATGATTGGGGAGTCGAATGTCTAACAATGAGCCGGTGGTTTGGTCCCTTGCGGATATAGTCCAGAGCCTAGATGAGAATAATTCGTCGGGTCGTTACTTTGTGCAAATCCCAAAATTCCAACGCTCTATAGTTTGGACCGACAGTCAGATCAAAAAGCTCGTCGATTCAATTTACAAGGGGTACCCAATAGGCTCCCTGCTTGCCTATCAAACTGATAAATCGCGCGAAGGCAAACTTGTTCTTCAGCTGGTGGATGGACTTCAGCGAGTAACCGCTATTTCACGCTACCTGGCAGCCCCTTTGAAATATGCGCCTATAGACGAAATCGTAGGACGGGAGTTTCTCGAATCAGCAAGTCAATGCGTCTTCGGTAATTCTGAAGAACAGAATCTTGTCGCAGTAAGTCAGAAGGTTCGCAACTGGTTTAACGAGTTGACGGAAACCGAGTACGGACCACATTTCAATTTCAACAAACTCGCATCTCACATGGCAGGCGATGATGACCATGCTCTGAGCGCTTTACAAGCTTTGAACGCTGACACTAGTGCGGGAGATGAGCTTTTGGGTCGCGTCCTTAAGGATCTGAGCAAGGCAAAGGAATACAAAGTCCCTATAAACATTTACTCCGGCCCTATTGAAAACGTTCCTACAATTTTCGAACGTATCAATAGTCAAGGTGCTCAGCTTTCCAAATTTGAGATTCTGGCTGCTAGCTGGAGCTACACCTCTGTGGAGGTAAAGAACGAGAGCGTAATAAAAGCTATCGCTGACAAATACCGCGTCATGATTGCAAACGGGTACGAGATTGAAGGCTTTGACGAAGACTCGGCTGAAACAAG
>CAMAQN010000009.1 GCA_945860535.1 Auritidibacter sp. Marseille-P8566
AAGATCAAGCCACGCCTAACCGAGTTCTACAACTTCCTCTTCGGCATCAAGCCGAAGGCTGAAATTCTGGATGCTTTTGACGGCAAGAAATCCAGTTGGTGGAACAAGGACAAGGATGCCAAGCCGGCGTTTGATACTGCGGTGGTTGAGGCAATTGACGACTTTGTCGACGAGCACCTAGCAGAGTCTTATCCAGCGGTTGAAATGACTGATCCGGTTGAGGAACTCGAGTTTCTATCTCAAGAAGAGGGCCTCACCGAGCCAATCGATGTGCTCGAAGAGGCAGCCGTGGCCGCCCCTAAGGTCAAAAAAGCCAATAAGCCGTACGTACTGCCTTCGCTCTCTCTTTTGGCCCCTGGCACTCCACCAAAAGCCAAGAGCGCTGTAAATGACCAAATCGTTGCGGCAATCAATGATGTCTTCAAGGAATTTGATGTCGAGGCCAGAGTCTCTGGATTCCAGCGCGGTCCGACGGTTACCCGCTACGAGGTTGAACTTGCTCCTGGAGTCAAGGTTGAGGCGGTAACTCGCCTCACCAACAATATTTCTTATGCAGTGGCTTCCAACGAGGTTCGAATCCTGGCACCGATCCCCGGCAAGAGCGCAATCGGAATTGAAATTCCAAATACCGATCGAGAGACGGTGTCACTGGGAGATGTGCTTCGCAGCAAAAATGCCGCCAACAGCACCCACCCACTCACCATTGGTGTCGGTAAAGATGTCGAGGGCGGCTACCTGGTGGCGAACTTGGCGAAGATGCCTCACCTGTTGGTGGCTGGTGCAACAGGTGCCGGTAAGTCCTCTTTTGTGAACGCCATGATTACCTCGATATTGATGCGCTCCAAGCCATCCGAGGTGCGCATGGTTCTGATCGATCCAAAGCGAGTAGAGCTTGCTGCCTACCAGGGTGTTCCTCACCTTGTTACGCCAATCATTACAAACCCCAAGAAGGCTGCCGAGGCGCTGCAGTGGGTTGTGAAGGAAATGGATTCCCGCTACGACGACTTGGCAAGCTTTGGCTTTAAGCACATCGACGATTTCAACCGAGCAATTGTTGCCGGCGAGGTCAAGTTGCCTGAGAATTCGCGTCGAGAACTACATCCCTATCCATACCTGTTGGTGGTTGTGGATGAGCTAGCAGACCTCATGATTGTGGCTCCTCGTGATGTTGAAGACTCAATTGTTCGCATCACGCAGCTTGCAAGAGCATCCGGTATTCACCTGGTGCTTGCAACTCAGCGTCCATCGGTTGACGTGGTAACAGGCCTGATTAAGGCAAACGTGCCATCAAGGTTGGCTTTCTCGGTTTCCTCGCTCACCGACTCGCGAGTAATCCTGGATCAGCCAGGGGCCGAGAAGCTAGTCGGCCAGGGAGATGCGCTTTTCGCACCGATGGGGTCAAACAAGCCGGTGCGAGTCCAAGGTGCTTGGATTGCCGAAGATGAACTGCATCGAATCGTGAACCACGTGAAGGCGCAAATGGAGCCTGAGTATCGCAGCGATGTGACGG
This sequence comes from Auritidibacter sp. Marseille-P8566, assembly GCA_945860535.1. Lineage (GTDB taxonomy): Bacteria > Actinomycetota > Actinomycetes > Actinomycetales > Microbacteriaceae > Aquiluna. The sequence goes on from CAMAQN010000009.1 coordinate 1,511, forward strand.
TGGTTGCACAGACCCGCGTTGTGGATAGTGACATTGGTGATGACCTGGATCTCTTGCTTCAGGCCACAAACTTGGTTGTGAACTCGCAGTTTGGCTCGACTTCAATGCTGCAGCGAAAGCTCAGGGTCGGCTTTGCCAAGGCCGGAAGACTTATGGATCTGATGGAATCCAGGGGAATCGTGGGGCCTTCAGAAGGCTCAAAGGCGAGAGATGTTTTGGTCAAGCCAGATGAACTCCCGCAGCTACTCGCCAAGTTGTCAGGAGCAACCTCAGCGGTGTTTGAGGGCGACCTGCCAGCTGATGAGGATGACGGCGATGAAGATGCTTGGCAGCTAACCGGTAGGCGAGATGACTTCTAGATCTTTCCTGTATCGCCAAACTCCAAACCTAATCACCTCAGTTCGAATCCTGATGGTTCCCCTTGTGCTTTGGTTGATCATGGTTGGCTGGGATTCGTTTGCCGATCGCATGATTGCACTGGTGTTATTAGTTTTGGCCGCATCGACCGACGGTATTGACGGAGCCATTGCGCGCAGGCGAAACCTGGTTACCAACCTAGGCAAGATTCTTGATCCAATCGCTGACAAGGCGCTGCTCTCAGGCGCTTTGATCGTGCTGTCTATTCAAGGGGCTGTCCCGTGGTGGGCAACCGTGTTGATCCTCATTAGAGAATTCGGAATTACGGTTTATCGACTGATCATCGCCAAGCGAAGAGTGATTGCAGCATCAGGCGGAGGCAAATTCAAGACCGTGATTCAAATCATCGGTGTCTCGATGGCGGTTGCACCATTTGACTTTTTAGGCGCATGGTGGGGATGGCTCACCCAGGCCGTGATCACCTTCGCCGTCGTAATCACCTGGTACACCGGAATTCAGTACCTCAGGCCGGCAAAGTGATTTTGAGTAAGCAGCTAATTCAACACGGCATTTACATAGCCACCGCTGAGTCGCTGACCGCTGGTCTTTTGAGTTCCGAACTAGCAACCGAGCCCGGAGCATCAGCGTTCTTGCTGGGGGGAGTCACCTGCTATCAAGATGAGGTCAAGGTGAATGTGCTCGGAGTGGATCCGCACTTGATCCAAGCCCAATCCGCCATATCTTCCGAGGTAGCGATATCCCTTGCCAGAAACGTCAGGGATAAGTTTGCGCTTGAGTGTGTAAAGAGCGTTGAGAGCGTTTTTGGATTATCAACCACCGGAGTCGCGGGTCCGGATCCAGTTGGGAATCACGCTGCGGGCACCGTCTACATAGGTATTTCCTCTGCCAGAGGCTCCCGCTCGGTGGCATTGAAGTTGCATGGCACAAGGTCCGAAGTTAGAGCCGCAACTGTCGCCAAAGCTCTGGATGCACTCGAGGATGAAATCCAGGCAATTTTTGGTTGAGAAACAGGAAACATTCAGCAAGCAAATGTAAATTTGTCGGAATCAACCGCTAGGTTAATTTGCAGGAGGAAACCTTTTGGTACTACTAAGGCAAGAAATCGGTGACGTACTGCGTTCACATCGACTCCGTCGCGGCCAGACACTGCGTCAGGTAGCAGCGAAGGCGTCTGTTGCGCTTGGTTACCTATCTGAGGTCGAGCGCGGCCAGAAGGAAGTTTCATCGGAGATCCTCGCCTCGGTAGCTGAAGCCCTAGAGCTTCCACTCTCGGTAGTCATGCGTGAAGTTTCTGATCGAGTCGCTTCCGTTGAGGGCATTTACCTGGACGACACCTACATCCCTGACACTGTGCCAGACGCCTTCATGACAGAAGCAGGGCTTTACTCTCAGTCGAAGTTTTGAAACTAAGCCAGTTTCATCAGCTTCTCCACGATGAATTCGGGGCACAATTCGCCCAAGTGCTGCTCAAAGATTTTCGGCTTCACCATTTCCAGGACCAAACCGCAGAAGAGCTAATTCGCGCGGGTGTTGACCCTAAGCAAATCTGGTTAGAACTGTGCAAGCAGCAATCTGTGCCCAAAGAGCGTTGGAGTGGAATTCCGGTAAAGAAAAGACACGCCGAATAAATCATTCGAAATTTTGTTCGAACGTCTAGTGTTCTATCTAGATAGGTCAAAACCTACGAGTTATCAACAGCTTTTTGGTTGAACTCAAAAAAGTCAGACCTACGAATTAGCTTCTAGGGAGCTAAAGAAAGAGGTAGAAAATGCCAAGTGCATCCGACAGGGAGAAAGCGCTAGACACCGCGCTAGCGCAGATTGACCGCCAGTTCGGTAAGGGTTCGGTTATGCGATTGGGCAGCGAAGAGCGTGCTCCAATCGAGGCGATTTCTACAAGTTCGATCGCCCTAGACGTAGCTTTGGGCATCGGAGGCTTGCCTAAGGGTCGAATCGTTGAAATCTATGGTCCAGAATCCTCCGGTAAGACCACATTGGCGCTGCACGCCATCGCTAATGCCCAGCGCGCTGGCGGCATTGCTGCCTTTATCGACGCTGAGCACGCTCTAGACCCTGAGTACGCCAAGGCCTTAGGTGTGGACATCGACGCACTTTTGGTTAGCCAGCCAGACACTGGTGAGCAGGCCTTGGAAATTACCGACATGCTGATTCGCTCGGGATCAATCGACGTGGTTGTCATTGACTCGGTTGCCGCACTAGTTCCAAGGGCTGAAATCGAAGGTGAAATGGGAGACTCACACGTTGGTCTCCAGGCCCGTCTAATGTCTCAGGCTCTTAGAAAGTTGACCGGAGCGTTGAGCAACACCAACACCACCGCAATCTTTATCAACCAGCTGCGCGAAAAGATCGGTGTGTTCTTTGGATCTCCGGAGACCACCGCCGGTGGAAAAGCGCTGAAGTTCTATGCGTCTGTGCGTTTGGACATCCGCAGAATTGAAACCCTAAAAGAGGGTACCGATGCTGTTGGTAACCGCACTCGTGTCAAGGTTGTGAAGAACAAGCTAGCCTCGCCATTCAAGCAGGCTGAGTTTGACATCATGTTTGGCGAGGGTATCTCTCGTGAAGGTGGACTTATCGACTACGGCGTTGAGCAGGACATCGTAAAGAAGTCCGGAGCTTGGTACACCTTCGACGGCGAACAGCTTGGCCAGGGTAAGGAAAACTCTCGTCGTTACCTCAAGGACAACCCAGAGATAGCCGACATCATTGAGAAGAAGATTAGGCATAAGCAGGGTATTGGCGTCCCACGTGCAGTAGCAGACTTGCCAGCCGAGGAGGCCCCAGAGGTCGCCAAGGCCGCAAACGATGCCTAACGAACCTAGTAGCGAAAAGCTGGAGCAGCGGGCGAAAAACGTCCTGCTGTTCCAGCTTTCTCGTTCTATGAAAACTCGCTACCAGTTAGCAAATATTCTGAAAAAACGTGAAATTCCAGAGGAGATTGCAAATGCAGTCTTGGATCGCTTCACGGAGGCGCAGCTAATCGATGATGCAGCCTTTGCCAGGGCTTTCGTCAATTCCAGAATCGCAATCTCAGGCAAATCAAGGTCTGTGATTTCTCGCGAGTTGAAGCAAAAAGGGGTCAGCGCGGAGGATTCTGAATCCGCCCTGAGCATGATTGACCAAGAACTTGAAGACAAGACTGCTTATGCGATCGCAAAAAAGCGCTATCAACAGCTCACATCGCTTGCACCGGATGTGCGAAAGCGCAGACTTATGGGCTTTCTAATGCGCAGGGGCTTCTCCAGTGCTCTCGCATCAAGAATTCTGCGGGATCTAGAGCAGTCAGAGTAAAATTCACGGGCTATGTCACTTACATACGAAGTCCGCACTTACGGTTGCCAGATGAACGTTCACGACTCTGAACGTATCTCCGGTCTGCTCGAGGCTTCCGGCTATGTCAAAGCCGAGGATGTGGATCCTGACCTAGTTGTTTTCAACACCTGTGCGGTTCGTGAAAATGCCGACAACAAGCTCTACGGAAACCTCGGCATGATGCTTCCAAAAAAAGAATCGAACCCTAATCTTCAGATTGCAGTCGGCGGATGCCTTGCGCAAAAAGACCAAGATGTCATCATCAAAAAAGCCCCATGGGTGGATGTGGTTTTTGGAACCCACAACATCGGTTCCTTGCCAACTTTGCTGGAGAGAGCGAGACACAACAACGAGGCGCAAGTTGAGCTGTTGGAAGCACTGGAGATTTTCCCCTCAACCCTGCCGACCAAGCGCGAATCCGCTTACTCAGGCTGGGTCTCGATCTCCGTGGGTTGCAACAACAGCTGCACCTTCTGCATCGTTCCAGCACTCCGGGGTAAGGAGAAGGATCGTCGCCCGCGCGACATCTTGGCCGAGGTCAATGCTCTGGTTCAAGACGGTGCCATCGAAGTCACTCTGCTTGGTCAAAACGTAAACACCTATGGAGTGGAGTTTGGTGACAAAGGCGCTTTCGCAAAGCTGTTGCGAGCTTGTGGCGAAATCGAAGGTCTAGAACGAGTGCGCTTCATGTCTCCGCACCCAGCTGCCTTCACGGATGATGTGATCGATGCAATGGCTGAGACTCACAATGTGATGCCACAGCTTCACATGCCGCTGCAGTCTGGCTCTGATCGCATTTTGAAAGAGATGCGACGCAGCTACCGCTCTGAAAAGTACCTGGGCATTTTGGACCGGGTTAGAGATCGGATCCCAGAGGCATCGATAACGACCGACATAATCGTTGGTTTTCCAGGAGAGACCGAAGCGGACTTTCTTGAGACCATGAGAGTTGTCGAGGCAGCGCGATTCGCTACCGCTTACACGTATCAGTACTCCAAGCGCCCGGGGACGCCGGCAGCTGAGCTTGATGATCAAGTGCCAAAAGAGGTCGTTCAGGAACGCTATGAAAGGCTTTTAGCGCTCGTGAACGACATTGCTTGGCAGGAGAACAAGAAGCAGGTTGGAAAGACCGTAGAGGTCTTGGTGGCAACCGGAGAAGGTCGCAAGGATTCTGCGACCCATCGCCAAACTGGACGAACTCAAGATAGTCGTTTGGTCCACTTTGAAGCACCTGAGGGCAGCCAAATCGCTCGTCCTGGCGATTTAGTGACCGTTCAGGTGACTCAGGCTGCGCCTTACCACTTGCTTGCAGAGAGTTCACCGGGTTCGCTTTACGAGGTCCGTCGAACCCGAGGCGGCGACGCTCACGACCGACGCGAACTGGAGAGCTGCGGAGCACCTGTGCCTGGCAGCGGCAAGGTCTCGCTCGGGATTCCCATCAGGTCCAAGAGTGTCCTTTAAAGTCCTCGCCCTTATTGGACCGACAGCCTCTGGAAAGACAGGGCTTGCGCTTGAGGTTGCAGCTCAGCTGACTGCTGCGGGAAATCCGGTTGAAATTATCAATGCCGATGCCATGCAGCTTTATGCCGGAATGGACATTGGAACCGCGAAACTTCCGGAATCCCAGCGCCAAGGCATTCCGCACCATCTGTTTGACATCCTGACCCCAGCTCAGGAGATGACTGCTGTTGAATACCAGCGCGTTGCGCGGGAAAAGTGTTTGGAAATCCTGTCTGCCAACAAGACACCGATGCTTGTCGGAGGCAGCATGTTCTATTTGGCTGCTGCGTTAGACAATTTGGATTTTGCTCCAACGGATCCGGCAATACGTTCAGAACTCGAGCAACTTGGTCAGGAAATTGGAGCGCTTGCCATGCATGAAAAGCTGCAGCGGCTGGATCCGATAACTGCAGCAAAGATCCCCTCGCAGAATGTCCGCAGGGTGATTCGAGCACTCGAGGTTATTGCAATCACAGGGCAGAGCTACGCATCCTCATTACCCGAGCCCAGCTATTGGGAACCAACATTGCAAATCGGTATTGATCTCCCTAGAGAGCTGCTCAAACAGCGGATTGCTAGTCGCGTAGAGCAAATGTGGGAAGCGGGCATTGTTTCTGAGGTTCAACAACTTTTGAAAGCTGGGGAACTCGGCAAAACCGCAAGAATGGCGATTGGATACAAACAGGCCATCGCTGAGCTCAGGCGCGAAATGTCTACTGAAGATGCACAGGCCGAAACCATAGCTCTAACCAACCGATACTCTCGCCGGCAAATGTCCTGGTTCCGACGTGACAAGCGAATTCATTGGCAGACCGCAGGTGAGCACTTGAGTGCTGAGGTCATGAAGTTGATTAGGCTTGAACAATGAACATCGACTTCACCAAAGGCCACGGAACGGGCAATGATTTCGTCCTGATCGATGATTTCGACGGTGTGATGGATCTCACTGAGGAGCAAATTCAACATATTTGTGACCGTCACTTTGGAATCGGTGCCGATGGCTTGATCTTTGTGACTCGAACTGAAAACAGTGAGGTTGCACACCTTTTACATGACGAGCCAAATGCGGAGTGGTTCATGGACTATCGCAATGCCGACGGCTCAAAAGCTGAGATGTGTGGCAATGGCATTCGCCTTTTCGCCCGTTACCTGACCAGCCGTGGACTTGCCTCGATTGTTGGCGGCTCTACTCTTCCCGTTGCCACCAGGGCCGGGGTAAAAGATCTAACCAGCACATCGACTGGTTTTGCGGTTGACCTCGGACGCTGGGGTGTTGATTCAGAGGACTACCTGGTAAAGGCTGATGGAATCGCAGTTGCCAGACCAGGTCTAGGGCTGAATCTAGGCAATCCGCATGTCGTGGTCGCGCTGGCTGATGAGGGTGAACTTGAAGCCCTCGAGTTACACAAAGCACCAAAGCTTGAACCACAGCCCCGCAAGGGCGCGAATGTTGAGTTTGTTGTGCTGGATGACCCGCTTATCAAAGAAGGCGTCGCCAGCATCTCAATGCGGGTGCACGAGCGTGGGGTGGGGGAGACTCTTAGTTGTGGAACCGGTATTGCAGCAGCAGCATTGGCAATTAGGCACTGGGCTGACAACGGGCAGAACTTCTGGCGGGTCAGAGTTCCTGGCGGCGAGGTTGGCGTGCGAATGTTCCCAACTGAAGACGGCGAGCACGTTGCAATTTCAGGCCCTGCGGAGCTGGTTTACAGCGGAACCTTTAGTCTCTAGTCACTTCTAGGACTCGGAAACCTTTATCTGTCGAGAACCTGCTAGCGGTCAGGTCCGGAAATTCAGCTTGAATCCAAGCCAGCAGTGAATCAGCCCCAAGTTGCTTCTGCACAACAAGCATCGCTCTGCCTCCGCTTTCTAGGCGCGGAAGCCAGTTCTTTAGAAGTGCATGCAACGCTGCCTTACCGATTCGTATCGGTGGGTTGGACCAAATCGCTTCGAACTTCAGATCCTCTGGAATCTGGTCTTCGGTGACAACGTTGATGTTTGTAAGCCCCAGCTTGGACGCATTGTTTCTAGCCAGTTCCATGCTGCGCTGGTTCACATCGAGCGACCAGACTTTAGTTTCGGGGCTGAGGGTCGCGATAGCAAGTGAAATAGGTCCCCAGCCACAACCGAGGTCAAGGACATTTCCAGATTCCGGAAACTCTTCAAATTTGCTCAGCAGGATCGAGGTTCCAGGGTCCAACTTGCTGGCGCTAAAGGTGCCGCTGGCAGCTTGAACAGCAAATTCCTGACCCGCTACCTGGAAGGTAATTTCCCGAAGCGTCGCCGGTTTATCTGGGCTTGCGCTGAAATAGTGCTCCTGGGACATGTTGCAAACCTAATACAGCCCTAGGGTTTAAGTGCAATGGAAAACGAATCCACGATAGACCGCATCCTCAGAAGAGGAGCAGCTGCACCGCGCAATGAGTTTGATGGTGACCAGCTTGATCTCGAGGCGAGAGATTCGCTGCGTCGAGTTGCAGGACTCTCAACTGAGCTGCAAGACATCTCGGATGTCGAATACCGCCAACTTCGCCTTGAAAAGGTCGTGCTAATTGGTGTCTGGGGATCCGGAACCCTAACCGATGCCGAGAACGGGTTGCGTGAGCTGGCTGCCCTTGCTGAAACTGCAGGGGCTGAGGTCTTGGATGGTTTGTTACAACGTCGCAATTTTCCAGATCCAGCAACCTTCTTTGGTAAAGGTAAAGCGCAAGAACTAAAAGAGCTTGTCGCATCCTTAGGCGCGGACACCGTTATCGCCAACGCTGAGCTGGCACCTTCCCAGCGCAGAGCGCTCGAAGACGCTGTGCAGGTAAAGGTTGTAGATAGAACTGCAATCATCTTGGACATCTTCGCTCAGCACGCTAAAAGCCGTGAGGGTAAGGCTCAAGTAGAGCTTGCTCAGCTGGAATACCTATTACCTCGACTTCGCGGTTGGGGTGAGTCCATGTCGCGTCAGGCCGGTGGTCAGGCTGCCGGTGGTGTTGGTATTGGCTCCAGGGGACCAGGTGAAACCAAGATCGAACTTGATCGCAGACGCATCAACACGAAAATGTCGAAGCTCAAGCGCGAAATCACCGACATGAAGCAGGCCAGAGACATCAAGCGCTCAAAGCGTGAAAAGAATAACGAGCCTCAGGTGGCAATCGCCGGATACACCAACGCTGGAAAGTCTTCTGTCTTGAACCGCATGACCAAGGCTGGCGTGCTAGTTGAAAATGCGCTTTTTGCCACCTTGGATCCGACGGTGCGTCAACATGGCACGCCTGATGGCCGCGGTTACACGATTGCGGACACGGTCGGGTTTGTTCGCCAGCTACCGCATCAGTTAGTCGAAGCTTTTAGATCCACGCTCGAGGAGATCTCGCACGCCGACCTGATTGTCCACGTGGTGGATGGCACTGACTCCGATCCGATGGGGCAGATTCGCACCGTCCACGAGGTGATCGCCCAGGTGGAAGCCTCAAGCATCCCAGAGCTGATCGTTTTCAATAAGGTTGACCTCTTGAGCGAAGAAGACCAAGTCACGCTTCGAGGACTAGTTCCCGGCTCGCTGCTAATCTCAGCCAGAACCGGCTTGGGTTTTGAGGAACTAGAAGCAAAGATTGCTGAGCTGCTTCCTAGGCCAGACGTTGAGTTTGTTGGGGTCGTGCCATACAGCCGAGGTGATCTAGTCTCTAGGGCTCACCTATCCGGCAAAGTGTTAGAGCTTGAGTACGTGGAAGCTGGGACTCGCCTGAAGGCACTTGTAAAGCAAGATCTAGCAGCAGAATTGCTGCAGTTCGCTACACAGCCCTAAGGACCGCCACAACCTTTCCAAGGATGACCGCGTGGTCGCCAAGGATTGGTTCGAATGCCGAGTTTCTTGGCAACAGCCAGGTGTGGCCATCACGCTGCTTGAAAGTCTTTACCGTTGCTTCGTCCTCTAGCAGTGCAGCGACGATGTCACCGTTCTCGGCGGTCTGCTGCTGCCGAACAACTACCCAGTCGCCATCGCAGATAGCGGCATCAATCATTGATTCGCCGACAACCTTCAAGAGGAACAAGTCGCCTTGGCCTACCAATTGGCGAGGCAGGGCGAAGACATCCTCGACATTCTGCTCGGCAGTAATAGGACCACCGGCTGCAATTCGGCCAACTAACGGGACCATTGCGGCGTCTGCCTTGAAAATCTCTCCCGCGTAATCATCAAATCCCAATAGATCAATCGTTCTTGGACGACGCGGGTCACGGCTGATGAATCCGAGAAGCTCCAACTTGTTGAGCTGGTGGGAAACGCTGGCGGTGGAGCTAAGTCCGACTGATTCGCCGATCTCTCTCATAGAAGGTGCGTAGTTCCTGGCCTGCATTGATTCACGGATTACAGCCAGAATTCTCTGCTGCACATCGGTCAACTCAGAGCTATCCATCTCGGCCCCTCTCAAAATGTCAGTGGGTGAAGCTTTACTTCTTATGTCGAAACTGTATTCGCTAAGTCAGCGTTTGCCAAACACATTTTCGAGTTATTTGCAAAATTTATAGCAAAAAACTTGTAAATGTTGAAAATGTTTCTATACTTAGAACAAATGTTCGAAACAAAGAATCGAACAGAAGGGTGATGATCACAATGAGTGCTGTTACTTCCTACCGACTAACCAACCCAAGACGTCTGTTCCGTGGGCTTGCAATCTTGGCCTTGGCCGCATCCTTCACCATGGTCTCAATCTCGGGCTCTTTCGCTGGAAGCCAAGAGCCTGGCGAACTGCAATACGTAACTGTTCAGTCCGGTGACTCTCTCTGGTCGCTTGCAGACTCTTACGCTCCAAATGAGGATCCGCGCGACTGGATTGCTGAGGTCGTCTTGCTGAACGCTCTTGAGACTGCCGAGCTAACTCCTGGACAGCAGATCGCCCTCCCATAGCCCAATCGGGTAATCTCTACGGGTGACCAATCTCGATGACCTCCCAATTCGCGATGACCTTAGAGGACTAAAACCCTACGGTGCTCCTCAGCTTGACGTGCCTGTTCAGCTGAACGTAAATGAGAACACTTTTGGCATTCCTGAAGCCGTCGCACTAGACATCATCCAAGAATTAGCTTCCGAAGTACTAAGACTCAACCGCTACCCAGACCGAGAGTTCATAGAACTTAGAGGACAGTTTGCGGCCTTCCTGGGCAATGGCCTAAGCGCAAGCCAGACTTGGGCGGCAAACGGTTCAAACGAAATCCTCACTCAGATTTTCCAGGCCTTTGGCGGACCAGGTAATTCAGCTCTGAGTTTCGGACCTACCTATTCGATGTATCCAAACATTGCTCGGATAACACTCACCGACTACCGAGAATTGCCGCGCGAGGCAGATTTTGAGCTATCGGCAAAGTATGTCGCCGAGCAGCTAGCTATCCACAAGCCAGCAATAGCCATTTTGTGTAATCCAAACAATCCAACCGGTACACCGATTGACAACGAGGTCGTTCGGGCTGCCTATGACGCTTTTGATGGCATCTTGGTGATTGACGAGGCTTATGCGGAGTTCTCGTCAAAAGCCTCGGCTATCGAGTTATTGGCGGGGCGTCCACGGCTGATTATTAGTCGCACCATGAGCAAGGCATTTGCATTTGCCGGAGCTCGAGTCGGGTACTTGGCTGCTGACGAGGCCGTTGTGGACGCGCTTCGGATTGTTCGACTTCCTTATCACCTGTCGGCTTTGACTCAGGCTGCCGCAAGAGCAGCACTTCGTCACGCACCGGAAATGCTTGCGAATGTTGAGCAGATTAAGGTTCAAAGAGACCGAATGATTGCTCAGATCAAGCTCTTGGGCCTGAGTGCATACGAGTCAGAAGCTAACTTCGTTTTGGTAGCGGGCTTCGAGAATCCCAACGAGGTTTTTGAGGCGTTATTGGCCAGGGGTGTAATAGTCCGTAACGTCGGAATCCCCAACACATTGCGTATAACAGCCGGTACTGAGGCAGAGACCAGCAAATTACTCGGTGAACTAGCCTTGATTCTTGGCTAAACTTGGGACATCTTCCCAAACGAGGTCCAAACATGAGCCGAATTGCAAAGCTTTCCCGCGCAACAAGCGAATCCAAGATCGAACTTGAATTGAACCTTGATGGTTCAGGTCAGTCCGAGATTGAGACCGGTGTGCCATTTTTTGATCACATGTTGACGGCTTTTTCTAAGCACTCACTCATTGACCTCAAGGTCAAATCGGTTGGCGATATCGAAATCGACGTTCACCACACAGTTGAAGACACCGCAATTGTTCTAGGCCAAGCCATCAAGCAGGCACTGGGAGATAAGGCGGGTATAGCACGCTATGGCGACGCTACCGTGCCGCTAGACGAGGCCCTAGCTCGAGCAGTGGTTGATGTTTCCGGTCGGCCGTTTCTGGTTCACTCGGGAGAACCTCAGGGTTTTGAATTTCACCTAATCGGTGGTCACTTCACCGGTTCGATGGTGCGACACGTTTTTGAGGCAATCGCCTATAACGCCGGCCTCACTCTTCACGTCACGGTGCTAGCGGGTCGCGACGCTCACCACATTGCCGAGGCTCAGTTCAAAGCGCTGGCTCGCGCGATGCGCAAGGCAGTAGAACTTGATGCTCGAGTATCCGGCGTGCCTTCAACTAAGGGCAGCCTTTGACTAAGACCGTCGCGGTCTTTGACTACGGCAGTGGCAATATTCACTCAGCCTGTCGCGCTCTAGAACATGCTGGGGCAGAGGTAGTCCTCACTTCGGATCGCAAGGTCTTATTGGAAGCAGATGGAATGCTGCTACCAGGGGTCGGGGCATTTGCCTCTGTCATGAGAAACCTAACGAAACACAATGCCGCAAGCCTTGTTGACCAGCGCTTGACCTCCGGAAGAGCTGTGCTTGGCATTTGCGTTGGAATGCAGGTGATGTTTGAACATGGCGTAGAGCACGGCATTGATACTGAGGGCTTAGGTCAGTGGCCAGGTTCGGTAACGATGCTCGATGCCCCAACTTTGCCTCACATCGGATGGAGCAAGGTGTCTAGTGACGCCAAGAGTGTTTTGTTCGAAGGGGTCGAGGACGAACGCTTCTACTTTGTTCACTCCTATGCCGCTAAAAACTGGGAGCTGGACATTCAGCCGCCATTTGTGAAAGCCGCTTTGACCTGGTCTGAACACGGCGAACGTTTCTTGGCAGCTATCGAAAACGGTCCGCTCAGTGCAACTCAATTCCACCCCGAAAAGTCCGGTGAAGCGGGTTTGCAGTTGCTTCGTAACTGGATTCGTTCCATCTAGGAGAAACATGAAGCTCGAACTATTGCCAGCGGTTGATGTTGCCAGTGGGAAGGCCGTCCGCCTAACTCAAGGCGAGGCTGGTAGCGAGGAAGACTTCGGTCACCCACTTGCCGCGGCCCAGGATTGGATCAGCGCTGGGGCAGAGTGGATTCATTTGGTCGATCTGGATGCCGCATTTGGTAGGGGAGACAACCGTGCTGTCATTGCGGAGGTTGTTGGTCAAGCCGGCTGCACCAAAATCGAACTTTCCGGAGGTATCCGCGATGATGCTTCCCTTGCTGCTGCGTTGGAACTGGGTGCGACCCGCGTCAACCTCGGTACCGCAGCCCTTGAGAATCCAGAATGGACCGAAAGCGTGATTGCGAAGTATGGAGATCAGATCGCTGTTGGTCTGGATGTCAGGGGAACAACACTGGCTGCCCGTGGGTGGACTCAGGAGGGCGGCGATCTGTTCGAGGTGCTGGCAAGGCTAGAAGATTCGGGCTGCTCACGCTATGTCGTTACGGATGTCACCAAGGACGGCACTTTGCGAGGTCCAAACCTGGAACTTTTGAAGCAGGTTATGCAGTTCACCAACAAGCCGGTGGTGGCATCCGGTGGCATCTCTTCTCTCCAGGACATCAAAGACCTCCAGGAACTTGTTCCGCTTGGGTTAGAGGGGGCGATTCTAGGCAAGTCGCTCTACGCAGGCCGCTTTAGTTTGCAAGAAGCTCTCGCAATCGCCAACGGCTAATGCACGATAAATTTCACGATTCTGCCGGCGTTCCTTGGGAAGGTCGAGAATTCTCGCAAAACAGCTGGTCGCAAGACGACGGCTCGACTCCGCAGGCTCTGGCCGATGTACTTGATGGACAGTTAGATAAGCAAGCCTTGTTTGCAGCGCTGTCGCAATCTCGATTGCTGATTCCCCTACTTGCAGAACTTGGGGAAAGTGGCATCGGTGCGCACGGTGAACTGGTTGATAAAAGTGCGGAGTTAGCGATAGTTGCAGTCAGCACGCCCGATGGGAAAACTGCGATACCGGCGTTTAGCTCGGTTGCCGAGATGGCGGCTTGGAATTCAAACGCAAGACCGGTCCCGGTCGAGGCAGCAAAGCTTGCAATCGCTGCAATCAGTGAGGGTCACGAGCGAGTAATTCTCAACCCGGCAAGCTCAGCCATCGCCATTCGCAGGCCGGCGCTCGCCGCCTTGGCACAGGGGCTCAGCTGGACGACTCCGGACCAAAATGATTTGGTGTTGCAAATGATTCAACAGGCTTCGGCACAGCATTTTGAAATCCAGTCGGTGCGAGCTTTTGATGGTGACCCAACAGCGAAGCTACTCAAGCCTGAATTGGGGCTTGAAATAAAATTGGTTGCGGGGTTATCTCAGCAGCAATTGGAACAAGTGTTGACGCAGTTTGGTACCACATTGCAAACCCAAGAGTTTTTCCAGCAGGTGGACTCCTTGACCGTCAAATTGGTGGCAGGTTAGTTCACCGGACCGGTGTACTTTTCACCGGGGCCCTTGCCTGGTTCATCCGGGAATGCCGAGGCTTCCCTAAAAGCAAGCTGAAGTGAACGCAAACCATCGCGAAGTGGTCTTGCGTGGTGATCGCCAATCTCTGGCGCGGCTGCGGTAATCAGTCCCGCCAGCGCGGTAATCAGCTTTCTTGCCTCATCGAGGTCAGCCGGGGCATCTTCGGCCAGGCCGCACTGCACGGCAGCCGCACTCATCAGGTGCACAGCGGCAGTGTTGATGATTTCTACCGCAGGGACTTCGGCAATGTCTCTGGTGAGCTCTTCGGACAAAATTCCTCTTTCGAAAATGGGTTTTGTTCTGCTAGGCTACCTGAGGCTCTGGGCTATTAGCTCAGTGAAAGTGGATTACATTCCCACCTGTCTACCGCTTCTAAAGGTATCCGGGTTTGAGCGTTTTATACTTTTGCGCGCATATCGTGCGAGTCAAAACGGTACCTAAGGAGCTAGTTATCAGCGATCCGCGCATTAATGAGCGTATTCGTGTCACCGAGGTTCGACTAATCGGACCTGCAGGTGAACAGGTTGGCGTTGTCCCTATTGATCAAGCATTGAGAATGGCCCGTGAGGCAGACCTAGACCTAGTCGAGGTAGCACCGGAAGCCAACCCTCCAGTTTGCAAGGTAATGGACTATGGCAAGTTCAAGTACGAAGCCGCTCAGAAGGTTCGTGAAGCTAGAAAGAACCAGGTCAACACCGTGCTGAAGACGGTTCGTTTCGGTCTAAAGATCGACGATCACGACTACAACACCAAGGTTGGACAGGTTCGCAAATTCCTCAAGGCCGGCGACAAGGTGAAGGTGATGGTTGTCTTCCGTGGTCGCGAGCAGTCACGTCCAGAGATGGGTGTGAACTTGCTTCGCAAGCTAGCGGATGAAGTAACCGAATTCGGAGCCGTGGAGTCGAACCCTTCGATTGATGGCCGCAACATGGTCATGGTCATCGGGCCGTTGAAGAACAAAGCAGAGGCAAGGGCCGAAGCTAAAAAGGCCCAAGCTAAGCCTGCACAGGCCGAAGCAACACAAGAGAACTAAGGAGAGATCATGCCGAAAATGAAGACCCACTCGGGCGCCAAGAAGCGTTTCCGCTTTACCGGCAGCGGCAAGCTGATGAAGCAGCAGATCAACATGCGCCACAACCTGGAGCACAAGTCATCAAGACGCACCCGTCGTCTAAACCAGGACCAGGTAGTGTCCCCAGCAGATTTCAAGAAGCTAAAGAGACAGCTCGGCCGCTAGCCGACGCTTAGAAATAGGAGTAGAAAATGGCAAGAGTAAAAAACGCCGTCAACTCGCTGAAGAAGCGTCGTGTTGCGCTTGAGCGCGCTCACGGTTACCGCGGCCAGCGTTCACGTTTGTACCGCATGGCAAAGCAGCAGCTACTGCACTCGTTGGTTTATGCATACAACGACCGCAGAAAGAACAAGGGTAACTTCCGTCGCCTTTGGATCCAGCGCATCAACGCAGCGGCTCGTCTACACGGCATGACCTACAACCGCTTTATCCAGGGACTAGCGCTTGCTGGTATCGAGGTTGACCGTCGCATCATGGCTGACCTAGCTATTCACGATCCAAAGGCTTTCGCGTCTTTGGTTGCATCTGCAAAGGCAGCACTGCCTAAGGATGTAAACGCGGCCAAGGTTAGCTAATGCTAGACAGCCCCAAATCCGAAAGGGTGAAGGGTGTCGCACGACTTCAACAAAAAGACGCCCGGTTAGAAACCGGGCTCTTTTTGCTTGAGGGACCTCAAGGGCTCAAGGAGCTTTGCAAGCAACCAGAGCTGGCTCAAGAGGTCTTTGCGACCGCTGCAGCTCTAGATCGTTACGAAGACCTATTTGACCAGCTCTATGACGCCTCGGTTCCAATCATTGAGGTCTCCGATTTGGTTATGGAGAAGCTCTCAGACACCAAGACCCCACAGGGTGTTGTTGCCGTTGTTTCACAGTTTGACGTCAGCCTTGAAGAGTTGCTTGCATCTGGACCGCAGCTGATTGCAATTTTGGATCAGGCTCGCGATCCTGGTAATGGTGGCACCGTGTTACGTGCCGCGGACGCCGCAGGCGCTGATGCAGTAATTTTCACCACTGATTCAGTGGATCTCTACAACCCCAAGTTGGTTCGTGCCACCGCCGGAAGCATTTTGCATGTGCCGGCCGTCGTTGAGCAGGACCCTGCCGCTTTGGTGACCGCCCTAAAGGCGGCTGGAATACAGGTCTTTGCCGCCAGTTCAGGCGGAAAGCTGATTACAGAAATGAGTCAGGCGCTGTCCAAACCAACAGCTTGGATTTTTGGTAATGAGGCTCACGGAGTATCACCCGAAATGCTGGAAATGGCGGATGAGGTTGTTGCCCTGCCGATCTTTGGAGCTGCAGAATCGCTAAACCTTGCGACAGCAGCTTCAGTTTGCCTGTATGCCTCAGCGTTTGAAATGCGAAGCAATCGCTAAACTTTAAAAGTGTCTGAACAACTAACAGCCGAAACGGTAAGCCAAGCGCTTGCCTCCTCGCTCGCGCTTTTGGAAAGGGCAAATAGTTTTCAAGACCTAAAGGCCGTAAAGGCAGCTGCGGTTGGCGAGGATTCGCCACTTTCGAAACTAAACGCCCTGATCAAAGCGCTACCTGGCGATCAGAAAGCTGAAGCGGGCAAGCTAATTGGCGCGGCCCGTGCTGAACTAAATGCTGCGTTCACCTCAAAAGAATCCGAACTGCAGGCTGTTGCAGACGCCGAGGCCTTGGAATTAGAGCGCGTCGACATAACCGCTTACCCAAGAGTTGCTCCCAAGGGTGCAAGGCACCCGCTGTCGCTCTTGATGGATTCGATCAGTGATGTATTCATCGGCATGGGTTGGGAAATTGCCGATGGTCCAGAGCTTGAAAACGAGTGGTTCAACTTTGACGCTCTGAACTTCCACCCGGACCACCCGGCACGAGCCATGCAGGACACCTTCTTTGTAGCCCCGGTTGAAAATCACCTTTTGCTTCGCACTCACACCTCTCCGGTGCAGGTGCGTTCATTACTAGAGCGCGAATTGCCGCTTTATGTTCTTTGCCCCGGTCGGGTATTCCGAACCGATGAGCTGGACGCTACCCACACCCCGGTGTTCCACCAGGTAGAGGGCCTTGCGGTTGATAAGGGCTTGACGATGTCAGACCTCAAGGGAACGCTTGAGCACTTTGCACGCGTGATGATTGGCCCAGAGGCGAAGATTAGATTGCGCCCAAGCTTCTTCCCATTCACTGAGCCATCGGCGGAGTTGGATGTTTGGCACCCGGGTGCAAAAAGTGGCGCTCGCTGGGTTGAGTGGGGCGGCTGCGGCATGGTGAACCCCAATGTTCTGCTGGCCGCCGGCATCGACCCTGAGGTTTACACCGGGTTCGCTTTCGGCATGGGCATTGAACGCACCTTGATGTTCCGCAATGGCGTTCGTGATATGCACGACATGGTCGAGGCCGATGCTCGCTTCTCGCAGCAGTTTGGCTCGGTGATCTGATGAGAGTTCCATTGAGTTGGTTGGCTGAGTTTGTAGAGCTGCCAGAGCATGCCACCCCAGACGACGTCATGGCCCAGCTGGTCAAGGTTGGATTGGAAGAAGAAGGCTCGCACGGAGGGGACATCCGTGGCCCGATTGTGGTGGGCAAAGTTTTGGAGTTTGTTGAAGAACCGCAGTCAAATGGCAAGACCATTCGCTGGTGCCAGGTTGAGGTTGCACCCGGTGTCGTCAACGGCGTGGTTTGCGGTGCAAGAAACTTTTTCGAGGGCGACAAGGTTGTTGTCACTCTGCCAGGTGCTGCGCTTCCTGGTGGCTTTGAAATTGCGGCGCGTAAGACCTATGGTCACGTTTCCGATGGAATGATCGCATCCTCCAGAGAGCTTGGGCTTAGCGATGACCATGAGGGAATTCTTAGGCTTTCAACCCTTGGTCTTGACCCTGAAGTCGGTACCGATGCACTTGAGTTACTGGGCCTAAACGAGTCTGCCGCTGAGGTAAACGTCACTCCAGATCGCGGTTACTGCCTTTCGATTCGAGGCATAGCGCGCGAATACAGTCACGCATCTGGAGCAAAGTTCACCGATCCAGCAACCAAAGTTTCGGCAAAGGTTGGAACAGGCTTTAGCGTCCAGGTCCAAGACGTTGCTCCAATCCACGGCGCACCAGGCGCTTCGATTTTTACAACCCTTGGTGTCTCTGGAATTAACGCCGATGCCTCAGTTCCAAGCTGGATGGCAAATCGTCTGAAGCTTGCTGGCATGCGATCAATTTCTATTGCGGTGGATATCACCAACTACGTGATGTTGGAGCTTGGACAGCCGATTCACGCTTACGACCAAGACAAGCTCTCAGGTGGCATCACGGTAAGACGTGCCAAGTCAGGCGAACAGCTTCAAACTTTGGACGAAAAGGTTCGAACTCTGCACGCTGAGGATCTTTTAATCTGCGATGACTCGGGGCCGATTGGACTAGCTGGCGTTATGGGCGGAGCGTCCTCTGAGGTTAGCTCAACCACTAAGAACGTGCTGATTGAAGCTGCTTTGTTTGATCCTATTTCGATTGCCCGAACTGCGCGCAGGCACAAACTCTCTTCCGAAGCATCCAAGCGTTTCGAGCGCGGTGTGGACCCAGAGGTCGGCCCAATTGCTGCTGCACGGGTAGCGCAACTTTTGATTGAACTTGCAGGCGGTCAACTCAATGGAGTTGGTTCGAGCTACCGGATTGACAATCCAAAGATCGAGATCGAGTTGCCGTTTGGTTTTGCGTCGGAATTGGTTGGAGTCGACTACGCCAACCAGCAGATTTTGGATCTCTTGCACCAGATTGGCTGTGAGCTAAAGGTTCACGACGACGCTGTGACGGTAACTCCTCCGAGCTGGCGGCCAGATATTCGCCACAAGACAGATTTGGTTGAGGAGGTCGCAAGACTTGCCGGTTACCACCTGATCCCTTCCAGAATTCCTGTTGCACCTCCGGGTCGAGGCCTAACACCGAGACAGCAATTCCGTCGCAGAGCGCTGGCTGGTTTGGCTGGGGCTGGGTTTACCGAGGTATTGAACTACCCGTTCTACTCAGAGCAGCAGAACCGTGAGTTCTCACACAGCCATGCGCTAAGGCTTGAAAACCCGATGCAGGGGGATAGCCCAGAACTTAGAAACAGTTTGATTCCAGGACTTATGCAGGCCGCCGCGAGAAACCTTTCTCGTGGAACAACCGATTTGGCTTTGGTTGAAGAGGGCTCGGTATTCTTGCCAGCTCAGGGCGCTCCGACCACTTCACTTCCGGTGGGTAATGTTCGCCCGAGTGCTGAGCAACTCGCTCAACTGAACGCTTCAATTCCGGTTCAGCCAAGGCACCTAGCCGGTGTCGTTCTGGGTGATTGGATACCGCAGGCACCTGGGCAGCAAGCTGTTCAATCGGGTTATCCGCAGGCAATTTTGGCTGTTGAGCAAATAACTCGTGCCGCGGGCGTTCAGTATGAAATTCGACAGGCGACTCCATTGGGATTCCATTCAGGTAGAGCTGCAGAGGTCTTGGTCGCAGGAGAGGTCGTCGGCCACCTTGGAGAAGTTGCACCATCACTAACTGCCGAGTATCACCTTCCAAGACGAGTAGCGGCTTTCGAGGTAAATCTTGAGGCGCTATTCGCTCACGCTCCAGAAGTTCTGCAGGCTGCGGAGCTTCGCGTGATGCCAGCTGCCACCCAAGATCTCTCGCTTCTGGTGAGTTTTGATGTAGCGGCCGCAGACCTGATGCGGGCAATTCGCGAGGGCGCCGGAGAGTTGCTCGAGGATGTTTCGATGGTGGATGACTATCGGGGAGAAAACGTTCCAACCGGATCCAAGTCCGTTACCTTCAGCCTGCGTTTCAGGGCGGCAGATCGTACCTTGACGCAAGCCGAAGCAACTTCGTCCAAAGATGCAGCGGTAGCTTTGGCAAGTCAACAATTTGGCGCAACCCTAAGGACGTAGATGGTATTCAAGGTTGCAGTAGCTGGAGCCAGCGGTTATGTCGGTGGAGAATTGCTGCGCCTGATTGCTATGCACCCAGAGCTTGAATTGGGAGCGGTGACAGCCAACACAAATGCCGGTCAACCACTCTCTGCGCTGCATCCTCACCTAAAGAGCTATGAAGATCGGGTTTTGGTAGAGACCAGCAAGGAGAGCCTTGCAGGTCACGACATTGTGTTCTTAGCGCTTCCGCACGCAACTAGCGCAGAGGTAGCCGCCTACCTGCCGGAAAACGTTCTAGTTTTGGACTGCGGTGCAGACTTCAGGCTTGAGGATTCCAAGGCCTGGGAAAAGTTCTACGGCACCGCACATGCTGGCACTTGGGCTTACGGAATGCCGGAGCTCACTTTGGCAAGTGGTGGAACCCAGCGTGAGAACCTGCGCGGGGTTAAGCGGGTAGCGGTTCCCGGTTGCAATGTCACAGCAATCACACTGGCACTAGCACCAGCGCTTACAGCAGGGCTAATTGAACCAAAGGACATCGTTTCGGTTCTTTCAGTTGGAACTTCTGGTGCGGGAAGAAGTTTGAAAGCAGACCTACTGGCCAGCGAAGTTCAGGGATCGGCTCGTGCGTATGGTGTTGGGGGAATCCACCGTCACACCCCAGAAATTGAACAGAATTTGGCACACGCATCGGGTGCGGAGGTGAAGGTTTCCTTCACGCCGGTTTTGGTTCCAATGTCCCGCGGCATTTTGGCCGTTAACACCGCAAAGGTGAGCGCCGGCTTTAGCTTTGCGAAGCTGGTTGCTGCTTACGAACAGGCATACGGTTCCGAAATATTTATTCAGTTACTAGCTGAGGGACAGCAGCCCAACACCTCCTCGGTTTTGGGAGTGAACACCGCGCAGATTTCACTCAGTTTCGATGAGTCGGCGCAACGAGTTGTGATTGTGTCTGCAATTGACAACCTGGTGAAGGGAACTGCTGGAGCCGCAATACAGAGCATGAACCTTGCACTTGGTTTGCCCGAAACTCTAGGTCTACCGATTGATGGAGTTGCGCCGTGAGTGTGACGTTTGCCCAAGGCTTTGCCGCCAGCGGCGTGGCCTGCGGGCTGAAGTCATCAGGCAAGAAGGATCTCGCAGTAGTCGTGAATCAGGGACCGCTGCGACTAGCGGCTGCTGTCTTTACAACTAATCGTTGTCAGGCAAACCCGATTCTTTGGTCCAAAGAGGTCATCAAAGATCAGCAGGTCTCGGCAATTGTTCTGAACTCCGGCGGTGCTAATTGCTACACCGGACTGCAGGGTTTTCAAACCACTCACGCCACAGCGGAAGCTCTGGCCAATCACCTGGAGGTTTCAGCTTCGGATGTATTGGTGTGCTCCACCGGCCTTATTGGCGAGCAGCTCGATCGTGAAAAGCTTTTGGACGGCGTGAAGAGTGCTGTTGATTCTTTGAATCACGACGGTGGCGTAACTGCCAGTGAAGCCATCATGACCACCGATTCAGTTGCCAAGCGCGCAGAAGCTGAATCTTCCAGCGGCTGGAGAATCGGTGGCATGGCTAAAGGAGCAGGAATGCTTGCTCCGGGACTTGCAACCATGCTGGTGGTTATAACAACGGATGCGGTTATTGAACCTGCAGAGTTAGATTCAGCCCTTCGAGCTGCTACTCGTGTTTCTTTCGATCGCCTAGATTCCGATGGCTGCATGTCTACCAACGACCAGGTGACGTTGATGGCCTCTGGCGCTTCAGGGATTGCGGCCGACCCAGCTGAATTTCAAGAGCTTCTAACCTCGGTTTGCAATGAGCTGGCGTTGAAATTACTCGATGATGCCGAAGGCGCATCGCACAACATCCACATCACCGTGGAAGGTGCGGCAAGTGAAGACGACGCCGTTGAGGTTGCTAGGTCGGTTGCTCGCAACAACTTGTTCAAGGCGGCAATCTATGGCAACGACCCAAACTGGGGTCGAATCCTTGCAGCGGTGGGAACCACTAAGGCTGAGTTTGATCCCTACAACATTGATGTCGCCATCAACGGAGTTCTTATCTCAAGTCAGGGGCAACCAGCAGGGGATAGGGGCTTGATTGACCTAGCCCCTCGCAAGGTGGAAATCAACATCAACCTAAATGTCGGTGAAGATTTCGCAACCGTGGTGACTAATGATTTGACCCACGAATACGTCGAAGAGAACAGCGCATACTCCAGCTAATGATTCCTGCCAACCCAGACCAAGCGCTCGCCCGCATCAAGGCAGAGACTCTAATTGAGTCTTTGGATTGGTTGCGCGAGTTTCACGGGCGAATTGTGGTTGTGAAGTTTGGCGGAAACGCAATGGTCGATGAGGCGTTGCAGACTGCCTTTGCGCAAGACATGGCATACCTAAGATTTGTCGGTATCAAGCCGGTGGTGGTTCACGGCGGCGGTCCGCAAATCACCGCTCGGCTGGCCGAGCTCGGCATTCAAAGCGAGTTTAGGCACGGCTTTAGATACACCGACGAGCAAACCATCAAGGTTGTTCGCGATGTGCTGAGGAACCAGGTGAGCAAAGAGCTTGCGGAGTTGATTGAAGCCTCTGGAGCGCAAACCGTGGTGCTTTCAGGTGAGGATGACAACTTATTCCGCGCCGATAAGGTCACTGCCTCAACGCCAGAGGGTGAAGTAGACCTGGGTCTTGTGGGCGAGGTCCGCACCGTGAATCCAAGAAGCGTGCTGCAGGCCATTGATGCCGGCAAGATTCCGGTGATCTCAACCGTTGCACCAACGGTTTACGGAGAGCTACTAAATGTGAACGCAGATTTGGCAGCCGCCTCCTTGGCGGTAGCCCTCGGTGCAGAAAAACTCATGGTGTTGACTGATGTCCCTGGGCTCTATGCCAACTGGCCAAAATTGGACTCATTGGTATCTGAGATCACCGCCGCTGAATTGCGAGAACTCATTCCAGCCTTAGAATCTGGCATGATTCCAAAGATGCAGGCTTGTCTTGAGGCCGTAGAGGGCGGTGTGCCAAAAGCACACATTATTGACGGCCGGCAACCGCACAGCATTTTGCTTGAGATTTTTACTGAGTCCGGTGTCGGCACTCAGGTGACCAACTAAGGACCGACGTGACTAGACACTTTCTAAAAGATGATGACCTGACCCCACAAGAGCAGGCTGATATTCTCGAGTTGGCCTTGGAACTAAAGGCCAATCGTTTTGCACATAAGCCATTTGCAGGTCCACAGACCGTTGCAGTCATCTTTGATAAGACTTCCACTCGAACCCGAGTCTCATTCGCCACTGGCATTGCTGATCTTGGGGGAGTGCCGCTGATTATTGATAGTGGTTCTTCGCAGCTGGGCAAAAAGGAATCGGTTGCGGATACCGCTCGAGTTCTAGAGCGTCAGGTAGCGCAAATCATTTGGCGCACCTATGCCCAATCAGGGCTTGAGGAGATGGCAGCAAACTCCCAAGTTCCTGTCATCAATTCGCTTTCCGATGACTGGCACCCGTGCCAGCTGCTGGCAGACCTACTCACTATCAGGGAAGAGTTTGGCAAGACCCAAGGGCTCAAGCTTGCCTACATTGGTGATGCTGCCAACAACATGGGTAACAGCTACCTGGTGGCATGTGCGCTGGCGGGTATGAGCGTTTCAATTGGTGCTCCAGCTGGTTTCCAGCCCGCTGCCGAGGTGGTAGCCAGGGCTCAGGCAATAGCAACGCAGTTTGGTCAGAAAATCGAGGTTTTCGAAGATCCAAGTTTGGCCGTTGCCGCAGCAGATGTAGTTACCACCGACACCTGGGTTTCTATGGGCATGGAAGACGAGAAAGAGCAGCGAGTGAAGCTGTTTGCCGGTTACACGGTTGATGCAGCACTTATGGCAAAGGCCAACTCAAGAGCAATCTTCCTGCACTGTCTGCCCGCCTATCGCGGCTATGAGGTAGCCGCTGAGGTGCTCGATGGTCCGCAGTCAAGAATCTGGGATGAGGCAGAGAATCGCCTGCACGCTCAGAAGGCCCTAATGCTTTGGCTCTCAAGGAAAAACTAGACTTAGCTAGATAAAGAGGTAAGAGGACTGATGGCACAGAGCAATGACTCCCTTTGGGGTGGACGTTTCGCGTCTGGCCCAAACGACGCATTGGCAGCCCTTTCTCGTTCTACGCACTTCGACTTCCGATTGGCTCCCTATGACTTGCGCGGAACCAGTGCTCACATAAAGGCACTTCACAAGGCTGGCTATCTTTCCGCCAGTGAACTTTCAACTCTGGAGAACGCAATTGGTCAATTGCTGAAAAGAGTCTTGGCCGGTGAGTTTGCACCGTTACCCGAGGAAGAAGATGTGCACGCAGCTTTAGAGCGTGGTCTTATCGAAATCGCAGGCAAAGAAATAGCCGGCAAGATTCGCGCTGGTCGCTCGCGCAATGACCAAATCGCCACGCTGATTAGATCCTTCCTGCTGGATGCGGCGGTCGAGATTGAAAAGCAACTGCACGGTTATCTCGCAGCTCTGGTTTCGCAGGCAACCAAACATCGCGGTGTTGCAATGCCTGGACGCACCCACTTCCAGCACGCCCAACCGGTATTGCTGTCGCATCACCTGTTAGCACACGCCTGGCCGATGGTTAGAAACTTGGAGCGCCTTCAGAACTGGCGCGAGCGGGCAAACCTTTCGCCCTATGGCTCTGGCGCACTGGCAGGAAACACGCTTGGGCTTGATCCAAATCTGGTTGCGCAAGAACTTGGTTTTGCCGGGGTTACTCAGAACAGCATGGATGCCACGGCCTCTAGAGACGTGGTCGCCGAATTTAGCTTTATCGCAGCGATGATCGCGGTTGATCTTTCTAGATTTGCCGAGGAGATTATTGCTTGGTCCACTTTTGAATTCGGGTACGTGAAATTGGACGATGCTTTCTCAACAGGATCCTCGATCATGCCGCAGAAAAAGAACCCAGATGTTGCAGAGCTTGCCAGGGGCAAAGCCGGCAGGTTGATTGGTAATCACACCGGGCTGCTTGCAACCCTCAAGGGATTGCCGCTGAGCTACAACCGTGATTTACAAGAGGACAAAGAGCCGGTTTTCGACTCGGTGGACAACCTGTTATTCGTTTTGCCGGCCTTTTCCGGAATGGTTGCAACCCTTAGCTTCAATATCGAGCGGCTGGAGACACTTGCGCCTATGGGTTATTCGCTGGCCACAGATGTCGCGGAGTGGTTAGTCAAACAAGGCGTTCCATTTAGAGACGCTCACGAGATCACCGGTGAGCTTGTGAAGTTCTGCGAGCAGCACAACATGCAGCTTCAAGAGCCATCCGATGCTCAGCTCGCGGCAATCTCTAAGCACCTCACCCCGACGGTTCGTGAGGTAATCGACGTTCAGAGCGCTATTTCTTCAAGAAACGGAGCGGGCGGAACCTCATTATCCGAGGTGGACACCCAGCTTGGAACTTTGAATAAATTGCTAGCGGGGGAGAAGTAATTGGCGAGCGCAGAAACTATGAGCCGACAGCTCAATGACTCATCCTTTAGCCATATTTTGGATGAGCTGAAGTGGCGTGGTCTGGTAGCGCTGTCAACTGACGAGGAAGCACTGCGCAAAGAGCTTTCGGAAAACTCGATTACCTACTACTGCGGCTTTGACCCAACTGCCCCTAGCTTGCACCTTGGAAACCTAGTTCAGCTTTTGACCATGCGTCGGTTGCAGCTGGCTGGCCACAACCCGCTGGCACTGGTTGGTGGAGCAACCGGTCTGATTGGTGACCCAAAGCCAAATGCCGAGCGCACGCTAAATGACAAGGCGACGGTTTCCGAATGGGTCAGCCGCTTGGCAGCCCAGACCGAGCGTTTTTTGGATTACCAGGGGCCTAACAAAGCGCGTCTGGTCAACAACCTGGACTGGACACAGAACTACAGTGCACTTGATTTCCTGAGAGATGTCGGCAAGCACTACCGTGTGGGCAAGATGCTCGCAAAAGATGCTGTGTCGGCTCGACTAAATTCAGACAGCGGCATTAGCTACACAGAGTTCAGCTATCAGATATTGCAGGGACTGGATTTCTTGGAGCTGAACCGCCGCTATAACTGCGTGCTGCAAACCGGCGGCAGTGACCAGTGGGGAAACCTAACCTCCGGCACTGATTTGATTCACCGAGTTGAAGGATCCTCGGTTCACCTCATCGCAACTCCGTTGATTACCAACTCTGACGGTAAGAAGTTTGGCAAGAGCGAAGGCAACGCGATTTGGTTGGATGTCGAACTTACTAGCCCCTATGCGATGTACCAGTTCTGGCTCAACACCGATGATGCAGATGTAATTGATCGCCTAAAGGTGTTCACCTTCCTAACCAGGGCCGAGATAGAGCAGTACCAGCAGCAGGTTGAAGCTGAGCCATTCAAGCGCGAGGCCCAACGTCGGTTAGCCCTGGAGGTGACAGAGCTGGTGCACTCCCAATCTGAGGCCGTGGCGGCCCAGGATGCAGCCATAGCGCTGTTCGGAGCGGGAGATATTCGCTCACTTGATGCAAAGACTCTGCGTTCAGCGCTCGATGAGTTGCCAAATGCCGAGGTATCGAAGGGTTCCTTGGTAGTTGATGCTCTTTTGGCTACTGGGCTGTGTGAGTCCAAGTCAGAGGCTCGCAGAGCCATTGAACAGGGTGGAGTCTCGGTCAATAAAACCAAGATCGATTCCGATACAGCGGTTCTGGATGATGTTTTAGACGGAAATCAGGCTGTTTTAGCTCGCGGTAAGAAGTCGTTAGCCGGGCTTTTTTTCTGATTTGTTGACCCAACACGCCGTTTCTGCCCTCGATTTGACAGCTTTACCAAATCGTGACTAAGCTCATGCGAGTTGTCCAAAGTTTGGCAAGATCCGATTGAGATCGCCGGCTCAAGTTACAACAGTCTTAGTCCAGAAACTAGCCCTTGTGGCTTGCAATTTTTGCGTCTAAGATTTAGGTCTCCCGCTGAGATAACTGGTGGAAATTCCTTGGAAACGAGGGGTTGACACAGTGTGTCAAATCGGTAGACTTGAAAAGTTGCTCTGGAGTTGACCCGCGAGGGAAAGCCAGATGCATCCGATCTTTGAGAACTCAACAGCGTGCACAATGTCGATGCCAAAAACCTCGGCTGGAACTTAGGTTCTGGCAGAGATTCCTTTTGGATAAAGATACAAAACATGAATTGTCAGTAGACAGTTCGAAAGCCAAATCAAATTGATCACCCCTTTTTCCGGGGTGTTCGTAGAAGCTTGCCTACTTGTAGGCAGAATGATTTTTACGGAGAGTTTGATCCTGGCTCAGGACGAACGCTGGCGGCGTGCTTAACACATGCAAGTCGAACGATGAAGCTGGAGCTTGCTCCGGTGGATTAGTGGCGAACGGGTGAGTAACACGTGAGCAATCTGCCCTTGACTCTGGGATAACTGCGGGAAACTGTAGCTAATACCGGATATTTTCCTTGGTGGGCATCTACTGGGGAAGAAAGAATTTCGGTCAAGGATGAGCTCGCGGCCTATCAGCTAGTTGGTGAGGTAATGGCTCACCAAGGCGACGACGGGTAGCCGGCCTGAGAGGGTGACCGGCCACACTGGAACTGAGACACGGTCCAGACTCCTACGGGAGGCAGCAGTGGGGAATATTGCACAATGGGCGAAAGCCTGATGCAGCAACGCCGCGTGAGGGACGAAGGCCTTCGGGTTGTAAACCTCTTTTAGCAGGGAAGAAGCGAAAGTGACGGTACCTGCAGAAAAAGCACCGGCTAACTACGTGCCAGCAGCCGCGGTAATACGTAGGGTGCAAGCGTTATCCGGAATTATTGGGCGTAAAGAGCTCGTAGGCGGTTTGTCGCGTCTGCTGTGAAAATCTGAGGCTCAACCTCGGACTTGCAGTGGGTACGGGCAGACTAGAGTGCGGTAGGGGAGAAGGGAATTCCTGGTGTAGCGGTGGAATGCGCAGATATCAGGAGGAACACCAATGGCGAAGGCACTTCTCTGGGCCGCTACTGACGCTGAGGAGCGAAAGCGTGGGGAGCGAACAGGATTAGATACCCTGGTAGTCCACGCCGTAAACGTTGGGCGCTAGATGTGGGTCACATTCCACGTGATCCGTGTCGCAGCTAACGCATTAAGCGCCCCGCCTGGGGAGTACGGCCGCAAGGCTAAAACTCAAAGGAATTGACGGGGGCCCGCACAAGCGGCGGAGCATGCGGATTAATTCGATGCAACGCGAAGAACCTTACCAAGGCTTGACATATAGAGGCAAACTGCAGAAATGTAGTCCCCGCAAGGTCTCTATACAGGTGGTGCATGGTTGTCGTCAGCTCGTGTCGTGAGATGTTGGGTTAAGTCCCGCAACGAGCGCAACCCTCGTCCTATGTTGCCAGCACGT
>CAMAQN010000010.1 GCA_945860535.1 Auritidibacter sp. Marseille-P8566
TGTTTTTGTTGGCCACAGCGGCGTGGGAAAGACATCGCTTATCAACCTTTTGGCCCCGGACTATGTTCGAGCAACCGGAGAGGTGAACGAGGTGACCGGTAAGGGAAAGCACACCTCGAGTTCTGCCAAAGCGATCCCCGTTCGAGATGGCTGGATTGTTGATACCCCGGGAGTTAGAACCTTTGGTCTTGCGGGTATTGATGCAATTGGGCTCCTCAAGGGATTTGCAGATCTAGATGCAGCGAGCGCCGAGTGCCCAAGGGACTGCTCCCACTTAGCGGATTCTCCAGACTGCGAGTTGGATGTTGCGGTGGAAGTCGGAAAGCTGTCAGCCTCGAGGTTAGATTCCTTCCGACGACTGGTCTTGGCAATTGGGTCGATAGATTAACCCTGATGATTAAAGATCTAGACCTTGCCCTCACGATGGCCGACCACGCTGATGAGATTTCCCTCAAGCGTTTTCGCTCCCTTGGGCTTTTGGTCGAAACAAAGCCGGACCGCACGCCGGTAACAGATGCCGATCGAGCGGTAGAAGTGGAACTGCGCTCGATTGTTGCCGATTACCAACCGACCGACAGCTTTATTGGCGAAGAGTTTGAGAACACCGGATTTTCAAATCGAAACTGGATTGTTGACCCAATTGATGGCACCGCAAACTACCTAAGAGGCGTTCCAATTTGGGCAACCCTTATTGCCCTGCGAGTTGACGGCGTCATCACCACAAGCGTGGTCTCAGCGCCCGCCCTTGGTAGACGTTGGTGGGCACAGCGTGGCAATGGCGCGTTCACCATGGATCTAGATGGCAGCGTGCGCTCGCTACAGGTTTCGAAGATTTCCAAGCTCGAAGACTCTTCAATCTCCTACAACAGCCTGCAGCTTTGGGATCAGAGCGACAAACTTCCCCAGCTGATCGACCTGAGCCGCAAGGTTTGGAGAACCAGGGCCTATGGCGACTTCTACAGCTACATGCTGCTTGCCGAGGGCAGCCTTGACCTAGTGGCTGAGCACGACCTCATGATCTACGACATCGCAGCGCTGGTTCCAATCGTCCAAGAAGCTGGCGGGCAATTTAGCGACCTTGCAGGTCCGCTCACCGAACGCAGCTCCTCGGTTATGGCTTCCAATGGTTTGCTGCACGCGCAGTTTCAGCAAGCACTGAAGTGAAAACCCAAAACCAAGCTCGCTTTTTAGCAATCAGCACGATTGCACTCTTGGCCATAAACCTAAGAACTGCCGTTAGCTCTATCAGCCCGGTTGTCACCTATATTCAGCAGGACATCTCACTGCCGATTGTGACCATTGGACTTTTAGGTATTGCCGCACCTTTGTCTTTTGCGATCGCCAGTTCACTCAGCTACCGTCCGGCAAGACTGTTAGGCGTCGAAAAGACGCTGATGCTCACGGTCCTGATGATCATCTTGGGTCATCTTTTGAGAGCATTCTCCTGGGATTCCACGGCGTTGTTCTTCGGCTCGCTATTGAGCCTGCTAGGTATGGGTATTGGCAATGTGCTGCTACCGGTAATGGTTCGCAAATACTTTCCAAACCGGGTTGGTTTGGTCTCTAGTTTTTATCTAACTCTCACTGCCCTATCGGCAACCATGGCCTCGTTTGTTGCGGTGCCAATATCTGAAGTTGCGGGTTGGAGATTTTCACTGGGCCAGTGGGCCATTTTGGCCTTTTTGACGATTGCTCCACTGAGTTTCCTGCTGGGTAACTCAAAACCGGAGATCAAGGCCGAGAAGGTGGCGGGCGATAAAGCAATCTGGCGCTCTCCAACGGCGGTTTCGATTGCGTTTATGCAGACCGTAACGTCAATCATCGGCTATGTGTCATTTGCGTGGCTGCCGCTAATCCTGGTCGAACATCAGGGAGTGAGCGTTATCGAAGGCGGGCTGCTTTTGAGTCTGTTTTCGCTGATTGGCCTGCCTATTTCGTTGATCATGCCGATTCTCAGCACTCGTTACCCAAAATCTCAGAGCTTGATTGTTTGGTTCTCTTTTGTCTCTGGTGTCACCGGAGCACTGGGATTGCTGTTTGGCGATGTTTCGCTGACCTGGCTCTGGGTAATCGCATTTGGCTTCGGGCCGACCATGTTTCCGCTGGCACTGACGCTGTTCAATCTGCGATCTCGCGAGCGCTCTACGGTTTTGGCAGTGAGCGCATTTGGGCAGGGCGTTAGCTACACCACAGCTTCCCTCGCCGTGTTCTTGGTAGGAGTGCTCAGAGAGGTCACTGGGGGCTGGGACGCAGGTCTTTGGCTGTTGTTTGGATCTTGCCTAATGGCAATCCCGGTAGCCCTGCAAATCCGCAAGGGCCAAATGATTGACGACGAGCTCGTTCGCTAGTTTGAGAACTCAACTCCGACAGCCGAGCACTTTTCCCCAATAGAGGCAGTTAGCTCCGCAACCTGAGCCTTGGCGGTTTCCACAGATTCGGCAGAGTCAACAATTGCAACCAGGTCGGCTAGGTCTTGAGATAGTCCTGAGGAGAGCACTCCCCTAACCTGCTCACCTATCAGCGCATCGACCTGCGAGATTAGGCCGGAGTCCACCAAGCCCTCCTGGTAGGCGGCTGCGGTTGCCGTCAATGTCGATTCCATCGCGGTGCAGGCAGCGGCATCGGCCGCCGCCGAGGCAATTTCTGAAGCGCTACACCCTGTCAAAAGAAAAGCGCTGAGAATCAAAAGTCCAAGATATTTTGCATTCACAATAAGAGTCTAAAGACGCAGATTCCCTTTGGGGTGACGAAGGACAACATTGCGCGCATTTGCGTTGCCCTCCATGTTCTGAACCGATGTGTCACCGGTTTGCCTTTGCCAATCGTTGGCCGCTACCTGCCGTGAAAGTGACGCCAGTACCAAATTTTCACTCAAGTCAAACCCCTTGGCCAAGCGCTTGCCGCTGAGCACCGATATTGGGCTGTCGTGGGAGAACATTGTGATGGCAATCACTAGATCCTCATCGTCCTCGAAGAATTCGATAACGCGACCCTCTTGTGGCCAATCAATTAGTGAACAAGTTTCAATTAACCAGAAACCGTTTTCCTTGCCAACCCTGGAAAGTGTGTTGCGATGTTCGTGGCCTGCTAACCAAGCAACAATATTTGAGAATTTTGAAAAGAACTCTTCCAATTCCTCCGAGCACACTCTATCGGTGGAACCAAGGGGAGAGTAATCGTTCTTGAGTCGCTCCAAGGGGTGGTGGCTCAAGAGGATCACCGGACGGTCATGAAACTGAAGCAAGGTTTGTTCCAGCCAGTAAAGTTGGGGTCTATCTAGGGATCCGTCCCATCCACCATGCGGATTCACAGTGTTCAGCGAGACAAAAATAAATCCTTGATGCTCAATCACATTGTGTTTTGGGTTGCCAAATGCCATCTCCCATTCAACCGGCGGCATTATTGCTCTATCAGCATCCGGCGTGCAGTGGGTAAACTCGAGATCGGCCGGATCTGGCCAAGCGGCCGGCCCAATGGGAGCGAAGCGTTCGGCAAGCGAGAAGAACAGCTGATCCTGAACCAGTCTCACCGGATACTTATCAGATGTGGCGCGCCACCGCAGCTCAGAATTTACCGCAACGGTGCCCTGCAGCAGCTCGTCGTGATTGCCGTGCACCGCAATAAAGGGCATCCGAAGACCGGATGCCTCAAATGAGCTAATTGCCGCATCCAACAAACCCGGAACTGTCGGAAATCCATAGAAGAGCTTGGGCGAGTCCAGTACATCGGCATGCTCTGGATTCCAATAATTCGAATCAAATGGCTCACCGCCCGGACCCTCGAAGACCTTCTTTGCCCCACTATTGGGTCTCACAAAACCGCCTTCAAGTAACTTTTTAGCCCACGCCAATTCATTGATCTGGGCATTGTCAGTCACATCTCCGGTTACTACGGTCAACGAGATCGGCTGCTCAGCATATCTTCCGGTAAGGGTGTTTATCTTTTGAACTGCGGCATCTAGGACTTGGGTTGTCAGCATTTCCTGTGCGCGGTAATTACCAACCGGTCCACCAATCTCAGCAGCAAATGGATGGTGAGGGTCACCGTATCGATCAGTGAAAGGCAGGCGCGCGGGTGATTGTGAATCGCATAGGTGCGTATCGGAGATGTGAGCGATCGTCATAAGGTGACGACCGAAGCTTGAGATATTGGCCGCGGGCAGTTTGGAGACAAGGGTATCCAACTGACGCCACTTGTCGAGACCCGCTTGACCTAACTCAATCTTCAACAACACGATTTAAAAATTAGGCCACTTCAGCACAAGATCGCACCGAACCGCTGAGAATTCTTAAGGTTCACCCAAGCTTTGTGCGACGTAGTACGAATGTCAATTGCAAGGATTTGTTTCGTTTCGCAGCAGTTAACCTCAAAACGACAATTTATAACTCCAACTAACAGGAGGACACCTTGCGCAGATCACGCGTAATTCTGGCCGCTTCCCTAGCAACCGTGCTAGGCCTAGCAGGCTGTGCTACAAACACAGAAACCACCGAGACCGCCACCCCTACTGAGACCGCAGCTCAGATTTGTGGCGCGACCTTTGACGAGCTAGTGACCGCTGCTAAGGCCGAGGGCAAGGTTGACCTAATTGCCCTTCCAGACAGCTGGGCTAACTACGCCGGCGTTATAGCTAAGTACGAAGAGCTTTACGGCATTGATGCAGTTGTGCAGAACCCGGACGCATCATCTGCAGATGAGCTAACCGCTATCGAGACCCTTCGTGGTCAGGACGGCATGCCAGAGTCCGTCGACGTTGGACCTTCCTTCACCACTCAGATGATTGAGGCTGGTTACGCAGAGTCATTCAAGCCAACTGTTTGGGATGAGATTCCAGCAAGCCTGAAGGACGCAGACGGCTACTGGGTAGGTTCTTACTACGGCCTAATGGGCATCGGCACCAACACCACTTTGGTGCCAAACGCGCCGAAGACTTTTGCAGACCTTCTAAAGCCTGAGTACAAGGGAATGGTTACCCTAAACGGTGACCCTCGCGAGGCTGGTGCAGCATTCGCGGCAGTTATGGCAGCCTCTTTGGCTAACGGTGGATCGTTTGATGACATCATGCCTGGTATCGAGTACTTCGCAAACCTGAAGGAACTGGGAAACCTAAACACCGTGGACATCACTCCAGCAACTTTGCTTTCGGGCGAAGTAAGCATCGCGCTGGACTGGACCTACAACTTCCCATACATCACCCCTCAGCTTGAAGAGGCCGGCTTTGACTTCGCGGTCAACGTTCCTTCTGACGGTGCTTACGCCTCGTACTACGCGCAGAGCGTTGTAACCGAGATCCAGCACCCATGTGCAGCACGTCTATGGCTAGAGCACCTAGTCTCCAACGACGGCGCACTTGAATACATCAAGGGCGGGGCAATCCCAGCACGTTACTCCTCGATGCTTGAGGCTGGAGTTGTACCTGCAGAGCTAGCCGCTACCCTGCCAACCGCAGAGGTAATAGACGCAATCGAATTCCCTTCCCAGACTCAGGTGGACGCTGCTAAGGCAGCTCTAACCGAAAGCTGGGGACCTATGGTTGCTGACAACTAATTCAGAATCTGACCCCGGGGTGAAAGCCCCGGGGTCTTTTCAAAACCATGAAGACACTCACGAGACTATCCAAGGAAGCACTTGTTGCCCTTCCGATGGCATCTCTCGTGAGTGTCTTCTTGCTTTGGCCCGCCCTAACGGTCGTTTTCAAGTCATTCGTCTCTGACTCGGGTTTCCGTCTGGATAGCATTTCGCGCGCACTGAGTGGCACATACCAGCAGTCTTTCTTACTCTCCACTCAGCTTTCAATGACCACGGCGATCATTGGCGGAGTCATAGGGTTCTATCTAGCCGTGATCGTAGATCGTATGAAACCGAGTTCCAAGATTCGATCAGCCACTCAAGCCTGGAGTGCGGTTGCGTCCCAAATGGGTGGCGTGCCGCTGGCATTTGCATTCTTTGCGATTTTGGGCACACAGGGAATCGCCACTCACATCCTGCGCAATTTCGGAATTGACCTAACGGAGATGGGCCTGACCCTGAGCAGTTTCTGGGGATGGGTATTTGTATACCTTTACTTTCAAGTTCCTCTGATGTTTTTGATTGTCTCCCCGGCGCTCTCGGCCATGAAGCCGAGCTGGAAAGAGGGAGCCCACTCGCTTGGTGCTTCGAGCTCAAATTATTGGCTTCGAGTTGCCTTGCCGATTTTGTTTCCAGTGTTGATAACCGGTGCTCTGCTGCTGTTTGTAAATGCGTTCTCGGCCTATGCCACCGTGTATGCGCTTTCAAGCTCGGGCGGTCAGTTGGTACCGCTACAAATCAGATTCATCCTGCAAGGCAATGTGATCACCGGCGAAGAGGATTTAGGGTACGCGCTTGTGACAGTTACCATGGGGCTTTTGGCACTGGCCATGATCTCAATTCAAGTGTTGCAACGACGATTCGCTAGGTGGCTAGCTTGAAATCCAAGTTTGTGTCAAACATCTTCGCAATATTTTTTGGCGCGGCATTAGTCTCGTACTTTTTCCTACCTCTATTAGCGATGGGGCGCTTTGCATTTCAAGTCACCCCGGTTATCAACCTGACTTGGGACAACCTCTTCGAAGGATGGAAGTTTGACTCGATAACCAGGGCGCTTTTAAACCCAAAGGTGCTGGAAACTGCCACTCTCACTGGTGGACTTACACTTCTCACAATTTTCATTACCCTCTTAGCACTTCTGCCAATTGCCACCTTCGTAGAGGTGGCCAGACCAGGTTGGAAACCGTGGCTGACTGCGGTCACCATTTTGCCGTGGATCATTCCTCCAGTAGCCCTTGTAGTTGGCGTAGCTGCAACGTTTAGGCCCTTTGCCCCTTGGTTTTTATCTAACCCGCTGAGTTTGAGTTTCTTCTATGCGATTTGGATGCTCCCCTTTAGCTATCGAGCCATTGCGGGTCAACTGAGCATGATTGGCGCAAAAACGCTCTTTGAGGCAAGCCAATCGCTTGGTGCATCAACGCTTTCCTTCTTTTTCAAAGTCTTACTACCAAACATAAGGAATTCCCTTACCGTTGCGACCCTATTGATTGTGGCAGCAGTTACCGGTGAATTCACTTTCGCGGCCCTACTACTAAAACAGACTTTCCCGGTCTACCTCATTGACCTTCAATCCGAAGACGTGCGATCCGGATACGCACTGGCGCTGTTGGTGATTGTCGCGACCGCGGTGCTACTGAGTTTTGTAACCTCCAGCCTTCGTAAACGAGGCGGGCAATTCAATGCGATCGGAGTCTAGGTGTCGGATATTTCACTAATTGGTGTGACAAAGAATTTCGGTAACGAAACCGCGCTGAATGATTTCTCACTGTCCGTGCCACAGGGGCAGTTGGTATCCCTGCTGGGTCCCTCTGGCTGCGGAAAGACAACGGCATTGCGCTTGATTGCGGGATTTCTGGAACCAACCAAGGGTGAGATTTTGGTTGGTGGTTTCGACGTAACCCAAATCCCAGCCGCTAAGCGCGGTTTCGGCATGGTGTTTCAGTCCTACAGTCTCTTCCCACATCTAACCGCCGAAGAAAACATTCAATTCGGCTTAAAGCTAAAGCGGGTCGGCCGCAGCTCAGTTGTGAAACGCACTCAGGAGCTTCTCGAACTCACCGCCATGACCGAACACAGGAAGAAATACCCGCATCAGCTATCCGGAGGTCAGCAGCAACGCATTGCACTGGCTCGAGCTTTGGCCACTGAGCCCAAGCTACTGCTCTTAGACGAGCCGCTTTCTGCCCTTGATGCCGCCGTGCGCGATCAGTTGAGAACTGAAATTAGGAATCTCCAGAAAATCAGCGGAGTGACAACAATCTTTGTTACCCACGATCAGCAGGAGGCGCTGTCAATTTCTGATCAGGTAGCGGTGATGTCGAATGGTCGTATTGAGCAATTGGGTACCCCGGAGGAGATTTACACCAAACCCCAAAGTGCATTTGTCGCCGAGTTCGTCGGCACCAATAACCGCATTTCCGCGCAGAAGAAAACTGGAACACTCTGGTCAGTCCTAAACCACTTGGTCATTGGTCCAAAAGCTGGAAAGACTGGAACCGCGTACCTGCGACCTGAGGAGCTCTCCCTGGTCAAAGGTGACACCTTTACCGTGACTTCGAAGACCTACCAAGGCAGCTTTACCAGAGTGCAGGTTGCCAGTTCAACTGAGACCTTGCAAATAGACCTAAATTCGAATCAGTCGGGAAAGTTTGCAATTGGTGCCAAGGTGGACGTCAAGTTAAATCGCAACGACCCTTTGATCGTCACTGAGGAGAGAAATTCTAAGTAACCTTCGGGAAGAAATTTAATCCTGACAGGTTACACTTCGTTGCTCTTGGAAAATGGAGAAGCATGCGCGTCTATAACAACATCACCGAGATTTTCGGTAACACCCCTTTGGTGAAGCTCAATCGAGTTCTCGACGGTGCAAAAGCAAGTGTCTATGCCAAGTTGGAGTTCTATAACCCTTCTTCAAGCGTCAAGGACCGGCTAGCCATTGCAATGGTTAACGCCGCCGAGGAATCTGGCGAGCTAAAGCCAGGTGGAACCATCATCGAGGCCACCAGCGGTAACACCGGTATCGGCCTTGCCATGGTTGGAGCAGCTCGCGGTTACCGCACCATCATTGTGATGCCTGACTCGATGAGCCTTGAGCGCAAGATTTTGATCCGTGCCTACGGAGCTGAGCTAGTTCTAACACCTGCTGCTTTGGGCATGAAGGGTTCGGTTGCCACCTCTGAAGAACTCGGTGAGCAGATTCCAGGCGCTGTTTTGGTTCGTCAGTTTGATAATCCAGCAGGCCCAAAGATTCACCGCGAGACCACCGCCGAGGAAATCTGGCGCGATCTTGACGGTCAGGTCGATGCACTAGTTGCCGGTAGCGGCACCGGTGGCACCATTACAGGAACTGGTCAGCGCCTAAGGGAACTAAACCCAAACGTCAAGATCTTTGCGGTTCAACCTGCATCTTCACCACTTCTAACCGGCGGCGAAGCAGCCGGTCACCCACTTGCTGGAATCGGTCCAAACTTCATTCCATCAATCTTGGACACCACGGTGTATGACGAAGTGCTCTCCTCATCGAACGGCGACGCGTTTGAGTACTCTCGTCGAGTCTCTGCCGAAGACGGCATCTTGGCGGGTATCTCCTCCGGTGCTGCTGTCTGGGCAGCGCGCGAGGTTGCTCACCGCCCGGAGTTTGAGGGCAAGAACATTGTTGTGATCATTCCATCGTTCGGAGAGCGTTACGTTTCATCCACGCTCTACCGTGACCTGCAAGAGGAATACCAAGCCAAGCAGTGAGAATCTTCGAGGACATCAAGGTAGGTCTTGAGCGCGATCCTGCTACTCGCAGCGCCCTTGAGCTGTTCCTAACATCACCAGGGCTCCACGCCATCTGGGTGTACCGCATCGCACACGTGATGTGGAAGCTCAAGCTTCGCATCCTCAGCCGCATGCTCTCGAACTGGGTCAAGCTTTGGACCGCAATCGAGATTCACCCGGGTGCAGTCATTGGCCGCCGCTTTGTGATTGACCACGGAGTCGGTGTTGTGATTGGCGAAACTGCAATCATCGGCGAAGACGTTTTGATGTATCACGGGGTAACCCTGGGTGGAAAGACCCTGGAATCAGTAAAGCGCCACCCAACCGTGGGAGACCGAGTGACTCTGGGTGCAGGTGCAAAATTGATCGGGAACATCACGATCGGCAACGACTGCGCTGTGGGTGCCAATGCCGTTGTAACCAAGAGCATGCCACCGGGAACTGTGGCAGTTGGCTTCAACGCTAGGTTGCTAAATTTGAGCGGCGACGAGCACTACGTCATTTAGTTTTGCGGCTTGAGAAGTAGATGCAGGACCAGCGGTCATCCAGCACTTCTTCAGCGCGGCCCTTGAGGCCAACTTTCTTGGCTAGTTTCAATACCTTTTCGCTGGAAAGGTCAGTCCCGAAAAAGGGTTTACGGGGATAGCAAATCCAAAAATCAATCTTCTGCTTGCGGGCCGCTTTGAGTTCATCTCTGACGCTTTTTAGCTGGTCTGAATTCTCAACGAAATACAAAAACGCACCGGACTTACCCTCGCTCACCAATTCCATCGCCGAGGAAAGTGAAGCGGCCCAGGGGTGAATGTCATCTAGCTGCGCTTCCGCCGGAAGGTTCACACAGGGTACCTGTATGCCTTCGGCAAGGAAAAGCTTCTTCGAAAGACTCACGGAGAAAGCGTAGGGACCGATGGGTTTGTTTACCTGCCGTTAACCAAAGAATTCACTTAGTTAAGTTTGAAATCCAAATCTGGATACTTCTCGCTGAGCTCCTTGAGCCTTAGCCCAACCAACTTTGCGATCAGGTCATTTGGCAATACTTCACCCAAGCCAAACTGAAAGCCTCCGGTGGTTTGCTTGCGATCCGCTAGCTCCCTAGAGAGCTGAGGAACGATGTTTCCAGAGTGCGGGAAATACCCGATGTGTTTTTTGAATGCTGCGTATCCAGCTACCGCTTTGCCATTGATTTTCACGCAGGGCATCGCGTAGGAGATGCCCTCTTCACCTTTGGGAACTAGATCTAAGACTTGTTTACGCAGTGCTTGGATAGAAATGACAGCAGCCTCAGGTAGCCCTTTGAGGTACTGGTCGACTTCGGCTTTTGACACGGGGGAAGGCTAGCTTCTAGGGCGCAATTCCGCGACCATCGGGCAAACAAATGGATCCGCGTTGTTGCTTAGACCCACCTTGTTCAGGTGCTGCATGATCATCTTGTAGCTGGCGAGTAGGTTCATCTCCACCAGAGTGACGTCGTTCTGACGGCAGTACTCGGAAACAATCGCGTGTGCCTTGCGAAGGTATGGCCTGGCCATCGAAGGGAACAGGTGGTGTTCAACTTGGTAGTTCAATCCACCCATTAGGTTGTCTTTGAGCCAGCTGCCCTTGATGTTGCGAGAGGTCAATACCTGACGAGAGAAGAAGTCCAAGTTGGAATCTTTTTCAATTAGCGGCATGCCCTTGTGGTTTGGAGCGAAAGCGGCACCCATAAAGAAACCAAAGCTCATCATCATTACAAACCACATTGCCATCGCCCAGAACGGTCCAAACATAATCGCGAGCACAACGTAAGGAGCGAACTGACGAATCAGCATTAGCGAGAACTCCAAAATACGAATACCCAGCGAGCGATCCCTACGACCCATCCCAGCTACTGAATCCAACAGCAGGTCAAAACCAGTGAAAAGTAATAGCAATGGGAAGAGGTAACCCTGGCGGTCAGAGAACCAGCGCTCGATGCCCTTCTTGGACATTTTTGATTCGGTGGTGAAGCTCAAAACACGAATCGCAATGTCTGGATCCTCACCAATTTGGTTTGGTCGCTGGTGGTGCTTATTGTGCTTTTTTAGCCAAAAGCCATAAGACAAACCTGCAAACAGATTCGCCAAAATCAAACCGGTCCAGTCGTTTAGCTTGTTGTTTCTAAAGATCTGTCGGTGGGCTGCCTCATGGGCGATAAAGCCGTACTGCGCACTCATTACGCCGAGCAGGGCCACAATGGCGAAGGCCAAAACCATCCACCAACCGTTGATAGTTGCTGCCCAGGCTAGAAAGCCAGCACCGGTCCACAAAGCGGATGCAATCACGCTAATGACAACTAGGCGAATGATGTAGAAGCTTGGCTTCTTCTTGAGGTAACCGGCCTCTCGAACCAGGTTGAGAACCTGAGAGAAATTGGTGGTGTTACCAGTGAGAGTTGCAGTCATTTACAGAGTCTATGCGAAGGGTTGAGCCTCACTACTCCGACACAGCAAACTCACTGTTTCCTTGCAAGTTAGACGTTGAAGCGGAACTCCACTGTTTTACTGCACAACAATCCGCAGTGGGCCCACTGGGTTTTGAAATGGAGCTGTAGTTTGCACTAGCTCCTGGACTGGAAATTCGACTGTTGGCGTAACTCCCACTCCGTATCCCCGGCAAGTCGTTTCGGACCCCGATCCAAACCAAGCCGAACGAGCAAAAAAAGTTTCTCCATTATTGCTGGTTATCGCCCGGCTTTGCCTAAACCAAGTGGTGAGGCCGTTAATTGTAAGGGGATACCTCTCTTCAGAATTTGTTTTCAGATTCAAAAGGAGTGGTTGTCCAGTGCAATCGTAACTTTGATACGCAATGGTGTGGGTCGAAGTTGGAGTTCCGTCTTTCCTTACATTCAGCACGCGTTGCGATGAATTATGCAAAACAACTGCTGATGCCCAACTGGTCTGTGAAGCCTCATGGGTACTTGGAACAACTGAAAGTGGATATCCAAACAGATTTCCGTTCGCGTCTAGGACAACTGGCGTACCTGAACCTGAACCACCTGAACCGGCTGGTCCTGTTGCACCAGTCGCACCGGTTGAACCAGAAGGCCCAGCAGGGCCGGAAGGACCCGGTGAACCAGCAGGCCCAGCAGGGCCGGAAGGACCCGGTGAACCAGCAGGCCCGGGGTCACCCTTGGTATTCCAAGAAATAGCTGTTTCAGCGGAAGTACATTTACTGGCTACCCGCAAAACCTGAGTCTGCTTGCTAATACAACCCTTAATTACCCTGCTAGTACTAGCCGAAATAGCAGGAACTGCAGCAGCAATCCCAAGAGACGCTACAGCTGCAACAACCGATAAAAGAACCTTTTTCATGTTCACCCCAAGCGCATAAACAAAAATTGTGTTCAGATTAGCTTGCCTTCAAGTAGAAAGTCAATACCGCTATTGCTTGGTTTTAGATACTTCTCCGTGTCGGAACTCGACCACGTCACCGTCGTTCATGACGTATTCCTTGCCCTCCATGCGCACCTTGCCCGCAGCTTTGGCCTCCGCCATCGAGCCTGCAGCATCCAAATCTGCGAAAGACACAACCTCGGCCTTGATAAAGCCGCGCTCGAAGTCGGTGTGAATTACACCGGCTGCCTGCGGAGCCTTCCAGCCCTTGCGGATGGTCCATGCACGAGACTCTTTTGGACCCGCGGTTAGGTAGGTCTGAAGACCTAGGGTTTGGAAACCAACGTGTGCCAACTGGTCTAGTCCAGATTCTTCTTGACCGAGCGACTGCAATAGCTCTTGAGCCTCTTCATGGCTGAGATCAATCAACTCAGACTCGACCTTGGCGTCAAGGAACACTGCCTTGGCAGGAGATACCAAAGCTGCAAGTTCTGCACGCTTGGACTCGCTGGTGAGCACAGCCTCATCAACGTTGAACACAAACAAGATTGGCTTGGCGGTTAGCAGACCTAGGTCCTTGATCGGGCCGAGATCGACCTTGCTCAAGGCGAGTGGAGTGCCGTCGTTCAGTACCTTGAGCGCTTCATCGATGGTTTCTAGAACCTCAGGCTCAGCCTTCTTGCCCTTTACTTCCTTCTCCACGCGAGGTCTGGTCTTCTCCAAGGTCTGAAGATCGGCCAGGATCAGCTCGGTGTTGATGGTCTCGATATCGCTCTTGGCATCAACTTTGCCGTCAACGTGAACCACATCTGAGTCTGCAAATCCACGCACCACCTGGGCAATGGCATCAGCCTCGCGAATATTCGCTAGGAACTGGTTTCCCAAGCCTTCACCCTCGCTTGCACCTCGAACGATGCCGGCGATGTCAACGAATGACACTGGGGCAGCCAGGATGCGCTCCGAACCAAAAATCTCAGCAAGGCGGG
This sequence comes from Auritidibacter sp. Marseille-P8566, assembly GCA_945860535.1. Classification (GTDB taxonomy): domain Bacteria; phylum Actinomycetota; class Actinomycetes; order Actinomycetales; family Microbacteriaceae; genus Aquiluna. Next base: position 13,667 of record CAMAQN010000010.1, read on the forward strand.
TAAGCCTGGCGTCTGGAAGGTTCACCACACCAATGTTTGGCTCAATGGTTGCGAACGGGTAGTTCGCCGCCAGAACGTTGTTCTTGGTCAGTGCGTTGAAGAGGGTCGACTTGCCAACATTTGGCAGTCCCACGATTCCGATAGTTAAGGCCACCGCGAAAGCTTATTGCCTCATAATTGCCTGATGGCCCTGGACTTTACGGCAATCGACTTTGAAACTGCGAATGGATCCCCCGCATCCCCTTGTGCGGTGGGCTTGGTGAGGGTTCGAGACGGTGAAATTCAAGAATCACTTTCGATGCTGTTTCAACCCCCTTTTCCAAATAATTGGTTTCACGAGGGAAACATCCGCGTCCACGGGATACACCCAGAAGATGTGATCAATGCCCCGAACTGGGAAGACGTTCTTCCGGATCTTTTGCTTTTCACCGAGGGACTGCCCTTTGTTGCGCACAACGCATCATTTGATATGGGAGTGCTTCGAGCATCTGCCCAGGCTGTCAACTTTGACCTGCCGGATTTGAGCTATGCCTGCAGCCTTTTGATGGCCAGGCGCACCTACGCCCTCGAGAGCTATCGACTAAACGCTGTGGCTTACGCGGTTGGTCACGAGGAGTTCAACCACCACGATGCTTTAGCGGATGCCGATGCCTGCGCGAGGATTGTGATTCACATGGCCTCTCGACACGAGGCCGAGTCACTGGAAGAGCTCCTGAAAGCAACCCGACAGGCGCTAAAGCCGCTAAATGTCTGACGCCACTGCGATACTTCAAGTATGGAATTTCAAATTTGGCTTGTTCTTAACGCGGTAATAGTCGGAGTGGTGCTCGGCGCGATTTTTGGCTATGGATTTGGCAAGCGCAAAGCGACAACAGCGAACCCAGAGCTCTCAAGCAAGGTCGCGGCCCTAGAGGCCACCGAGTTGGAACTTAGAACACAGCTTGCTAAAGCAGACCTCTCCTTGGAGCAGCAGCGGCTCCAGCAAGACCAAGAAAGTAAAGTGCTGGTCCAACTTGCCCCGGTGAAGGAGCAGCTCACCAAGATGGGTGAGGTGGTTGCGAATTTGGAGAAAGAACGTGCCAGCCAGTTCAACACCATTTCCGAGCAGCTTAGAAATGCTGTGCAGAGCGACGAGACGCTTCGCAAGCAAACTCAGCAACTTGCTCAAGCCCTAAGCTCCAACTCCCTTCGTGGTGTTTGGGGTGAGACTCAGCTGAGAAAGTTAATTGAGCTTTCGGGACTTATCAAACACGCTGATTTCTCCGAACAGGTCACGATCACCACCGAAGCCGGTGCCGGTCGCGTCGATGTTGTTATCAATCTGCCAAGTGGCAAAAAGCTCGCCATCGACAGCAAGGTACCTTTCAACTCCTACCAAGAGGCCAGTGCGATCTCGGAATTGGCAACCGGAGAAGAGCTCGCGAGGCGCGAGCGTTTATTGGAAGAGCACGTCAAGGCCTTCCGCAAACACATCGATGACCTGGGGTCCAAGCAATATTGGACTGGGCTTGATTCATCGCCAGATTTCACGATTTGCTTCGTACCTAGTGAATCGCTGCTATCTGCAGCGCTGGAGTACGATGCCGGTCTGCTGGAGTACGCATTCAAGAAAAACGTTGCGGTCGCATCTCCGGTAACGCTTTATTCGGTGCTGAAAACCATTAGCCACATCTGGCGTCAAAATGCCGATGAGACTCAACTCAAGACCCTGCTAAAACTCGGTAAAGAGCTGTATGAGCGGGTCGGCAAAATTGCTCAGTTGGCAGACAAGCTTGGGCGATCAATGACCACCAGCGTAAAGGACTACAACAGTTTTGTTTCCTCTTTGGAAACCCGAATGCTGGTTACCGCCAGGCGCTTAAACGACCTAGACGAGAACGAACTTGGCATCGAGACAATCGAAGCACCAAAAGAAATCACAGAGGCACCTTCAACAATCACCGCCAAGGAGATCGAAGGCTAGCCTTAGATGGTGGTTTATTGGCTATAGTGATTTCTGCGCCTACAACGATGTGAGTGCTACATCTATTTTCCTCACATCTAGGAGTCCCTGATGGCTGGCATAAAATCGCCAATCGTTACTCTCACCCCATCTCCAACGCTGGATCGAACCTACTTCGTAACGAATCTGGTCGAAGGTGGCGTCAATCGCGCTGAGCGGGTTGGCGAGGAGCTTGCCGGTAAGGGCATAAACGTATCGCGCGGCCTTCGGTTGGCGAATATCCCAGCCCCTGGAGTGGTTCCAATTGGAAACGCTGACCCAACGGTTCTGGAGCGAACCGGCTCTGGGTTCATTTCCCCGGTCTGGATTGAAGGAACCTTGCGAGTTTCAACCACGATCGTTGAGTACGACGGCCCAACCACCAAGATCAACGAGAGCCCAAGACCGCTTAGGCTAAGAGATTGGGACGCGGTGGTAGCGCTAACCGAGAAGACCGTATTGGATAACGATGCCCAGTGGCTAGTTGTTGCCGGAGCTCACCCTCAAATTGAAGAGACCGGTGAGTTCATTGACCTGCACCCGCTGTTTGATCGTATGAAATCTCTTGGCGTAAAAGTGATTCTGGACACCTCGGGTCCTGCTCTTAGGTACTGGGCTCAGCAGGGCAAGGCAACCATCATGAAGCCAAACGCTCACGAACTTGCCGAGTGCGTAGGTCGAGACCTAAACACCGTTGGCGAAGTTATTGATGCTGCTCGCGAGCTAAACGACTGGGGAGTTGACTGCGTCATGGCTTCTTTAGGCGTTGACGGCATTGTCGCAATCACCAAGACTCACGCCATTCACGCCTACACCCCGCCGGTAAAGGTGATCAACACCGTTGGTGCCGGCGACTCAACCATCGCCGGCTTCTTGGCTGCCGTAACCCAGCATCCATCAGGCCCAGAGGCCTTTGGAGTTGGTTTTGACGTTGCTGAAGGTATCGCAGCTGCCGTGCAGTGGGGTGCGGCTAAGGTTCAGCAGCCGACCAGTGGATTGCACTCAATCGAAAACTTGGTTAATCCAACCGTAGAACTGATTCCAGATCGCAGCCGCCTTCTTGGCGAGCCAGCTAAGGCCTAAGGAGGCTCGCATGGGTGTAGTAAACAGCGAACAATACGTAGAGATGCTAAACCGCGCCAAGACTGGTGGGTTCGCTTATCCTGCGATCAACGTCTCTAGCTCCCAGACTCTCAACGCAGCACTTGCGGGTTTGCAGGCTGCCGGTTCGGACGGCATTTTGCAGGTCACCACCGGTGGTGCTGACTACTGGTCCGGTCCAACCGTGAAGAATCGTGTCTCAGGTGCTCTAGGTTTTGCAGCTTTCGCCCGCGAAGTTGCAAAGAACTTCGACATCAAGGTTGCGCTACACACCGACCACTGCAACTTCGAGCAGCTGGATAGTTTTGTAAAGCCACTTATTGCTCTGTCCGAAGAGAGCGTGAAGGCTGGCGGCGAGGCCATCTTCAACTCACACATGTGGGATGGTTCAGAAGTTCCGCTGGCCCAGAACCTTGAGCTTGCCACAGAATTCCTAGCCCGTACCAAGAACATCGGATCCATTCTGGAGATTGAAGTCGGTGCAGTTGGTGGCGAGGAAGATGGCGTTGAAGGTGCCATTGATGAGCACCTTTACACGACAGTTGCAGATGGATTCGCTACCGCTGAGGCACTAGGGCTTGGCGAGAATGGTCGCTACATGGCGGCACTAACCTTCGGCAACGTTCACGGTGTCTACAAGCCAGGAAACGTAAAGCTACGTCCAGAACTACTAAAGCAGATTCAGGACGAGGTTGGCGCAAAGTACGGCAGGCAGCTGCCGTTTGACCTTGTCTTCCACGGTGGCTCTGGTTCGACGGAGCAGGAAATCTCTGATGCTGTGAAGTACGGCGTTATCAAGATGAACATCGACACCGACCTGCAGTACGCATTCACCCGCCCGGTTGTTGATCACATGCTCAAGAACTACGACGGCGTTTTGCGAATTGATGGCGAAGTTGGAAACAAGAAACTTTATGACCCACGCGCTTGGGGCAAATCCGCAGAAGCTGGCATGTCTAATCGCGTTGTCGAGGCAGCTAATCAGCTTGGCTCAGCCGGAAAGTCTAAGTGGTAGAAGACCCTGCTGAGCGAAGCCCGTTTTATGAAAACGGGCTTCCTCGCTTTAAGGGTGAGTACCAAGGGGGCGAAATGCACGGATCCTGGGAGTTTTTCCGCAAGGACGGCAGCCTGATGCGATCTGGCGAATTCAACCAGGGAGTCCAAATTGGAATCTGGCGCACTTTTGACCGCGCCGGAAAACTGGTTTCAGAAAAGAATCTGGGTTAGTTGCGCGGACCCTTGTTGCTGACGTCTTCACCAGCGGCCTTGAGGTCCTTACGCAGCTCCTTTGGAAGCGAGAACTGCACATCTTCCTCTGCGGTGGTAACTGTCCGGACGTCTCCATAGCCACGCTCTGCCAAGTAAGCGAGCACTCCATCAACCAAATCCTCTGGCACGCTCGCACCGGATGAGATGCCGACCTTCTTCACGCCTTCGAACCACTGCTCTTCAATTTCAGCTGCATCGTCAACGCGGTAGGCAGCTTTAGCGCCAGCATCAAGGGCGACCTCGACCAAACGAACAGTGTTGGAGGAGTTGGCAGAACCAACCACAATCACCAAATCACTCTCGGCGCCAACCTTCTTGATGGCAACCTGGCGGTTTTGAGTTGCGTAGCAAATGTCATCGCTTGGTGGGTTCTGCAAAGTTGGGAACTTCTCGCGAAGTTTGATAACCGTCTCCATGGTCTCATCCACCGACAAGGTGGTTTGGCTTAGCCAAATTACCTTGGATGGGTCCTTGATTTTGGCTTTTGCAATGCCTTCAGGGCCGTCGACCAACTGCACGGCGTGTGGAGCTTCACCGGCGGTGCCTTCGACTTCTTCGTGTCCCTCGTGACCAACCAAAAGGATGTCGTAACCCTCTTTGTCAAAGCGCTGAACCTCGCGGTGAACTTTGGTCACCAGCGGGCAGGTGGCGTCGATGGTCTGCTGGTTACGAGCTTCGGCCGCTTCGATAACTGCAGGAGATACGCCATGAGCGGAGAAAACCATAATGCAACCCTCAGGAGCTTCATCAACCTCATCCACGAAAATCGCGCCGCGGCGCTCTAGCGAGGCAACCACGTGCTTATTGTGGACGATCTGCTTACGCACGTAAATCGGCGCACCGTAGTGATCGAGAGCCTTTTCAACGGCAATAACAGCGCGGTCTACTCCTGCGCAGTAGCCTCTGGGTGCTGCCAACAGCACCTTGTTGGTGCCTAAACTGTCGGCCTGGTCGGTATCCTTGATGATAGTCACCACACAATTCTACGAAAGCGACCAAGGAGGCCGGATTGGAAACTAATTCGGTTACTGATAGTCAATCACGAGTTAGCACCGAGAATTCCCCTTGGCAGGTCTCCCAGCTTTCAAAAAGCCTCAGGGATTGGATCGACAAGCTCGGTCGTGTCTGGGTAGAGGGTGAATTACAGGCCTATTCAGAAAAGCCAGCTGGAGTCTTTGCATCGATTCGCGATCTTGACGTCGAAATGTCGGTAGAGATCCACGCTTTTACTAATTCCGAAGCTGAGATTGCTCCCGGTCTTGCCCAGGGAGACCGAGTTGTCGCGCTCCTGCAACCAACTTTCTGGCCCAAAAACGGCAAGCTCACAATGCGTGTTATGCAAATGCACAAGGTTGGCCTTGGAGAACTTCTCGAGCGCCTAGAGCGTTTAAAAGTTCAACTGATTTCCGAGGGCTTAGCTGATCCAGCTAGAAAGAAGTCGCTTCCGTTCTTGCCAAACAAAATTGGTTTGATCACCGGTGCGGACTCTGACGCAGAGAAGGATGTCCTGCAGAACGCCAAGCTTCGTTGGCCAGAGGTGCAGTTCCAAGTGCAGCACACCCACGTTCAGGGCGATAAGGCAGTGAATGAAATCCTGCTTGCCCTTGGGGTGCTAGAGGCAGACCCGGAAGTTGATGTAATCATCATCGCTCGCGGTGGCGGCAGCTTCCAAGACCTACTCCCCTTTAGCGATGAGCGATTGGTTAGAGCGGCAGCAAAACTAACCAAACCGTTTGTCTCGGCTATTGGACACGAAAATGACCAGCCGCTTTTGGATCTGGTCGCAGACCTAAGAGCCTCGACGCCAACTGACGCTGCCAAGCGAGTGGTTCCAGATGTGGTTGAAGAGCGACGTGGGCTTGCAATTTCGATCCAGCGCATGCGAGTTCGAGTTGTTAGCTATCTAGATTCTCAATCGCAGCTTTTGCAACAGCTGATCTCGCGACCAGTGATTGCGTCACCATATGGCTTTGTTGACGCGCAGGCCGAGGTGATTGCAGGTAGTGCCCGCCGTATTCGGGAAATTTTTGACTTTAGGTTGCAGCGCGGTCAGGGAGAAATCAAGCAGCTCCACGCTCAAGCCAGATCACTTTCACCGCAATTGACTCTGGAGCGCGGTTATTCTGTGATTACTGACGAGAATGGCAAGCCACTCAGCAAAATTGCCAAGTCTAAGAAACTTCTAATTAGAACCAGCAAACAGGAAATTTCCGCAACCGCAGATGATGTTAGGGATATCAAATGAGCAAAGACATTTCAGCCTTGAGCTACGAAGAAGCCCGTGACGAGCTTCAGAAGGTGGTTGCCGAACTGGAGCAGCAGAATGTCTCCCTAGAGGCCTCTATGGCGCTCTGGGAGCGCGGTGAGGCCCTTGCCAAGCACTGCGAGCAGTGGCTCAGCGGCGCAAGGAAGAAGCTAGATGCTGCAATGCAGCAGAAAGACTCCAAGTGAGTATTAGCGCAGCAGAACGCCGAGCAAAGCAAACTGTCCGCAATCTGATTTACTCGCTTTTGGTGACCCTGTCTTTGACACTGGTCATTGTGATGATTGTTCCTCGTGACGATGGCAATCGAATTCAACCGATTGAATACAGCGCAATCACCGAAACCGTGCAGGCCTCGGTGCCAGAAAAATTGATTGCGCCAAAACTGCCAGCAGATTGGTGGGCAAACGCTGCCCGCGTGGAAAATGACTTGGGAGTCGAGACTTGGTATGTCGGCTACATCACCCCAGATGATCAGTACATCGGACTGACGCAGGCCTTTGAATCGAATACCTCTTGGCTGGCTAACAAACTGCAAGGAAACTGGTTAGACGTAACTTTGGAGATCGAAGGCAGAACCTGGGAGGTTTGGCCGACTCTGCTTCCATCAGTTCCGAAGGGAACCAAGGAATACGCCATGGTTCACAGTTTTGATAAGCAGGCTGTAGTTATCTACGGCACCGCCTCCGAAGAAGATTTTCTAAAGCTAGCCACACAAATCAGCATCGATCTAAACAAGGGGAACTAATGGGTAGACCGCAAACCGGTAAAGACGCCTGGAAATTACTGCTTGATGGTAACCAGAACTTCGTGCATGGAACTCCAGCACACCCAAGACAAGATGCCGATGTTCGTCGCGCAATAGCAAACAGGCAAACCCCCTTTGCTGCTCTATTTGGCTGCTCAGACTCCAGGCTCGCCGCTGAAATGATCTTCGATGTGGGATTGGGCGATTTGTTTGTGGTTCGAAATGCAGGTCAGGTTATTGCCGAGACCATTTTGGGGTCCTTGGAGTTTGCAGTTGAGGTGCTCAAGGTGCCGCTGATTTTGGTATTAGGTCACGATGAGTGCGGAGCTGTGCGCGCAACTATGGACGCTGCAGCCGGCAAATTGCAGGTTGAAGGCGAATTCATCCACAAACTCGTTGACAGAATCATGCCAACAGTGGAGCGCAGCCATGCCGCAGGCGACACCTCGATTGATGACATCACCGCCAGACACGTGGCCGACACGATTGAAGAACTACTCGAGAGTTCTAATGTGATTTCTAACGCCGTGAAAACTGGCAAACTTGCTGTCGTAGGTGCCAACTACAAACTTGAACTGGGCGATATCCACATGGTGGTTTCGCACGGAGACCTCTAACGAGAAATTAGAAAAGAGCCAAGCATGGAATACCGCATTGAACACGACACCATGGGTGAGGTTAGAGTCCCAATCAATGCCCTCTATCGCGCCCAGACCCAGCGTGCGGTCGAGAACTTTCCTATCAGCGGTTCGGGGCTAGAGAAAGAGCACATCATCGCGCTGGCCCGCATCAAAAAAGCTGCCGCTCAGGCGAACAACAAACTTGGGATTCTTGCCGATGACATCACCTCGGCGATTGTCGCAAGTGCCGAAGAGATCATCTTGGGCCACCACCTAGACCACTTCCCGGTCGATGTTTTCCAGACCGGCAGCGGAACCAGCTCGAACATGAACATGAACGAAGTTCTAGCTACTTTGGCGACCAAGAAGCTTGGCAAAGAAGTTCACCCGAATGACCACGTGAATGCTTCGCAGTCATCCAATGATGTTTTCCCAACCTCGGTTCACGTTGCCGTGACCAACGCATTGGTAAACGACCTGCTTCCTGCACTTGACTACCTCGCAGGCTGCCTAGAGGTAAAGGCCAAGGCTTGGGCTGGATACGTAAAGCCAGGACGTACTCACCTCATGGATGCCACCCCGGTAACCTTCGGCCAGGAGTTTGCCGGCTATGCAGCGCAGATCCGCTACGGCATCGAGCGAATCAACTCGGCCCTACCACGAGTAGCAGAAGTTCCTCAGGGCGGAACGGCGACTGGAACTGGAATCAACACCCCTAAGGGCTTCCCTCAAGAGGTCATAAGTCTTTTGGCTAAAGACACCGGCTTGCCAATTACCGAAGCCAGAGACCACTTTGAAGCTCAAGGGGCGCGTGACGCACTTGTCGAAGCTTCCGGTGCACTAAAGGTCATCGCGGTGAGCCTTACCAAGATCAACAATGATTTGCGCTGGATGGGCTCTGGTCCAAACACCGGCCTAGGCGAACTGAATATTCCTGATCTTCAGCCAGGAAGCTCAATCATGCCGGGCAAGGTGAACCCTGTAATCCCTGAGGCCGTGCTGATGGTTTGTGCTCGCGTAATCGGAAATGATGCCACCGTTACCTGGGCAGGAGCATCTGGAAACTTCGAGCTGAATGTTGCAATTCCGGTGATGGGCAATGCGCTACTGGAGTCCATCCGCTTGCTTTCAAACTCAATGCGAGTGCTTGCGGACAAAACCATTGCGGGACTTGAGGTAAACGTTGAGCGCTCCAAGGCCCTCGCCGAGTCCAGTCCCTCCATCGTGACACCGCTGAACAAGTTCATTGGCTACGAGGCTGCGGCCAAGATCGCCAAGCACTCGGTGGCCAAGGGGCTAACTGTTCGCGAGGCGACAATTGAACTCGGCTATGTCGATGGCGAGAAGCTGACCATGGAGCAGTTAGACAAAGCGCTAGACGTCATGCCAATGACTCGCCCACCGCAGTAAGAATTCGCCAGCTTGGCACAATTGCTGCAAGGCAGAAACCAAGAAGCAGAAAAGGCCCCAGAGCTATGTGCTCCTTGGGGTCTTTTTTCTTGATCCAAATAGCAATCGCAAATAAGTTTGCCGCGATAAGTCCTACGGCCAAGGCGATTAGCACCAGCCAGCCGTCATGCCATGCCAGCCAACCATTCAGTGAAATCAGCAGCTTCACATCCCCCATCCCTAAGTCCGCGAAACGGGCTAGCAGCCAACCAACCAGGAACGTCAAAGCCATTGCAAAAACGCTGGCTGCAAGCTTTCCATATTGACCAGACGCGAGCCCGTAGCTGGTCAGGGACAGGAATGTGACGGCAATCAGAGGCACGGTGTAGTGATTGGGCAGTCGGTGTTCTTTGAAATCTGTCAAGGCAAGCGGAATGGCAAACGCAATAACAAGTGCAATTGGAATCAAAAGAACTAACTCAGCCATCCTAAAAAGCTAGTGAGATACCCGCCTAGTTGCTGCGGGCTCTCCACAGGCTAATCAAGCAGGTTGGTAACCAGTGCCGCAATCTCGCTTCGCTCGGAGCGGGTGAGAGTGATGTGGCTGAATAGTTCTTGCCCCTTGAGGGTTTCAACAACCGATGCGATTCCATCGTGACGACCAACCCTGAGGTTGTCGCGCTGAGCCACGTCGTGAGTCAAAACAACGCGAGACTTCTGGCCAATTCTGGAAAGCATGGTCAGTAGCACATTGCGCTCAAGGGACTGAGCTTCATCAACAATCACAAAGGTGTCGTGAAGTGAGCGGCCTCGGATGTGGGTAAGTGGCAAGACCTCGAGGATGCCGCGGTTCATAACCTCGTCGATAACCTCCTTGGAAACCAAGGCTCCCAAGGTGTCAAATACCGCCTGAGCCCAAGGGTTCATCTTCTCGGCCTCGGTGCCAGGCAGGAAGCCAAGCTCCTGGCCGCCAACTGCGTATAGAGGTCGGAAAACCATGATCTTTTTGTGTTGACGGCGCTCTAGGACCGACTCAAGCCCTGCGCAAAGCGCCAAAGCGCTCTTTCCGGTTCCTGCACGGCCACCAATGGACACAATTCCAATTTCTGGGTCTAGCAGAGCGTCAATGGCTAACCGCTGTTCAGCAGAACGACCGTGTAGCCCAAAGATGTCTCTATCTCCACGAACCAGTTTCACAGTCTTGGATGCGGTCACGCGACCAAGGGCACTGCCGCGCTCGGAGTGAATCACCAAGCCGGTGTTTATCGGAAGGTCCTTGGCATCCTTGTGCTTGATTTCCTCGGTGTCGTATAGGTCTGCCATCTCATCGCCAGAAAGGTTTAGGTCTGCTAAGCCGTCCCACTCTTCGCTGGCAAGTTCGTGTAGGTATTCCTCGGCCCGCATACCGATTGCCGATGCCTTGACTCGCATTGGCAAGTCTTTGGAAACGACCGTTACATCAAAACCTTCATTCTTTAGGTTGGCAGCAACCGCCAAAATTCTCGAGTCGTTGTCTCCAAGCTGGAAGCCGGTCGGCAAGATCGACTGATCAATGTGGTTTAGCTCAACTCTGAGCGTTCCGCCATCGCCAACCTCGACAGGAAAGTCGAGCCGCTCGTGCTTTTTGCGAAGGTCATCTAAAAATCGCAGAGCTTTTCTGGCGAAGTAACCAATCTCGAGATCGTTGCGCTTTTTTTCGAGTTCATTGATAACAACGATTGGCAAAACAACTTCGTGCTCTGCGAACCTAAACATTGCTTTCGGGTCAGACAGTAGAACCGATGTGTCGATTACAAACGTTCTGATCGCCGTTGCCTTGCTGGTGGATTTTGCCTTGCTGCTCACCGCCTCAGGGGAAACAGTCTTGGAACTTGATGACTTTGACCTGGGGCTTGACTTAGCTGGCACCGGTTCTCCTTCTATGGCGACCTGATGCGAATCTACGCCTTGGTTTTGCTCCAGGGCAGTCGTGACACGCCCAAACCTTTGAGCGTTATAGAGCTGTTTACCTAGCTACCAAAACGGCGGTGTCGACGCTGAAAATCTCTCAGCGCTCGCAAGAAATCAACCCTTCTGAAATCAGGCCAGAGCGCCTCTGCAAAATAGAACTCACTGTTGGCGCTCTGCCATAGCAAGAAGCCACTGAGGCGTTGCTCGCCTGAGGTGCGGATCAATAAATCAGGATCTGGCTGGCCACCGGTGTAAAGATGCTCGGTGATAAGTTCCGGGGTCAAAAATTCCGCAAGCTCGTCGATTGTGGTGCCTTGGTCGGAGTGTTTTTTCAAGATCGAGCGCATGGCGTCGGCAATCTCTTTTCGACCACCATAGGCAACCGCAAGATTCACGTGGGTGCCCGAGTTCTTGGCGGTCTTGCTCTCTACCTCAGCTAATCTTTGGGCCGCAGCTTCTGGCAGGCTAGCGACATCTCCCACTACCTGAAGCTGCCAGCGACCTTTATTAGCTAGTTCTTCTGCCAGCGAGACAATGATCTCAATCAGATCCTCAAGCTCTTCTGAGTGCCTACCCTTTAGGTTGTCGGTTGATAGCAGGTAGAGGGTCACGTGATCGATGCCTAGGTCAGAGCACCAACCTAAAAAGTCGATGATTTTCTTGGCACCGGCCTGGTGCCCCTGACCCGCCTTCTCCAGACCCTGAAGTGACGCCCAACGTCGGTTTCCATCGACCATCACGCCGATATGTCTTGGCATATCCTTGGGGCGCAGCTTGCTCTCGATTTGCTTCTCATAGAACCGATAGAGGAGTTTCTGCACTCCTAAAGGGTATTGCAACTTCAAGGGCGATTAGGTGGCTTAGGGTAGCAATATGAGTTTCGAGCCAGACCCGTTACACGTTCCGCTATCGGAGCTAAAGGGAGCGGTCCACCAAACTGAGCTAAAGCCAAGCTGGCGAGGCTGGATCCACACCGGCGTATTGCCACTGGTCGTCGCAGCTGGAATCCTGCTGATTGTTTTCTCAGACGGTTGGGTCGCAAAAACAGCGGCAGCAATTTACTTTGCGAGCTCGATTCTGCTTTTTGGAAACTCTGCGCTTTACCACCGCTTCAATTGGCGACCAGGCATTAAAAAGCTCCTCAAGCGCATCGATCACGCCAACATTTTCTTGCTGATTGCAGGCACCTACACTCCCCTAAGCGTCTCGGCACTAAGTGCTGATGATGGCGCACTTTTGCTAGCCGCGGTTTGGATCATTGCAGTCTTTGGTGTCGGGTTCCGCGTCTTTTGGATCAACTCCCCTCGTTGGCTCTATGTCCCGATCTACCTCGCGCTGGGCTGGGCCGCCGTGTTTTACATCGCAGACTTCTTTGCGGCTAACTGGGTAGTTATGGTGCTGGTCATCGCCGGTGGATTGATGTACTCGGTCGGTGCTGTGGTTTACGGTCTAAAGCGGCCAAACCCAATTCCCAAGCACTTTGGATTCCACGAGATTTTCCACGCGCTAACTGTGGCGGCATTCTTCTGCCACTGGGTGGCAGCGCTGTTGGTTGGACTTAGTCCGATTCCTGGTTCGCTCGGTTCGGTTTAGCCGGCGGAGCTGGGCGCTCTGGCTTAGCAACCTCCATGTTCAAAAGCTCTTCGGCTGCTAGCTTCTGGCGAATTTCGGAGCGGTAACGGGTGCGTCGAACCCTACGGTTCATATCAAAAAACAATCCAACTGCGATCAGCGCTACGCCAAATGTGGCGATGAATCCGATTGTTCCCGGGGAGTTGTAGGTATCGTCAGGAACTGGTGTTGGGCTGGTAGTTACAGCCAGAAGCGCACTAAGCAAGAAGTCCATATCTCAAGTATCCCTCACCTGGCATAACCTAGAGGCATGGCAGCGCAAGAAAATGACCTGATGGCAAACCGCTATGGTCAAAAACCCAAGCTTTCGCGCAAGCGCTGGCTTTGGATTTCTGCTGCCGGTGTAACGTTTTTGGTGCTTGGCGCGCTCGCGGCGGCAATGGCAAATTTCAACCCGGTGCAATCTAAAGACATTGGTTTTTCGGTCAAAGGCCCCACCCAAGTGGTCCTGGATTTCGAGATTTCCAAGCCAAAAGCTGCCACCGCCATCTGCACGCTTGAGTCGCTAAACGAGCAATTTTCGCAGGTGGGCTTCAAGGAAATCGAGATTGGCCCACAGCCGACTGACACCGTGAGGCTAAGCGTAAGCATAAACACCACCGAATTGGCAACTACAGCCTTGGTAGATGAGTGCCGTCTCAAGTAGTATTTTGCAATCGCCCAGAATTGGGCAATCCCCGAAACCATTCAAGAAGTGAACTATGACTGATGCAATGCTGCTAACCCAGGCCGCCTATGACCGCCTGAAGGACGAGCTCACCCAGTTGATAACTGTTGGTCGCCACGACATCGCAAAGCGCATCCAGGACGCTCGTGAAGAGGGAGACCTCAAGGAAAATGGTGGCTACCACGCAGCCAAAGAGGAGCAGGGCAAGATCGAGGCGCGCATCAACCGCCTAGAGGAGATTCTTGCAACCTCTGAAATCGGAACCGCAGATGCTAGCGATGGAATTGTGAAGCAGGGCTTGATGATCAAGTGCAAGCTCAACGGTCGCCCAGCAGAGTTCTACCTTGGGTCACATGAGGCTTTTGAGGGCACCGAGTTCGAAGTTCAAATCGAAGAGGGCGACCTAGACGTATACAGCCCAGATTCTCCAATTGGTCAGCAAGTCTTGGGCAAGAAGGTCGGCGACCAGGTCAGCTATTCAGCGCCAAACGGCAAAGAAATCACCGTTGAAATTGTTGCCGTGGAGAACTTCGAGTTCTAGTCTTCGTGCAACCTAGGGTTTAGCCCAGCTGCCTTGAGCGACTTCATTAGGTCTTTGCGGTGCTCTTTGCCCCTGGTCTCAATGCTTAGATTCAGCTCAACCTCAGAAATCTGAAGCCCATTGCCGTGTCTGGTGTGAAGCACCTCAACCACGTTTGCGTGAGCCGCCGCAACTGCCTCAGCAGTGCGAACCAGCTGACCTGGACGGTCTGGAAGCATCACCGAAATGTTTGTGTAGCGCTCGGAAGCTGCAAGGCCGTGGCGAATTACTCGCTGCATTAGAAGTGGGTCGATGTTGCCACCGGACAGCACGATTGCGGTGGTGCCCTTGAGCTTTAGCTTTCCCGCTAACACCGCTGCAACCCCGACTACACCGCCAGCTTCAACCACGAGCTTTGAACGCTCCAAAACGGCCAGCATCGCCTTTGCGATCTCATCCTCGGTAACGGTCACAACCTTGTCAACGTGCTCTGCCACCAAATCGAATGGGATCTTGCCGGGTTTTGCAACTGCAATGCCGTCAGCGATGGTTGGCTGAATCTTGATCTCGGTTGGCTTACCTGCCTTTAGCGAGCCAGGCCAGCTTGCTGCCGCCTCCGCTTGGACTGCGAACACCTTGATCTTGCGTCCAAGGGCTTGGGCTTTGAGCTTTGCTGCGGTTGCTACTCCTGCGGTAAGACCGCCACCACCGAGGCAAACCAAGATGTTATCTACCTCAGGAAGCTGCTCCATGATTTCAAGGGCTACGGTGCCCTGTCCGAGGATGATATCCATGTCATCAAAGGGTGGGATAAAAACCGCACCGGTTTGGGTCGTAAATTCTTTAGCCGCCACTAATGTCTCGTCGAAGATTGCTCCGGTTAGCACTACATTTGCGCCGAAACCCAAGGTCGCCTCGTACTTTGGAAGCGATGCACCGACCGGCATAAAGATAGTGGCCTTGACGCCAAGTATCTTGGCTGCAAGTGCAACACCCTGTGCGTGATTTCCGGCGGATGCCGCAACTACTCCCCTGGCCTTTTCTGATTCAGAGAGCTGGCTCATCATGTTGTATGCACCGCGGAGTTTGTAAGCGCCAGTGCGCTGCAGGTTTTCACACTTGAACCAAATTGGCGTTCCGGTTAGCTCCGAGAGCCAGTGGCTTTCCAAAACTGGAGTCTTTATCGCAATGGCGCGCACGTTCTCCAGGGCGTCGTAAAACTCATTCAACGTTGGAGCTTTGTTGCTAGCCATTGGTCTACCTGCAATCTAAAGGTGTTTCAAAGTCTAGCGATTAGAACGAGGTGCCAATCTTGCTAAGTCGCTCAATGCGCTTTGGAATTGGCGGGTGCGTTGAGAAGACGCGCTCCACCAAACCAGGCTTGATTGGGTCGTTGATATACATGTGGGCCATCGAGCTTGATGCTCGGCGCATTGGCCGACCATATTCCCCAAGCTTTTGAAGTGCTGAGGCCAGACCCTCCGGGAAGCGGGTGATCTGCACTCC
>CAMAQN010000011.1 GCA_945860535.1 Auritidibacter sp. Marseille-P8566
GGAGATTTAGAGTGAGTGATTGGTGATCCAAGCACCGCGTAGCGATTAGTCATTCCAGTGCGGATTCTCGCGCAGCCAGGCGTAGAACTCTTGCGCTGCCTTGTCATGCTGGGCAACTGTCTCGCTGAACTTGGTTTCACCGGTCTTTAGATTGACAGTGACAAAGAACAACCAATCACCATCAGCTGGCCTAAGGGCTGCCTCGATGGCCAACTCTCCCGGGTTTGAAATCGGGCCAGCAGGTAGGCCTTGGTATACGTAGGTGTTGTAGGGATTTCTATCAGCACGCTGGGCATCGGTGGTCGTAACGGTGGTTCCGTTTGTTCCATAGTTCACGGTGGCATCAGATTGCAGCAACATGTCAATCGCAAGCCTGTTCTGGAAAACTCTTGAGACCTTGAAGAAGTCCTCGGTGAGCCTTGCCTCAGCCTGAATAAGAGCAGCCAGGCTCATCAGTTCCAGTGAGTCTTTGAGTGTGACATCGTATTGCGCCAGCTCTGCTTCGGTGCGATCAACCATGGCATTGATAACCGTTTCAGCGCTCACGCCAGGGTCAAAGGTGTACGTGGCGGGAAATAGGTAACCCTCGGCGTTGAGTGCATCAGATGGTAGTCGTCCCATGATCCCCTCAATTGCCAAGACTATGTCTTCTTCATCAAGCTTCAGATCTGTAACCAACTGCGGGACGATCTCTCGAATTCGAAATCCCTCGGGGATTGTGCTCTGCACAACAACACGATTCCTTCCTTCGATGAGGATTTCCAGGGCACGCTTGCCAGAAAGCTTCGTCGGGAATTCGTAGGTGCCGGGGAAAATAGTGAAGTCTGTGGTGAGCATGTCCCGGTAGATAGCGTCAAAGCTCAAAATGATGTCTGCATCAACCATCTTGCGAGCAACTGCTGCCCCATCATCGCCAGCTTCAATAACGATGGAGGTTGGACCACCTGGCTCCCCCGAATAATCGGCTACCTGGAACCGAGAGATGAAATCTCTAATTGAATCTGTAGCGAAGGTCGCAATCCCACCAACGATTCCGACTACTACCAGAAGCGCGAGCGAGCCAAAAAGCAGCCTCCGGCGCTTTGTTTGGCTATCGGTCTGTGATGTCTTCAAGTGCGACTCCTGCTAAGCTCCCACGCTCTGAGTTCAGAGCAAAGTCCAGAATAAGTGCAGCTGCCTGCGCATCGATGTATTCACGGGACTCTTTGACCTTCTTACCAGATGAATGCAACATTTGCTGAGCGGATTTGGTAGTCAGTCGCTCATCGATCATCCGCACTGTGACACCCTGACCGGCCAATAACCTGGCGAAATCGATTGCACTTTGTGTTGAGGCAGTGAAGTCGCCCTTGAGGTTAAGAGGTAGTCCGACATAGATCGTCGTCACTTGCTTCTCGGTGGCTATTTCAATGACGCGAGTAGCCGCATTGTCTGCGGCTGAGATGCTCTCAAGCGGAAGAGCGAGCGTCCCCTCGCTTACAGCCACTCCGATTCGAGTGCTTCCGACATCGATAGCGAGACGACGGCTCACTTTATTGAGGCAGCCGCTTCTTGGATAGCCTGCGCAAGTTTCGAAGAGTCCGAGCCTCCACCTTGAGCGAAGTCGGCCTTACCTCCGCCACCGCCACCGAGGACTGCGGCAGCGATCTTGGCAAGTTCGCCAGCGCGCACTCCTTGCTGTTGCGCTGAAGGGCCAGATGCAATCATTACAAGAGGCTTCTCGGAAATGATGGCACCGAGAATAACCACAGAATCAGAACCAAAATAACTGGCTACGGCCGTAGTCAATTCTCTGAGTTGGTCGGCATTGACTTCGGAAGTAATAGCAGTTGCAACGACATTTAGGCCGGCAACCTTTGCTGCTTCAGCGGCAAGCTTGGGAACCAGCTGCATTGCCTGAGCTGATTCGAGTTCTGCGATGCGCTTCTGTGCTGATTTGAGCTCATCCAATGCGTCCGCAATACGAGCCTCAAGTTCAGTCGCTGGAGCTTTCAGGCTTCCAGCAAGCCTTCTAGTGAGCTCACGCTCAGCGGTCAGGGCTCTGAGAGCGTCAATACCAACCAGAGCTTCAATCCTTCTTGAACCAGAGCCAACAGAGGACTCCGAGGTCACTGAAACCAGGCCAATTTGAGAAGAGCGCATGACGTGAGTACCACCACAGAGTTCGCGGGACCAAGGTCCACCAACCTGAACGACTCGGACATCCTCGTCGTAGGTTTCGCCAAACAGCGCAATAGCGCCCCACTCCCGAGCAGCGGATAACGGCATGTATTGCGCGCTGACTGCTAGGTCTGCCCTGATCGCGAGGTTCGAGACTTCTTCTATTTCTGACTTGGTCTCATCAGACAGCGATTGTGTCCAGGAGAAGTCGAGCCTCATGTAACCAGGACGGTTGTAAGAACCTGACTGCAGCGCTTCTGGGCCAAGAACTTGCCGCAGAGCTGCGTGAATAACGTGAGTAGCGGAGTGAGCCTGTGCTGCACCTAAACGCCAGTCTGCGTCAACGATGGTCTGCGCGTCGCTACCGACAGCGACCTCACCGGAGACAACACGAACCTTGTGTGAGAACAATCCCTTTACCGGCTTCTGGACATCCAGAACCTCAAGCTCAAAGCCATCTCCGACTATCCAGCCAGCATCTGCTGCCTGTCCTCCAGACTCGGCATACAGAGTGGTTCTATCAAGGAAAACTTCGCCTAGCTGGCCCTTGGCTAATGCTGGCACCGAATCACCCTCGCGGATCATTCCAAGCACCTTGCCGGTGGTCTTTAGAGCGTCATAGCCGAGGAATTGGGTTTCGCCAAGACCTCTAAACTCGCTATAAACCTGAAGTCCTGCGCCACCGGTCTTCTTGGATTTAGCATCCTGCTTCGCTCGGTCTTTTTGTCCTGTCATGAGGTTGTTGAATCCCTCACGATCGACAGACAGGCCGTTCTCCTCTGCAATTTCGACGGTCAAGTCGATTGGGAAGCCGTAGGTGTCGTGAAGTAAGAAAGCGATCTCTCCACTTAGCGAACCAGTGGCTACTGAGATTGCCTCTGAAAGAACAATCAGCCCGGTGTCAAGGGTCCTACTGAAACCTAGCTCCTCGGCAATGGCAGCTCTGAGGACTCTCGGGAAGTTCTCTTCGAGATCTGGGTAGGCCTCAACCATTGCATTCTTGCTCGTGGTGAACAGCTCTTCAAAACAAGGCTTCTGGACTCCTAGCAAGCGCAATGAGCGAACAGAACGTCTAAGCAGGCGCCTAAGAACGTACCCGCGACCCTCGTTGGAAGGTGAGACGCCATCTGACATAAGCATCAGCGCAGATCTGATGTGGTCGGCGATTACACGCATCCGGATGTCATCTAGCTCCAAAGCGCCATATTTCTTGCCCGAGAGCTTGGCGGACAGATCGATTAGGGGCTTGACCTGGTCAATCTCGTAGATGTTTTCAACGCCCTGCAACAAAAAGGCAACTCGCTCGAGACCCATACCGGTGTCGATGTTCTTCTTTGGCAGATCGCCAAGGATTTCAAAGTGATCCTTAGTTCCACCATCGGCACGTTCGTACTGCATGAAAACAAGGTTCCAGATCTCGATGTAGCGATCTTCATCGGCCTCAGGACCACCTTCGATGCCGTACTCAGGCCCGCGGTCATAGTAGATCTCGGAGCAGGGACCAGCTGGACCACGCTGACCGGTTGACCAGTAGTTGTCTCGCATGCCACGGCGCTGAATGCGCTCGAGTGGGATCGAGGATTGCTCTAGCCAATAGCCAATCGCTTCATCATCATCGTTATAGACGGTTACCCAAAGACGTTCAGGGTCAAAACCTAAGCCACCCTCTTCTAAAGTGCCTGTCAGTAGCTCCCAGGCGAAGCCGATTGCTTCCTTCTTGAAGTAATCGCCGAATGAAAAGTTTCCGTTCATCTGGAAGAAAGTGCCGTGACGCGTGGTCTTTCCCACCTCATCAATGTCAAGGGTTCTTACACACTTCTGAACGCTGGTCGCGCGTGAGTATGGAGCCGGTAGCACGCCGGTCATGTATGGGATAAAAGGGACCATTCCAGCAACCACAAACATCAAAGCTGGGTCTTGGCTGATCAGCGGCGCGCTTGGAACAACGGTGTGACCCTTCTTTTCGAAGTAGTCAAGCCACCGCCGCTTGATTTCGGCAGTCTTCATGGGGCTTATTTCTTAGCTGGAGCGCGCTTGGCCGCTGGTTTCGCAACTGGCTTCTTGACGGCAGTTTTTGCTGGGGTCTTTTTTGCTGCAGCACGCGCTACTGGCGCTTTGGCGACTGGGGTGCTTAGCTCTGCCTCGCGCTCCTGGTAGCCAGCCGCTACGGCCTGGCTGAAGTCTTTTGCGGCGGCAATTGCCTCATCAAGCGCAAGCTGCGCCTTTGGGTTGTCGCGAAGTTGAACAACGGCAAGTGCACCAAGGCCTAGCCCTGCTGCGAACCATCCGAGTCTTGACATTTCTACCTCCGTTTTCCAAGGACCGAAAAGAGTCCCTTGGTGACACCGAAAAGTTTAGTAAGGGGTGCTCCAACCGAAGCTGTGAATACTGCAACCAGCGAGTTGATGTTCTCGGTTACCTGCTCGACATCTTCAGTGATCGAGTCGATCCGCTTTAGCTGGCGATTTGCTTCACCCAGGGTGACACGGGCCTCTTGAAGCATTGGCTCAAGCTCTTTATTGACAGTGCTAATGGTTCTAGCGCTCTCGTCAATCAGCTTGGCTAGCTTCACAAGGGGGAAGCCCATAAAAAGAACGAGCAGTGCGAAGCTGAGGGCAAAAATTATACCGACAACCTCGCCACCGCTCATCAGATTTACTTATCTCGCTGCGTAGTACTCAACAACGAGCTGAACTTCACAGGTAACTGGAACTTCAGCGCGCTTTGGACGGCGAACAAGAGTGGCCTGCAACTTGTCAAGGTCAACGCTTAGGTACTCAGGAGTCTTGTTTAGAACGTCTGAGTTACCACCGGCTGCTGCAACCTGGAATGGCTCAACCTTCTCGCTCTTGGCGTGAACGTGGATCATCTGTCCAGGCTTTACGCGGAAAGACGGGCGGTCAACGCGCTCACCATCAACAAGGATGTGGCGGTGAACAACCATCTGACGGGCCTGAGCCATGGTGCGAGCAAAGCCAGAGCGAAGCACTAGCGCGTCAAGACGCATCTCTAGTAGCTCAACTAGGTTCTCACCGGTTAGGCCTTCAGTGCGCTTTGCTTCCTGGAAGGTCTTACGAAGCTGAGCCTCGCGAATACCGTACTGAGCCCTGAGGCGCTGCTTCTCGCGAAGACGAACTGCGTAGTCTGAGTCAGACTTGCGCTTGGTGCGGCCGTGCTGGCCCGGTGCGTACGGGCGCTTTTCCATGTACTTAGCAGCTTTAGGAGTTAGTGCAATGCCTAGGGCACGTGACAAACGGGTCTTGCTGCGGGTTCTAGTTGTCTTTGACAAAAAGTTACCTTTCGAAATTATCAATGGGATCTTGCTCTACGTCCCAGCCGCTGGAGCAGAGCAACCCTGAGAGCTTAGCAGTTTGAGTGTTAGCTGTCACTATCCTTCTAGGATTTCACGAATCGCCCTTAGGCGTTCGGCAATGACCTTCTCGTAGCCATGATTCGATGGTTCATACAGCTGAGCTGATATCTCAGCATATTTCTGAGCAACGATCCCCTTTGGGTCATCGTGTGGGTAGCGGTAACCAACAGCTCCGGTTGATCTCAACGGCGCTGGGACTGCTGGCACAGCACCATTGTTTAGATCCTCCAGTGCCTTGTTAATTGCAAGGTACGCCCTATTCGATTTTGGAGCGCTGGCTAAGTAAATAGTGACTTCAGCCAGTGGAATCCTGCCCTCCGGCATGCCAATTCGTTCCACAACATCTGCCCCTGCACTGGCAAGCACAAGGGCATTTGGGTCTGCAAGCCCGATGTCCTCTGCCGCCAAAATCATGAGCCTTCGAGCGATAAACCTAGGATCCTCTCCCCCGGCAATCATTCGCGCCAGATAGTGAATGGCTGCATCAACATCAGACCCGCGAACAGACTTTATAAATGCGCTAATGGTGTCGTAGTGGGCATCGCCATTGGCGTCATAAGCAATTGCAACCTCACTAGCCTCTTTCGCAACCTCCAGGCTGATGTCTTTTTCGGCCTGAGAAGCTGCAGCTTCCAGAAGTGTTAGTGCTCGTCTAGCGTCACCAGAGGAAATCTTTGCCAGGTAACCAATGGCGTCTTTTGAAACTTTCTTACCGTTCCAATCACTTCGTGCAATCGCACGTTCAAGCAGCGTCTTTACCTCTGAATCGGAAAGTGGATCAAGGTGCAACACCAGGCAACGAGACACCAGCGGTTTGATAACGCTAAAGGAGGGGTTCTCTGTCGTTGCAGCTATAAGAGTTATCTGACCCGATTCCACAGCTGCCAGCAGTGAGTCTTGCTGGCTTTTGGAAAAACGATGAATCTCATCAAGGAACAAAATGGTGTTGCGCTCGTAAACCTCACGAAGCTTCTTGGCTGAATCGATCACTTCGCGAACATTGGCAACCGAAGCGGAAATAGCGCTGAGTTCGACGAAATTGGCATCTCTTGATTTGGAGATTAGCCTCGCAAGCGTGGTCTTCCCAGATCCCGGCGGTCCCCAGAGGATAAGAGAGTTCAAAGCGGCAGTCGAATCACTGGTAATAAGTCGATTAAGCGCAGAACCTGGTTTGATGATCCGAGTTTGACCGACCACCTCAGCTAGCGAGGTTGGGCGCATGCGAGATGCCAAAGGAACGGATACCACCTGTTGATTGTATGCAACACCTAGAATTACTAATCGCGGATAGACAAGGGTGTTATGAAGAACAACGACAAGCTAGCGATTTTCCAGGCCAAACAAGGCATCAAAGTGGCTCGTGAGGCCACCAACCGAAAGGACAATCGGTTTGTTCTGATTCTTTCCGGCGGCGCTCTGGGCTTGGCTCTTCTCGGACAGTTCCTTTACTTCTCAGTCGGACCCGGTTTCGTAGCTCCAACCGATGAGGTCGCCGTCGAGAGCGATCCGGCTCCCACTAACTCTGATTTAGTTCCAGACCCTGCACTTGCTGAAAATCGCACCTGGGCAGGAGCGCTGAACCTGAATAATCAGCCAATCGGTCTGGAGCTCTATGGGGACCTAGCATCTCAGGCCACTGCAAACTTTGTGTCGCTTGTGAAGTCCGGATACTTCGAGGGAGTTAGCTGCCACCGTTTGACCACCGCAGGTATTTACGTGCTTCAGTGTGGCGATCCAGAAGGCACCGGTTCCGGAGGTCCTGGCTATAACTTCGGCCCCATCGAAAACGCTCCATCGGATGACATGTATGGCGAGGGCGTATTGGCAATGGCAAGAGTCGGTGGAGATGGCTACTCAATGGGCAGCCAATTTTTCATTGTCTACGGAGAATCGCAGATTCTGAGTGATGCTGCCGGTGGTTACACCGTTTTCGGAAAGGTCACCTCGGGACTTGATTCCGTGAAGGCTATTGCCGAGGCTGGAACCGCAGATGGTTCGAGCGATGGAGCTCCGATTAATGCCGTTTCGCTTAGCGGTATTTCGGTAGAGTAAAACCTCACACCTTAGGAGATCCCCGTGACCAGCAACGCATTCGGCCGCGTCGACAGCGAAAACAACGTATTCGTTATCGAAGCAGGCGTCGAAAGACACGTTGGCCAGTACCCAAACGTCAGCGAAACTGACGCACTTGCCTACTTTGCCCGTAAGTACGAAGAACTGGAAGCTCAGGTTCGCATCCTGGAACAGCGACTAGCCGCGGGAGTCACGGATTCCAAGAGCCTCAAGGCCGCTTACGACCACCTCGTGGTCGAACTCAAGGAGCCAAAGGCAGTTGGAAACCTGGTTGGTTTGCGCGAGCGTCTTGCTAAGACCGAAGCTTCAATCAGCGTTGCTGCGGAGAAGGTTTCGGCAGAGCGCGAAGAGTCTTTGACTCAGGCGCTAGCGGCTAAGGAAGAAATTGCCGCCAAGGCGGAGGCGTTGGTCACAAAGCTTGACAACATCAACTGGAAGAAGTCAGCCGAGCAGATGTCTGCCCTGTTCGAGCAGTGGCAGAAACTTCAGAAGGATGGGCCAAAGCTCCCTAAGGCAAAGACCGACCCGATCTGGAAGCGCTTCTCACAGGCCCGAGCAAAGTTCGAAAGCGGACGCAGAGCCTACTTCGCGACTCTGGATTCGAAGTTCAAGGAAGCTAAGTCCGCTAAGTCCAAGCTTGTGGAAGCCGCTGAGGCGCTTGTTACAAAGGGCGGCGAGTCGGCTGCTACCTACCGCAAGTTGCAGGATGACTGGAAGCTAGCACCTCGCGCTGGCAAGGCTGAAGACGCGCTCTGGGCTCGATTTAGGGCTGCTGGCGATGCAATCTTCGCAGCCAAGAAGGAAAAGGACTCCGAGCAGGCCACAGAGCACACCAGCAACCTCAAGCTCAAGCTGGAGCTTTTGAAGGAAGCGGAAAAGATCGACGTTTCAAACCTTGAGGCCGCCAAGAAAGCTATGTCAGACATTCAGTCTCGCTGGGTGAAAATTGGTCACGTTGCCAAGGACAAGGTCCGCGAAGTTGAAGACAAGCTTCGAAAGATCGAAAAGGCTATCTCGGAGGCTCAGGCTGAAGCGTGGAAGCGTTCAGACCCTACTGCTAAGGCCCGCAGCAACTCTTTGGTTGCGCAGCTTGAGGAAGCCATTGCTGGTCTTGAGGTTGAACTGAAAGCTGCACCTGCTGCGAAGAAGAAGGACATTCAAGCATCTATCGATGCTCGTAAGTCTTGGCTAGACGCTGCGATTAAAGCCGTGGACTAAGAGCTCTTCACTCTCGACACTTCGTAAACTGCCTCAATTTTGCGCACCTGGTTCAACAGGTGATCAAGGTGTGACGGATCTGCCATCTCAAACACGAACCGGCTTAGTGCCACTCGGTCTCTTCCAGTTGAAACGGCAGCGCTGAGGATATTTACATGGTTCTCGCTCAGCACTCGCGTGACATCAGATAGCAATCCAGAGCGATCCAACGCTTCAATCTGAATCTGCACCATAAACACACCGCGGGAATCCTCCGCCCAGGAAACTTCCACAACGCGCTGGGGAGTCAGGCTCTTAACGTTCTTGCAGTCCCCGCGGTGAACAGATACACCTTCGCCTCGGGTAATAAAACCTATGATTTCATCGCCCGGAACAGGCGTGCAGCACCGTGCCATCTTGGTCAGGACATCTGGGGAACCCTTGACCAATACGCCTTGACTCGATCGCCTCGGACCCTTAAGACCACGTGGGGTTTGCGGGAGAGTAATTTCCTCGGTGTCAGGGTCAGTGGTCAGTCCACGAAGCTGCTTGATGCGCTCAATAACGTTTGTGGTGGAAATCTGGCCTTGGCCAATCGCTGTGTACAGCGCGTTTACATCAGAGAGTTTCTGCTCGGAAACGATCTGGAGCAATGTCTCTGAGTTCAATAGGCTCTGGATTGGCAAACCCTGACGGCGCAGTGCTTTGACCAGGGCTTCTTTACCATCTTCGGTGGCGTGCTCTTTTCGCTCCTGAGTAAACCAGTGCTTGATCTTTGCCTTGGCACTTGCAGAACCAGCAATGTTTATCCAGTCCTTACTGGGGCCTGCAGACTCCGACTTGGAGGTAAGGATCTCGATTACGTCACCGGCTTGTAGCTTGCTCTCTAGAGGTACGAGCCGGCCATTGACCTTAGCGCCGATTGTTTTGTGGCCAACCTCGGTGTGGACGGCGTAAGCAAAGTCAATCGGTGTTGAGCCACTTGATAGACCAACAACCTTCCCCTTGGGCGTAAATACGTAGAGTTCTTTAGCGCCAATTTCAAACCGAAGGTTATCGAGGAACTCCCCCGGGTCAGCAGTCTCTTCTTGCCAGTCGCTTAGTTGCTTGAGCCAGGCAAAATCCACCTCTTGGTCGCCACTCTTGCCGGTTTGAGCCTTGTACTTCCAGTGGGCAGCAACACCGAACTCGGCCCTCTGGTCCATCTCTTGGGTACGGATCTGAATCTCAACTGCTCTTCCTTCAGGTCCAACTATTGTCGTGTGTAGCGACTGGTAAAGGTTGAACTTTGGCATTGCAATGTAATCCTTGAAGCGACCAGGTAGTGGTGACCATTTGGCATGGATAGCGCCCAGCGCGCCATAGCAATCCCTAACGCTTGAAACAATCACTCGAATACCAACTAGGTCGTAGATGTCGTCGAACTCTCTACCTCTTAGAACCATCTTTTGATAGATGCTGTAGTACTGCTTGGGGCGGCCAGAAAGCTTAGCCTTTACCTTCCCATCACGAAGTTCTGAGGAAATCTCATCGATGACCTTGTCGGTGTACTCACTACGAGAAGGGTTGCGCTGACCCACCAAGCTCACGATCTCTTCATAAACCTTTGGATACAAAACAGCAAAGCTAATGTCTTCAAGTTCCACCTTGATGGCACTGATACCCAAACGGTGCGCCAATGGAGCGTAGATCTCGAGGGTCTCTTGCGCTTTTCGCTTCGCCTGCTCCGGATTGACAAATCCCCAAGTGCGGGCGTTGTGAAGTCGGTCTGCAAGTTTGATAACTAAAACTCGGACATCTTTTGACATCGCAACGACCATCTTGCGCATGGTCTCAGACTGGGCGGAATCGCCAAATTTGACCTTGTCCAACTTCGTGACACCGTCAACTAGCAGTGCTACCTCGTCTCCAAAATCAACCTGCAACTGCTCTATGGAGTAGCTGGTGTCTTCGACGGTGTCGTGCAAAAGCGCCGCCGCGATTGTTGCAGGGCCGGAACCCAGGTCCGCCAGGATACGAGCGACAGCCAAGGGGTGGGTGATGTACTCCTCACCAGATTTTCTCTTTTGGCCGGTGTGGTGGTGTTCGGCAATTTTGTAGGCCTTCTCAATAAAGGCTGGATCAGTCTTGGCATGGTTGAGTCGGACTATCCGGATGAGCTCGCTTAGATCCGTGGAATATGCAGTCGAAGACCTAGTGAAGATTCTGGGCAGTCTCGACCGAAGCGACGATGCAATGCTGTCGGTCAAATCCCACTCCTAATTCCAGTAGTGAGAAGTCTATTAGCGGTTTGCGGCAACCTTGTCAGCAGCTGACTTCAGCTTGGGCTCATTCTCACGAAGGTGTACATAAATAGGAGGTGCTAAGAAGATCGACGAGTAGGTACCGACAATCGTTCCAACGAATAGCGCTAGGGCAATATCACGCAAGGTTCCAGCTCCCAAAAGTGCTGATCCCACAAACAAGATGGCTGCAACAGGCAATACCGCCACCACAGAGGTGTTGATAGAGCGAACCAGGGTCTGGTTCACCGCGAGGTTCACCATCTCACCAAAGGTTCTAGTCTCGGAATACTCGATTTCCAGCGTGTTCTCACGGACCTTATCAAACACCACCACGGTGTCATACAGCGAGTAGCTCAAGATCGTTAGGAAGCCGATTACAGCTGCCGGGGTGATTTCGAAACCAACCGCAGCGTAGACACCGGCAGTCACCACAAGGTCGTGAAGCAAGGCAATCAGTGCCGCAAGCGACATCTTCCAAGAGCGGAAGTAAACAGCCATGAGGATCGAAACTAGGACCAAGAACACCAGCAGACCCGTTATTGCCTGACGCGTAACATCAGCACCCCAGTTTGGTCCGATAAAGCTAGATGCCACGGTAGAAGCATCGACTTTATATGCTTCGGCCAGGGCCAGACGTGCCGCTTCAGACTCGACGTCTTCCAACTGCTCAGTCTGGATGCGGATGTCAGAGACACCGACCTTGGAGATCACCACTGCTACCTCTGGCACCACCGAGTGAATGGCTGGCTCTGCAAGTTCAAGTGGCAACTCTTGAGAGTTGGTAAGCCTGAATTCGCTACCGCCACGGAACTCGATACCGAAGTTGAATCCGCCGCGGAAGATAGGTAGCAGGATGGCAAGGATTACCGCCAGGGCGGCGAAGGCATACCAAATTTTACGGCGGCCAACGAAGTCGAACGAACGCTCTCCGGAGTAAAGGTCATTACCAATTTGCTTGAAACTAGTCATTAGCAGCCTCCTTGGCCTTGCGTTCTGCAATGGTTTGGCGTCTTTTGGCTTCCTTGGAAGCCTTCTCCGCCTTACCTTCGGCTAGCACTTCGCTGACTCGGAACTCAGCTCTACCTAGATAGGCAGCACGAGAAGCCGATAGGTCGAAACCGGACCACTTGTGCCCAGAGGCAAAGAACTTGTTTCTAGCCAACAGCTGAAGCATCGGGTGGGTGAATAGTGCAACAACCAAGAGGTCGATCAGAGTCACCAGACCAAGGGTGAATGCGAAGCCTCGAACCGAGGAGCTGGTTAGCACGTAAAGGGTTACAGCAGCAGTGATGCTAACTGCGTCGGAAACCAGAATTGTTCTAAGCGCACGCTTCCATCCCGCCTCGACGGCAACCTCAAGGGTTTTACCCTCTCGAAGTTCATCGCGAACGCGCTCGAAGTAAACGATGAACGAGTCGGCTGTAATACCGATGGCCACGATCAAACCTGCTACACCGGCAAGTGAAAGTCTGTAGCCCTGTCTCCAACTTAGGAATGCAACCGCTAGGTAGACCAAAAGCGCTGCCACGATTAGCGATCCGAGGACCACAGAGGCTAATCCTCGGTACTGGAAGGTCATATAGACAACGACCACTATCAGACCGATAAGGCCGGCAAGCAAACCTGCTGCTAGCGAATCCTCACCCAGGGTTGCGGAGATGTTCTCCTGAGATTGAATCTCGAATCCAATTGGCAGAGCACCATACTTCAGCTGGTCTGCCAATACAGTTGCCGATTCCTGAGTAAAGGAACCAGTGATCTGCGCCTGGCCATTGGTGATCACAGCGTTGGTGGCAGGTGCTGTAATTACTAGTCCATCCAATGTGATTGCGAACTGATTCTGCGGTGATTGCAATGTGAACAGACGAGCGGTCACAGTGCCAAAAGCAGCAGTACCATCGGCGTCGAACTCAAGGTTTACAGCCCAGTCATTGGTGCTTGCACCGGTCTGAGTGGTGACAGTACCTGAGGTTGCGTTCGAAATATTCAGACCGAAGACCTCTACAGGGCCAAGGATGTACTTAAGAGCCAAAGTGTCATCGCAGGTCACAAGTGGCTTTGCTGGGTCGTCAACCTGACCTGCAGCGCGGAAAGCCTGCGTGCAGTCGAGAGCCTCGAACTGAGCCTTCACTCTGTCGGTCACCCAAAGCGCATCCGAACCATTGGCAGGTGTTGCACTTGGGGTGTCGGATAACTGGGAGAAGTCAACTGCCGCAGACTCGGTAACAACTGTGTTTGCCCCATAAGTAATCACTGGGCGGAATTCCAAAAGCGCAGAAGCCTTGATCAACTGAAGCGTGTTCGCGTCCGGGGTACCAGGAATCGAAACCAAGATGTTCTGCTCGCCCTGGATGCTTACCTGAGCTTCACTGACACCGGTACCGTCGATTCGCTGGCGAATGATCTCAAGTGCCTGGGTTAGCTGCTCTGGGTCGACGCTCTCACCATCTGCAAGAGTCGGAGTCAAGATGATTGAGGTTCCACCCTGAAGGTCAAGAGCCAGTTCAGGGACGTACGCAGCTCCGGGCTGTCCGCTTGCTACTCCCCAAATGATTAGACCGGCGAAGAAGGCTGCAATGCCTCCGATCCAACCAAGTTTGCGCTTGGCTGAACTTGACGTGGTGTTCTCGGCCATGGTTACTTTTCTTCTGTTACTGCTGGCGCGATGGCGCGAACTGCGGCCTTGACGACTACCAGCTTGGTTTTAGGGGTGGACTCGATGACGATGTCATCGCCGTCGATTGCGGTAACAGTGCCCTTGATTCCAGAGTGCAGGATGACGTTAGCTCCGACAGCTAGAGCAGATAGCAAGCTCTGAGCTTCCTTCTTGCGCTTGCGGTTCTGTTGTACCAAAAGCAAAATCATTACGGCGAGCACGCCAAGCAGAATGTAATCCAAGGTTTTTCCTTACCGAACAGGTCCCCCGAAATTATAGGCGGTCTGATTGGATTTCGCTCTAGCTCTGACTAATGTGCTGGATTCCGGCCTGGGTAATCTCTCTACCCCTGGATGTCCTTTGAATGTAGCCAATTCGAATCAAATACGGCTCGATCACTGCTTCTATGGTGTCCGGCTCTTCGCCTATCGCTACTGCCAATGTGCTCAGTCCAACCGGCTTAGTAGCAAACTGCGTTGCCAGCAGCCGAAGAATTTGGCGATCGACACGGTCGAGCCCCTGACTGTCAATCTCAAATAGCGCCATAGCTCCTGAAACAGATTCCCTGTCAACGGTTGTGTGACCATTCACCGCGGCAAAGTCTCTGACTCTCCTGAGCAGGCGGTTGGCTATGCGAGGAGTGCCGCGCGATCTAAGGGCCAGGGCAGCTACGGCCCCGGAAGTCAGATCTATGCCCAGTCGTATGGCTGATCTTTGGATAACGCCTTCGAGCTCGTCGGTCTCGTAGAACTCTAAGAACGCCGTGAAGCCAAATCGATCTCTGAGCGGGGTCGGTAGCATTCCGCTTCGCGTGGTCGCCCCCACCAAGGTGAAGGGAGAAATGTCCAGCGAGATTGAAGTTGCCCCGGGGCCTTTTCCAACCATGACGTCAACTCGGAAGTCCTCCATCGCAAGATAAAGCATTTCTTCAGCGCTTCTAGACATGCGATGAATTTCGTCGATAAACAAAACGTCACCAGTCTCAAGCGCAGAGAGCATTGATGCTAGGTCCCCGGAGGACTGGATGGCAGGTCCTGAGGTAAGCCTGAGTGTGCGATTGGACTCCTGGGCAACAATCATCGCCAGGGTGGTTTTGCCTAGGCCTGGAGGCCCTGCAAGCAAGATGTGGTCAGGTGTCCGATTGTGCAGCTTAGCTGCCGAGATCAGAAGCTCAATCTGGCTGACTACTTTCTTCTGGCCGACAAATTCACTGAGGTTAGAAGGTCGAAGCGTCTGTTCGACTTCCCTTTCGTCTGGGGTTGGCTCAATCATCGATCGCTCAACCTGGCTTTTCCAAGCAGTGCGAGTGCCTGCTTTAGAGCGGCTGAATTATCCAGGTTCTCAGGGATCTGAACCAGAATCTCGCGTGCTAGCCCTTCGTCAGTTCCAAGCTGTAGCAATGCTTCTAGGACTTTCGAGCGTGGTGTGGATGACGAGAGTCCAACCTTGTTGGTCAAGGAAATCACAATCAGTTTCGCAGTCTTGGGACCAATGCCGGAGACTGCTCTGAATGCTGCGTCATCCTGAGAATTCACGGCATTCGCAATTTGCTGAGAGTCCATACCGCTTAGGACGGTCATTGCGAGCTTTGGGCCAATGCCACTAACCGAGCAGAGCAGGTCGAAAGCCTCCTGCTCCCCCGAGTTCTCAAAGCCAAAGAGTGAGAGGTCATCTTCTCTCACAACAAGACGAGTAACTAGCTCCAGCTCTTGATTCTGCTTGAGTTTTAGGGAAAATCGAGGCGTGATTGCAACGCGAAAGCCAACACCACCGACGATGAGAGTTAGCGAGTCTGAGGACAGCCTGGAGATCCGTCCGGCTAGAAGTTCAATCACGTGCCTAACCTAGTCGGCGAGAGGCCTTTTTGGCCGCCGCGACCCACTGTTGCTGTGCAGAAGTGCCCACCGCAGAACCGCGCTTTGAAGCGCAAAGTGCGACAGCTAATGCATCAGCAACGTCAGCGGGCTTGGGCACTTCTTCAAGCTTCAAAATTCTGGTGACCATCAGGGCGACTTGATCCTTGGTAGCCCTACCATTTCCGGTAACGGCAGCCTTTACCTCACTCGGGGTGAAGAACTGAAGTGGAATATTCGCCTCAAAGGC
This sequence comes from Auritidibacter sp. Marseille-P8566, assembly GCA_945860535.1. Classification (GTDB taxonomy): domain Bacteria; phylum Actinomycetota; class Actinomycetes; order Actinomycetales; family Microbacteriaceae; genus Aquiluna. The sequence continues at coordinate 15,848 of CAMAQN010000011.1, forward strand.
GAGGGCCAACAAAGCTCCAGACACCTGCGCCACCCCCATCACTGATCGAAGGTTTGCTTGGGCGAACACTCTTTCAAGGGCTATCAACTCGGGCTTATGTTGAGCAATAAGGCTTTTGAGCTCGGCTGCAATCGCGCCTACTCGATCTCTGGCGTCGGAAGATGGAAGGGATTGATACATTCCAAAAGCCAATGCCTCATTCTTGGCTGTGTCAATAAGGGCGAAGCCACAGCGGGTAAGGCCTGGGTCAACACCTAAAATGATTGCCATCAGGCCTCTAGCGCTGCTAGCACCTCAACCGAGATGTCCATATTGGTGTAAACGCTCTGGACATCATCTAAATCTTCAATTGCGTCAATCATCTTGATGACCTTATTTGCCGTTTCGGCATCTGCCTGAATCTTCAAGGACGAGACAAACTCGACATCTGCCGACTCATAGTCGATTCCAGCCGACTGCAAGGCTGCGCGCGCGTCGACCATGGACGAAGGGTCACAGGTTAGAACAAAGCCATCGCCGTTGGCGGAGAGGTTTTCAACATCGTGCTCAATCGTCGCCTCAAGAATTGCGTCTTCGTCCGCACCGTCAACAACGACGATCACACCCTTGCGGGCAAACTGATATGAAACTGAGCCAGGGTTCGCCATGGTGCCACCATTCTTGGTTACGGCAGTCCTCACCTCAGCAGCCGAGCGGTTCTTATTGTCGGTCAAACACTCAATCAGGATGGCGATTCCATTTGGCCCGTAACCCTCGTACATGATGTTGGTGTAATCGGCGGCATCTCCAAGGGCACCAGAGCCACGCTTGATTGCACGGTCGATGTTGTCGCTTGGGACAGAGTTTTTTCGCGCCTTGTATACGGCGTCGTAAAGAGTTGGGTTTCCTTCGAGGTCGGCTCCTCCGGTGCGGGTTGCGACTTCGATGTTGCGAATGAGCTTGGCCCAGAGCTTGGCGCGTTTGGAGTCGTTAGCTGCCTTTTTATGCTTGGTTGTTGCCCATTTGGAATGGCCTGACATGAATCCCTCTTCTTAGCTAATGCTCTCTAGGAAAAGTGAATGCAGTTTCGTACCGCCTGTGATCTCAGGGTGGAAGGTCGCCCCAAAAAGGTTCCCTTGCCTTACAGCAACCGGTTCACCATTTAGTGAAGCAATTACTTCTGCTTTTCCTACCGCCAAAATTCTAGGGGCTCGAATGAAGGCAACTCGCTCTGACTCCCCTGAGAACTCAACATCAGCCTCGAAGCTGTAGCTCTGACCGCCATAGGCATTTCGTGAAGACTCAATGTCTAATCCACCAACGAATTCCTGACCTTCTGCCGCGCCTTGAACTTTGTCAGAAAGCGTTATCAGACCGGCGCAGGTGCCAAGGGTTGGCTTGTTCTTCACGAATTCGCGAAGCGCAGGAAAAAGTCCAAAGCTTTTAGCAAGATTGGACATTGTGGTTGACTCGCCACCTGGGATAACCAGCGCATCCACTTGGTCAAGTTCTTGGCTTCGCCTTACCGGTAAAACTTCCGCCCCAAGCTGCTCTAGTAAGAGCCTGTGCTCTCGCCAATCACCCTGAAGCGCTAGGACGCCAACTAGCAACTACCAACCACGCTCGCTCAAGCGGTGAGGGGCTGGAAGATCGTTCACGTTAATTCCAACCATTGCTTCGCCTAGGCCACGGCTGACCTCAGCAATGACCTTTGGGTCGTCAAAGAAAGTGGTTGCCTTGACAATTGCTGCAGCGCGGGCTGCTGGGTTACCACTCTTGAAGATTCCAGAGCCGACGAACACTCCGTCAGCGCCAAGCTGCATCATCATGGCTGCATCCGCTGGGGTCGCTACGCCACCGGCAACAAATAGCACTACTGGCAACTTTCCAGAGTGTGCAACCTGCTTTACCAGCTGGTAAGGGGCCTGTAGCTCCTTGGCTGCGACATAGAGCTCGTCATCGTTCTTGGCAGCAAGAGCGCGCACTTCGGACAAGATGGTACGAATGTGCTTGGTTGCCTCAGAGACGTCGCCGGTGCCGGCCTCGCCCTTTGAGCGAATCATGGATGCACCCTCAGTAATTCGTCTTAGTGCTTCACCCAGGTTGGTTGCGCCACAAACGAATGGTGTCTTAAACCCCCACTTGTCGATGTGGTTCACGTAGTCGGCAGGACTTAGCACCTCTGACTCGTCGATGTAGTCAACTTCTAGTGACTCAAGTACCTGTGCCTCTACGAAGTGTCCGATACGGGCCTTAGCCATAACTGGGATGGAGACGGTCTTGATGATCTGGTCGATCAAGTCTGGGTCGCTCATGCGGGCAACGCCGCCCTGTGCTCGGATATCTGCAGGCACTCGCTCGAGCGCCATAACAGCGACAGCGCCGGCATCTTCAGCAATCCTTGCCTGCTCAGCAGTTACGACGTCCATAATTACGCCACCCTTTAGCATTTCTGCTAGGCCGCTTTTTACCAATGGGGTTGCATTTGACTTATCTGACATGTCTCAATCCTATTTCGCTGTTGACCAGTTGTTAGCAATTGTTTCGCGAACATCACTTAGTAGCCTCGGCATGGCCTTGGTTTTAGCGATGATCGGGAAGAAGTTTGAATCGTGGCTCCACCTTGGAACTATGTGCTGGTGCAGGTGGCCAGCAATGCCAGCTCCTGCAACCTCACCTTGATTCATCCCGATGTTAAACCCGTGAGTGCCAGAAACCTTCCTTAGAGTTCGCATGGCCTGCTGAGTAAGCAAAGCAATCTCTGCAATCTCTTCATCAGTAGCTGCGTCATAGGTGTCAACGTGACGGTAAGGACAGACCAATAAGTGACCTGCGTTGTATGGGAAGAGATTCAGCAGAACGAAACAAGTTTTCCCGCGGAAGACGATCAATGCGTCCTCGTCTGTCTTGCCAGGCCCTAGGCAGAACGGGCATTCATCATCCGGTGGCTGCTGCCCGGTCTGTAAATAGATCAGACGATGCGGAGTCCAAAGCCGCTGAAAGTCATCTTGCATCGACGACATTGATTCGAGAAAGTCGCTCATCAGACCTGCGACTTAGATTCAATTGAGTCCAAGATCAGACCAAGAGCTTGCTCCTTTGACAGGTCGTTCTCCTGAGATCCGTCGCGGTAGCGGAAGCTGAAAGTTCCATTCTCAGCATCGCGGCCACCGGCCAGCAAGATAAATGGCACCTTCGCCAAAGTGTGGTCTCGAATCTTCTTCTGCATACGGTTGTCTGAACGATCAACCTCCGCTCGAACACCTAGGGAGCGAAGCTGCTGAACAAACTCGTCTAGATAATCAGCAAACTCATCCGCAACTGGAACTCCGACCACCTGCACCGGGGCTAGCCACGGTGGGAAGTGCCCGGCATAGTGCTCGGTCAGCACACCGAAGAATCTTTCAATTGAACCAAAGAGCGCACGGTGAATCATGATCGGGCGGTGATGATCTCCGTCCGCCCCCACATACTCAAGATCAAATCGCTCTGGCAGATTGAAGTCCAACTGAATGGTCGACATCTGCCAGGTGCGGCCAATTGCGTCACGTGCCTGAACTGAAATCTTGGGGCCGTAGAAGGCTGCTCCACCAGGATCTGGAACCAATGTAAGGCCGGACTTCTCTGCCACCTGAGCCAGGGTCGAGGTAGCTCTATCCCAAAGCTCATCAGACCCAACAAACTTAGGGTTCTCTGGGTCTCTGGTTGAAAGCTCGAGATAGAAATCATTCAGCCCATAATCGCGAAGTAGTCCCAGAACGAAGTCGAGTACCTTCGTGAGCTCAGTCTCCAGCTGCTCGTTGGTTACGAATAGGTGCGCATCGTCTTGAGTCATTCCACGGACTCGAGTCAGACCGTGAAGTACGCCTGATTTTTCATATCGGTAGACCGAGCCAAACTCGAACATCCTCAAAGGTAATTCGCGGTAACTTCTCGAGCGAGAACGGAAGATCAGGATGTGGAAGGGGCAGTTCATCGGCTTGAGGTAGTAGTTCTGGCCCTGCTTACGCAAGACACCGTCCTGGCCGTATTCGGCGTCTAGCTTCATAGCTGGGAACATGCCATCGGAATACCACTGCAGGTGGCCTGAGGTTTCGAAAAGGTTGCTCTTGGTGATGTGAGGAGAGTAGACGAACTCGTAGCCAGCTTCTTCATGGCGCTTTCGGCTGTAATCCTCCATTACTCGGCGAATGACACCGCCCTTTGGGTGGAATACCGCAAGACCAGAGCCAATCTCATCTGGGAAGCTGAAAAGATCAAGCTCTTCTCCCAGTTTTCGGTGGTCACGACGGGCGGCCTCTTCTAGACGCTCTAGGTGAGCATCATGCAGTTCCTGGGTAGGCCAGGCAGTTCCGTATATGCGCTGAAGCTGCTTATTGTTCTCGTTGCCTCGCCAGTAGGCAGCAGCAGAGCGAGTAAGAGAGAATCCCTTGCCGATGGTTCTGGTGTTTGGAAGGTGAGGGCCACGACAAAGGTCACGCCAGGCAACCGTGCCGTCAGGGTTGATGTTCTCGTAGACCGAAAGCCCACCCTCGCCAACCTCTGCAGATCCTTCACCAACATCCGAGCTCTTAAGCCCAATTAGCTCTAGCTTGTAAGGCTCGTCCTTCATCAGCAGCTTTGCTTCATCGTCAGACACTTCACGGCGAACAAAGCGCTGTGACTTACCAACGAGTTCCTTCATGCGCTTTTCGATGCGCTTGAGGTCCTCTGGCTTGAAAGCCTCAACAACGTCAAAGTCGAAGTAGAAACCATCTTTGATTGGTGGACCGATACCAAGGGTTGCGGGATCGAAAATCTCCTGGACGGCCTGAGCCATCAAGTGGGCGGTGGAGTGACGCAGAATAGAGAGGCCCTCATCGGAGGATATGTCAACACCTTCAACGACATCAAACTCTTTTAGCTTGTAGCTAAGGTCTCTTAGTTCGCCGTTCACCTTAAGGGCGATGATGGAGCGATCCTCGAATAGTCCGAAGCCATCCGCTCCCTCACTTACCTGGTGAGTTTTGCCTGCAAGTTCGATGTTCACACTCGCTCCTAACTCGGCAAGTCTAATCGCTATAGGTCAGGCGTGCCTTACTAGACAGCTAGTCAAATTTGCCGTTGAATGCAAATCATGGAAGCAGCTACTCGCGCATTAGAAAAGAAACTCGACTGGCTTAGAGCCGCTGTGTTAGGCGCAAATGACGGCATCGTGTCTATTGCCGGCGTTGTCATCGGCGTTGCCAGTGCGGGTGCGGATAAGGGAAACATTCTGCTGGCCGGTGTCGCAGCAGTAGTTGCCGGAGCTATCTCTATGGGTGGTGGTGAGTACACCTCCGTTAGCGCTTCGCGCGACGCAGAAATCGCGCACGGTAAGAACCCCAAGAACACAAGCGCTCGTCCTTGGGCCGCCGCCTTTAGCTCGTTCGTAGCATTTTCGGCAGGAGCCGTGTTGCCATTACTTGCAATCCTTGGCCCATGGGATCAATACCGAGTTGAAGTTACTGCAGCAGCAGTTGTCATAGCCCTAGCGATAACAGGCTTCTGGGCAGCGAAGGTTGGAAACTCCCCTGTTGGTAAAAGCGTGTTGAGAAACGTTCTGGTTTCGATTGTGACCGTTGGACTTTCTTACCTAATCGGAACGATTTTGGGTGTAACTGTTCTTTAGGTAAGTTACCCTTTTACAGTGTCAAATTCAGAGCATTACGACCTAGCCCTAGTTGGTGGCGGCATTATGTCCGCAACCCTTGGCGTATTGATCAAGCTCGTCAACCCAAAAGCCAAGATTGTGCTGTTTGAAAGACTTGACAAGGTCGCTCTTGAAAGCTCTAACCCTTGGAACAACGCTGGAACCGGTCACGCAGCTCTTTGTGAACTCAACTACATGCCGGACAGTAAAGACGGATCTCTGCCTGATCCCACTAAAGCAATTGACATCAACGAGCAATTCCAGGTCTCGAGGCAGTTCTGGGCATCACTTGTGGAGCAAGGCATTCTCTCCGCCCCGGAGACCTTCATCAGGACCGTTCCGCATATGACTTTTGTGCGTGGTGAGAAGGATGTGGACTACCTTTCAAGGCGTTTTGAGTCACTGAAGGCTCAGCCGCTTTTCGCCGGAATTCAATTCAGCAAAGACCCGAAGCAAATCTCTAAGTGGTCGCCTCTGATTATTGAGGGTCGAGCCGAAGAGACTATTGCTGCCACTTTCATAGATCAGGGAACTGACGTCGACTACGGTGCCATCACTCAGCAGATGATTGATTGGCTAGCCAAGAAATCTGTAAAGATTGAAACCGGCGTCGAAGTCAAGAACCTTTACCAATACCAAGATGGCTCATGGCAGCTCTCTCTTGGGGGCGAGAACTATCAGCGTTTTGTCCGCGCAGACAAAGTATTTGTTGGCGCAGGTGGCTGGGCGCTGAAGCTATTGCAGCGCGCCGGCATACCCGAGATTGATGGGTATGGCACATTCCCAGTGTCAGGGCATTTTCTTCGCACAGACAATCCCGAGATTGTCGCAAAGCACCAGGCCAAGGTTTACAGCCAGGCACAGGTAGGCGCTCCCCCAATGTCCGTTCCACACCTCGACACCAGGGTTGTGGATGGTAAGACTTCGCTGCTATTTGGCCCTTTTGCCGGCCTAAACCCTAAGTTCCTAAAGTTCGGTTCGATCTTGGACCTCCCGCTTTCACTCAGACCCAAGAACCTGATCCCTTACCTCAGTGTTGCCCTAAAAAACTTCGACCTTGTCACCTACCTCATCAAGGAGGTAACAAAGTCCCGAAACCAGAAAATCGAAGGCCTTCGCGAATTTGTACCAGGAGCTAAAGCAGAAGATTGGGTTCTCTACGAGGCTGGACAACGTGCACAAGTGATTAAGCCTTCAAAGGGTGGCGGCACATTGCAGTTCGGCACGGAGGTTATTGCAGCCGAGGACGGAAGTATCGCCGGCTTGCTTGGTGCATCTCCCGGCGCATCTGTTGCAGTCTCAGTAATGCTTGACGTAATTGAAAGAATGTACCCACAGCAGTCTGCTAGCTGGTTGTCAACTTTGAAGAACACAATCCCGAGCCTTGGTAGGAAGCTAAATTCTGATTCCAAGCTTGCCAAGAAAACCCTTACTGACACTGCAAGGGTGCTAAAGCTAAAGGCCTAAGAGTCAGTTAAACACAAAGCGGGGGTGGGTGACCACCCCCCGCTTTGTCTCTTACTACTTGATGATTGTGATGCGTCCGTCAGTCTTCATAACGGTTACCTTACCCGCGGCCATATCCGCGCGAAGAGCCTCTACTACGACGTCTGCATCGCGATCACGGATCTGTAGCTTCGGAACACTGAACTGCGTGTAGCCATCACCACCGTAACCAAGGAAGTCCAGGGTTGCGATGGTGTAGACCGTGGAGTCCTTAGCAATGGCAGTGCCGTCTGTCAGGGTGACCTTGGTTACGCGCTCACCCTTTGGCTTGGTCACATCAGCGGTGAACTTCATACCGGCAACCTGCGGGAATCGTCCGTCGGTTGGGTAGTTGCTCACACCATTTTCTAGTGCTGCCCACAACTGCGACCCTGTGATGGTCGTGGTTGCGTAGTTGTTTCCGAATGGGTTCACGGTAAACGCGTCACCCAGGGTGACATCCCACGGCCCGATTACGCTCGCACTTGATGTCGGACGACGAAGCGTGGTGTCAGCTGGCAGGTAGGTGGTAGCTGGGAAGGTGTCGCGAATTCCGCCACCGTTTAGCAATACCAAATCGGTCTTGTACTTTGACTTCACATAGTCAGCAAGCCAAGTTCCGAACGCCTGCTCTCCGCTGCGCTCGACAGCTGGGCTGCCACCGCGAGCAGTGCGATCCGCAACTGTTCCAACCTTTACGTCCATTTTTGCGGTCAGCAGCGCCTTGTAGCCTGCAACCATGGCGGTCGCTGCTGCGTCACGCTGAACAATGAGTACCGATGCGCGGGTAACGTGTTCAACCGCAGAACCGATGACCTTGTTTGCCTTTGTGTCAACACAGAGCTGAGTTCTGGTGTATTCAGCGCCCGCATTCTTGGTCTGAGCCACAGTTACGCCGTTTACCACCGCGTTGTAGGTCAGGTGAGAGTGACCACCGTAGATTGCAGCCAGGCCCTTGAGCGACTTGGCATAGTCCACTAGCGGTCCAGTTGCCTTACCATCTTCGAACTGGCTGAATCCTTCGTGAATAAGTCCAACGACTACGTCAGCTCCGGCCTTCTTTGCAGCGTCGATGGCCGTTTGAATCTTGGCTGGAGAGGCTTGGATTTCAATCTCTTGGACTGTCCCACCAATGGTGAAGTTCAAGTTACCTGGGAACACCTGCTCTTTGGTCTGGGCGGTGTTGACGCCGATAAATCCAACCTTTACCCCGCCCTTGTTGACGATGGTGAAGCTCTTCGCGCTCTTTGCGGCTGTTGGCTTTAGGCCAGCTAGCGAGGAGTAATTGCTCGCAATCCACTGGAAGTTTGAATTGACCATCATCTTGCGAAGGTGCTCTAGGTTGCGGTCGTGCTCGTGGTTTCCAAACCCTGCAACATCAAGCTTCATTGCGTTTAGGGTTTCAATGGTTGGCAGTTCTTCAAACTGAGAAGAGATAGGAGGAGCTGCACCGAAGTTATCTCCAGAGGTCATCGCGATAGTCGCTGGAACTGAAATGCGCTCTAGGGCGAATTGACCCGCCAAGCCATCGGCTCCGAAAAGAGCAGATGTTCCCTCGAGAGCACCGTGGAGGTCAGAAAGCTGCAGGAGCTGAACTGATTTCAAATTACTCGAGGCCTTGGATTTTGGAGTCGCAGGAACTCCGAAGAAGTTAGAAGCTGATAGCCCGTACTCGTTCACGGCCTGAACCTTCACGTCGACATCAGTCATGGATAGCACCGGCATAACCGCTGAAGTCTTAGATGCTGGCACCATGATCGGGCAGGATCCAGGCCCGCCACTGATGATGTAGTGGGAAACCTTTGGTAATGCGGTAACTGGCTTCCAAGAAACCTTGACTCCTCCAACGGCTGGAACGACATCAAGAACTTCTGGGGCAGCTGGGGAGGCAAAGGTGTTCGCCTGCGAAGGGGCCTGCGCCACTCCGAAAGTCAGCGCTAGCGCTGCAACGATGGTAAGTATTTTCAGGGATCTAGTCTTCATGCCGAGAAAGTAAGCATTCCCAGTGAATTAAGCGTAAACAAAGAGGGAATGCCAAAAGAATTGGTGGGCGATACTGGGTTCGAACCAGTGACCTCTTCCGTGTCAGGGAAGCGCGCTACCACTGCGCCAATCGCCCGGGTTGTTGCTGAGAGGTGAAGACGGGATTCGAACCCGTGTACACGGCTTTGCAGGCCGCTGCCTCGCCTCTCGGCCACTTCACCGTCTGTACTTAGGTGCTAGAGAGCGGATGACGAGACTCGAACTCGCGACCCCAACCTTGGCAAGGTTGTGCGCTACCAACTGCGCTACATCCGCACGCTCTGTGAACAGAACTAGGAAATTATGACACAAAATCCCACGCAGTGTGAAATCCTCGCAACTTCGTTTCCAAGTCCTAGCTCTGCCCTAGAACGCTAAAACAGCTTGACTAACCCTTGTCCGATCCGAAGCTGTAGGCATATTCGCCGTGAACCACGTTGTCGATGCCGGCGATCTCATCCTCTGCTCTAACTCGGAAGCCAATGGTCTTTTCGATTGCGTAACCAATTACAAGTGCCACTACGAAGCTGTAGACCAGAACCGCAATCGAACCAATGGCCTGGATTCCCAGCTGCTCCCAGCCGTAGCCGAAAGCTAGACCAACACCATTGCCGAAAATACCGATCCAAAGGGTTCCGAGCAGTCCTCCCGCAAGGTGAATTCCGACCACATCTAGCGAGTCGTCAAAACCTAAGCTGAACTTCAGGTCAATGGCCAGCGCACAGACCGCTCCCGAAACCGCTCCCAACGCAATAGCCCAGATTGGATCTATTGAAGCGCAAGCCGGTGTGATGGCAACCAAACCAGCAACGACTCCAGAAGCGGCTCCGATGCTTGTGCCCTTGCCATGTTTGATCTTCTCAACTGAGATCCAACCCAACATTGCCGCAGCAGGTGCAGCGATGGTGTTGATAAATGCAACAGCGGCAACTCCATCTGCCGCAAGTTGGCTTCCAGAGTTAAAGCCAAACCAACCAAACCAAAGCAAAGCGGCACCGATAAGAGTCAAGGGAACATTGTGGGGTTGCATGATTCCCTTGGAGAAGCCAAAACGTTTTCCAAGCACAATCGCGAGAGCCAGTGCTGCTGCACCGGCATTGATGTGGACTGCCGTGCCTCCTGCAAAGTCAATTGCACCTAGCTTGTCGACGATCCAACCACCCTGATCTGAAGGAATGAAGTTGAACACCCAGCCAGCAACCGGGAAGTAAACCAAGGTTGCCCACAAACCTGCAAAGACCATCCAGGCACCGAACTTCGCTCGGTCAGCGACCGCACCTGAGATTAGGGCAACTGTGATGATGGCGAATGTGGCCTGGAAAGAAACAAAAGCAAGCTCAGGGAATGCACCAACAGGGGCTGCCGCCTCGGCAACCTGAGCTGTGAGGCCGATTGCGTTGGTGTCAATTCCAATAATGTGAGGGATACCAACCCAGCCCGCATCGTCGATGTCAGCAAAGGTAATCGCGTAGCCGTAAAGTACCCAGAGCACCGCCACCAAGCCGAGCGAACCGAAAGACAGCATCATCATGCTGACAACGCTCTTAGCCTTTACCAGTCCTCCGTAGAAGAACGCCAAGCCCGGTGTCATCAACAAAACAAATGCAGCTGAAAACAGGACGAAAGCAGTGTTTCCCTGATCCATAGTCTTACCCTCTCGTAAAGTTAGACGAGGTCAATCAAATGAGCTCGTTGGCACATTCTGACTAAGCGAGGTTTCGACTTTGTGCGTAGTTTTGTTACGGGCTTGTAAAAAGATGGAGGACCAATGAAGAGTGAACGCTCTGCTGCACTGGTTCTGATGGCAGCTGCGATTGCCGGTCTTGTGCTTGCAAATTCACCACTGGGTGAGCAGCTTCTCAACTTCAAGAACCTTGACTTGGGTATCGCATCGCTAGGCCTAAACCTAAGCATCGAACATTGGGTTAGCGATTTACTCCTTGCAACCTTCTTCCTCGTTGCAGGTCTTGAACTGAAGTACGAATTGCGAAGCGGTGTGCTTTCAAAGCCATCTACAGCTTTGGTGCCGATCGTCGCTGCCCTCGGAGGAGTAATCGTCCCAGCGGTCATTTTCGCCCAGCTAAACACGGGAACCGACGGAATTAGAGGCTGGCCAATCCCTACCGCCACAGATATCGCTTTTGCGCTGGGTGTGCTTGCAATCTTTGGCAGAGGGCTACCTAAGCAAGCCCGCATCTTCCTGCTTGCCCTCGCAATTTTCGATGACTTGATAGCGATAGTGCTCATTGCGATCTTCTTCACTAGTGACCTCCAGGTCGGCTGGCTGTTGCTTGCTTGTGCCGCAGCAGCCCTTCACGCCCTGGCTGAGCGATTCAAGCGTTTGCCAATGAATCTGGTCCGCGTGGTCAGCTTTTTGTTGCTCTGGTACCTCGTGCTGCAATCTGGAGTTCACCCAACAGTGGCCGGAGTGGCAATGGGCCTTCTGATTCCCGCGCGCAACGCCAATGGCCTTATTGCAAAAATGCAGCCATGGACTAATTCAGTAGTGCTGCCGCTGTTCGCATTTTTTGCCGTTGCGATCTCGCTGCCTGATTTCTCAGATCAGACCTCGAACGTTTTCCTAGGGGTACTAGTAGCGCTACCACTAGGCAAGATCATCGGAATAACACTTTTTGCTCTAATTGCCAACGCAATTGCAAGCAAGGAAGCTCGGTTGGAACTGGCGACGATGGACTTCCTAGCGCTGTCGGCACTAGCCGGTGTTGGTTTTACAGTTTCGATGCTTATGGCCAAGCTCGCATTTGAGGATCATCCGGAGCTGGCGGCTGAGGCGACGCTGGCTGTGCTGCTGGGGTCTGTGATCTCTATGACGATTGGAGCTGCTGTAGCCCAATCAAGATCAAAGCACTACCGAAAACTTCAGAATCAGTAGAGCTCGCAGAGCGCTCCGATTCTGGAAACGGCCCTGAGGTACTTCTTACGATATCCGCCAGAAATCATGGTGCTGGAGAAAACCTCGGTTGCTGATATATCTCCGGAGGTTCGAATTGGAATCTGCTGCTCGTAGAGCCGATCTACTAGCGACACAAGACGAAGCGCTGCAAGCTGGTCCTCTAGTTGGAAGACATCGTAAATCGCGAATGACCCAACATCAGAAATCAACCTTCTGAACTTTGTCGGGTGCAGTTTCCCAAGCAGGGTCAGTAACTCACTGAACTTCATGGCTGTTGGGTCAGGTTGATATCCGATCCAATCCTGAAGCTCTTTTATAGAGAGGTTGCGGGACTCTGCAGATGAGTCGCGGTGTCTGTAATCCTCGCCATCAACGCTGATGATTTCGAAACGCTCCCCTAGCCCTTGGATTTCCCTTTTGAAGTCCTCGGCAGCAAATCGACCTTGGCCAAGGGCGTTTGGAGGGGTGTTAGACGTTGCTGCAAACTTGAC
>CAMAQN010000012.1 GCA_945860535.1 Auritidibacter sp. Marseille-P8566
ACCTCAGGCATCTCTTGGGTATTGGCCGTCGTCGGCCTAGTTTTGGTTGTGCGAGCGGCTTTGATCCCGGTCTTTGTGAAGCAGATCAAGAGCCAGCGCAACATGATGTTGGTTCAGCCAGAATTGAAGAAGCTCCAGGACAAGTACAAGGGTAAGACCGACCGCGATTCTCGTGAGCGTATGGCTCGTGAGCAGATGGACCTCTATAAGCGCACCGGTTCCAACCCACTGTCTTCCTGCCTGCCGCTATTGCTTCAGATGCCAATCTTCACCGGATTGTTTTTTGTTCTAAACGATGCTGGAAACAACAAGTCCGGTGTTGGCCTGCTAACTCAGGAAATGGCAATCTCTTTCTCCCAGGCCGAGATCTTCGGTGCAAAGCTTTCTGACACCTTCTTCGGTTCAGACCTGATCAACGTCAAGATTATTGCCGGAATCATGATCGTCGCGATGACCGCTTCGCAGTTCATCACCCAGAAGCAGATCATGACCAAGAACCAGAACCCTGATGTGCAGAACAGCCAGTTCATGCAGACCCAGAAGATTTTGCTTTACGTATTACCTTTCGTGTTCCTAATCTCGGGTGTGAGCTTCCCGCTCGGAGTTATGACCTACTGGCTAATCTCAAACTTCTGGACCATGGGACAGCAGTTCTTGGTCATTCGCAACATGCCTACTCCTGGGTCTATTGCCCACAAGGAGCGCGAGGCACGCCTTGTAAAAAAGGGAAAAATCAAACTTGAGGAATCCACTCCTGAGGCGGAAGTTGAGCAGCCAACGCAGCGTCAACAGCCGGTTGGCAAAAATCGTGCAAAGAAGAAGAAGAAATAAATGAGCAGAGAACAAGAGCTGGAGCAGGAAGGCGAAATCGCCGCTGACTTCATCGAAGAGTTTCTAGACACCGCAGATCTTGACGGTGACCTTGAAATCGAATTCCGTCAGGACCGCGTCTACATCTCGGTTACCAGCGAGGGTGAGTCAAACCTAGGCAAGATCTCCGAACCAACCACGGTTGAGGCACTTCAGGAGATCACCCGTCTAGCCGTTCAGGCCAAGACCGGTTCAATGAGCCGCTTGATTCTGGATATTGGCGGCTCTCGTGCTTTAAAGACCAAGCAGCTAGAGACTCTGGTTGAGCGCACCATCGCGAAGCTAGAAGAGTCTGAAAAGCCACAACACCTAAAGCCAATGAGCTCTTACGACCGCAAGCTGGTCCACGACATGGTCAGCGAAGCCGGCTATGTTTCGGAGTCCGAGGGCCAGGGCAAGGATCGCCACATCGTCGTATCCAAGCCTTAATGTTTCACGTGAAACATCGGAGGATTTAGATGTCAGACGAACTCGACATAGAGCACGAACCGGCCGCTGCGGAAGCTATCTTCGGCTCAGGTATTGATTTGGCGAGGGCCTACACCCAGCGTTTGGCTGCAGATTCCGAAACCTTTGGGCTTTTGGGGCCGAGGGAACTTCCAAAAATCTGGTCACGTCATGTGATCAATAGCGCTTTGCTATCCGAATTGGTTCCAGATGGCTCTTTGGTGGCGGACGTAGGTTCTGGTGCCGGGCTCCCGGGCATTCCGATGGCGATCGCTCAACCGAATGCCCATTTCACACTCATCGAGCCAATGGAGCGACGGGCAAACTGGCTTGTGTCCGTGGTGAACGACCTTGGTATCAAAAACGTCGACGTTATCCGCGCGCGTGCCGAGGAAGTGTCGAGAACTGACTTTGATATCGTTACCGCCCGTGCGGTCGCAGCTCTGGACAAGCTCCTCAAGCTCCTTACTCCGCTCACAAGAGGCTCCAACCTGAAAACAGTTCTTGCCCTCAAGGGCTCGAGGGCTCCGGTGGAGATCGCTGAGGCAAAACCAAGACTGCAAAGACTTGGCTTCGGAGAACCGGAGATTATGACCCTCGGCTTGGGCAAAGCTCCAGAGACCGCGACTGTGGTTCGCATTATTCTGCAATGATTGGAGACAAATGCTAAATCATCCCGCAGAGGCTACTGCCGAAACCCAAGCGACTGTTCGCGAGGGTTTGGGTTACCCAAACGACCGCAAGGAAACCTCTGAGGAACCAACCGGCTGGCAGGGATTAGACACAACAAACTTTGAACATGTTTCACGTGAAACATCAGAAGATAATTGAGCATGGAAAACATCCAAAACACCCCGTTATTGCGGGAGATGACGCAGAATAACGAGCGCGCTCGACGTGTTGCGGAAGTGACCCTGACCCCACCTTCAAAGACCAGAATCATCACTATTTCTAACCAAAAGGGCGGGGTGGGAAAAACCACATCTGCTGTAAACCTTGCCGCGTCTCTCGCTCGCAAAGGCCTGGGAGTTTTGGTGGTGGATCTGGACCCACAGGGCAACGCATCAACAGCTCTCGGCGTAGAGCACCACAACTCAGTCACCGGTAGCTATGAGGTCCTTGTTCAGGGCGTCCCAATGATCGATGCCGTAAAGCAAAGCCCAGAACACCACAACCTGTTCTGCCTACCCGCAACCATCAACCTTGCCGGAGCTGAAATTGACATGGTTTCGGTCCCGAATCGTGAGCGCATCCTTTTGGATAGCCTGAACCAGTTTCTTGTCGACTTTGACCAACCGATTCACTTTGTCTTTATCGACTCCCCTCCATCGCTGGGTCTTTTGACCGTAAATGCCTTGGTTGCCGCAGGAGAGGTGCTGGTTCCGATTCAGTGCGAGTACTACGCCCTTGAGGGTGTAACCCAGTTGATGGCAAACATCGAACGTATTCGAGCAAATTTGAACCCAGATCTAATCGTTGGCGGGATCTTGCTGACCATGTTTGACAACCGAACCAACCTCTCTACCGACGTGGCCGCGGAAGTTCGCAAATATTTCCCGAAGCAGACCCTAAATGCCACTATTCCGCGCTCTGTGAGGCTTTCTGAGGCTCCAAGCTTCGGGCAGACGGCAATCAGTTATGACACTAAGAATTCGGGCTCCCTGGCCTATCAGGAAGCGGCAATCGAACTAGCTCAGCGAGGAGTAGTCAAATGAGTGAAGAAAAGCGCCCAGAACGCAAAGGTGGACTAGGTAGAGGCATCGGCTCTCTGATTCCAGGTGGTGATCGAGACGCAGTTGATGTCTTCTTCACCAACACATCTGCCATCCCTCTAATTGAGGTGCCAGGTGCCCGGTTTATGGAACTCGACCCAAACCAGATCGTTCCTAACCCGCAGCAGCCACGATCGGTCTTTGAGGCTGAGGCATTTGCGGAGCTTGTGCACTCGATCAAGGAATTCGGCGTGCTGCAGCCAATCGTGGTTCGCTCAAAGGGCTCAGGCTATGAGTTGATTATGGGTGAGCGTCGCCTGAGGGCTTCGAAGGAAGCCGGCCTTACCAAGATTCCTGCAATTGTTCGCGAAACCGCAGATGAGAACATGCTCAGGGATGCACTTTTGGAAAACCTGCACCGTGCAAACCTCAATCCACTGGAAGAAGCATCTGCCTACAAGCAGCTGCTTGAAGACTTTGGCTCCACCCAGGATCAGCTGGCCGACAAGCTTGGTCGCTCAAGACCTCAAATCACCAACACCTTGCGACTACTCAAACTGCCACTCACGGTTCAGTCGAAAGTTGCCGCTGGAGTGCTTTCCGCCGGTCACGCCAGAGCTCTTTTGGGAGCGCCTGATGAATTGACCATGACTGCATTTGCAGAGAAAACTGTTCGCGAAGGACTCTCGGTACGAAGCCTTGAAGAGTTAGTTTCTAACGTCAAAGTAAAGCCACCTCGAGGCAAAATAATTGCCGGCGGCAAGACCGACATGCTCAAAGAAATGGCCGAGGAAATTGGCAACGCTTTGGACACCGTCGTGAAGATTCAGCTTGGTCGCAAGAAGGGCCAGCTAATAATCGAGTTTGGAAATATTGCGGACCTGAGAAGAATCTCAGATCGAATTCAAGGCAAAGACTAAGCCTCAGGCCTAGTCCCTAGCTTAGAAAGTACCCAGTCGGTCTATCTGGGGATTCACGACGTTCGAGAGTCGCTTGATCCCGACCTTCACATTTTCGGCCGTTGGGTGGCTGAAGCAAATTCGGATGTTGTTGGCACCACGCCCGTCGCCGTAGAAGGCGGTTCCGGGGGTATAGGCAACTAGCTCCTCTACCGCCAGTGGCAGCATTTCCTTGCTGTTTAGGCCCTCAGGAAGGGTTAACCACAGGAAGAAGCCACCTTGGGGGCGAGTGGTCTGCACCCGAGGCAAATACTGAGCAAGAGCCTCGAGCGCGGCATCGCGCTTGGTGGCGTAAAGCTTGCGGTAGGTGTCAATCTGACCCTGCCAGTCCGACAGGGATAGATACTCGCTAACCATCATCTGAGCGAATGTTGCAGGGGAGAGAATCGCGGATTCATTTGCCAAGATCAATTTCTCGCGAATCGCAGGTGGAGCAAGGACATAGCCCACTCTGAGCCCAGGGGAAAGAATCTTGGAGAAGCTTCCTAGGTAAACCACGCCTTCGGAGTCCATCGCGCGCATCGCCTCCGGTGGTTTTTGGTCGAAGTAGAGCAACCCGTAAGGGTTGTCCTCAATAATCAAGATTCCACGCTCGCAGCAAACCTGCAACACCTGAGCACGACGCTCAGCGGTGAGAGTTACGCCCGATGGGTTGGCAAAGTTTGGCACTAAGTACAGAAGTTTGACCTTGCGACCCTGCTCGATCAGGCGGTCAGCCGCCTCAGCAAGGGCTTCTGGGGATATTCCGTCCCCATCGGTGAAGACATGCTCGATGTGAGCTTCTTTGTGGCGGAAAATGCCAACAGCACCCACGTAGCTTGGTGCTTCGACCAAGACAGCGTCGCCCTGATCCAGGAATAGGTCTGCCAATAGTTCAAGTGCGTGCTGGCTACCGGTGGTAATCATCAGATTCTCAACCGAGCCTTGAATGCCTTCAAGTGCCATGATTTCTTGAATTTGCTCGCGCAGTCTTATGTCACCCTGGCCTCCGCCGTATTGCAGGGCGTAGTTGCGTCGGTTGGACATCAGGGATCGGAACGCCTGCTCAATAAGCTCACCATCTAGGGCAGATACATCCGGCATGCCACCCGCAAGGGACACAACTTCAGGCCTTGAGACCACGGCAAACAGGGCTCTTACTTCAGAAACCGAGAGGTTTGCCGCGCGCGCCGCATACGCATGCTTCCAGGTGTCAAAGTTAGTGACAGTGCCTGCGCGCGTATTGGACAATTAGAGCTCCCTGAGATTTAGGGACTAGCTTACTTCGATTAGCCCCTCAGGGCTGAATGTTTAGTGGGTTATCCCAAGTATTCGCTGAGCTCAGAGACTAGGGCTGCCTTTGGTCTTGCACCAACCAGCTGCTTCACCATCTCACCCTTGTGGAATACGCCTATTAGCGGAATGCCGGTCACCTTGTAGTCCATTGCCAGCTGACCTTCGTTATCGACGTTGACCTTTACGATCTTGATTTTGTCGTGATATTCGGCAGCCATTTCTTCCAGAATTGGAGCAATCATGCGGCATGGACCGCACCACTCCGCCCAAAAGTCAACGATTACCGGAAGTTCGGACTGGAGGACGTCCTTTTCAAAGCTTGCAACGGTGGTGTCGATTGGTTTCACGTGAAACTCCTTAGTGACTAGCTAGGTAGTGCTCGGCATCCAGTGCTGCTACACAACCCGAACCGGCTGCGGTAATGGCCTGGCGATAGGTCGGGTCAATGACATCTCCAGCTGCAAAGACACCCGGCAGGGTGGTCTTTGAGCTGCGGCCATCAACTCGGATGAAACGGTCTTCAGTTAGCTCTACCTGGTTCTCAACCAGAGAAACCCTCGGGTCATTTCCAATCGCGATAAACAGGCCATCTAGGGCCAACTCAGTGCGCTCGCCATTTCGGGTGTCTTCCAGCACAACAGCTTCCAATTTGCCATCACCCCTGAGCTCAGCAACCCCTGCGTTCCAGATGAACTCGATCTTTGGGTTGTCAAAAGAGCGCTGCTGCATGATTTTGGAGGCCTTTAGGGTGTCTCTGCGGTGGATTACGTAAACCTTGGATGCGAACTTCGTAAGGAAGTTTGCTTCTTCCATGGCAGAGTCACCGCCGCCAACAACAGCAATCGTTTTCTCGCGGAAGAAGAAGCCATCGCAGGTCGCACACCATGAGACTCCATGGCCAGAAAGCGCCTTCTCGTTCGGAAGCCCAAGTTCGCGGTAGGCAGCGCCGGTCGAGATGATCACGGTCTTTGCCTCATAGGTCTGCCCCATGCCGGTCTTCACGATCTTGACATCGCCCTTTAGGTCAACCTCAATAACATCATCAAACAAAATCTCAGCACCAAAGCGCTCAGCCTGCGCCTGGAAGTTTGCCATTAGGTCAGGACCCATTAGCCCCTCAGGGAAGCCCGGGTAGTTCTCGACCTCGGTGGTCTTCATCAATTCGCCACCAGGCTCAACGCTGGATGCAATTACCAGCGGGTTTAGCTGCGCTCTGGCCGCATAGATAGCAGCCGTGTAACCGGCAGGGCCGGATCCGATGATGATTACTTCGCGCATTGTTTTCTCTGTTTCCTCTTAGATAGATAACTATCTATCTTTATCAATCTACCCGCTTTTTCAGCGAATTAGCCTCTACTAAACCTAACCTTCAACTGCTTTTGTAGCTCGCGTAATTCCGGAACTTTGAAAATCCATAGCGTTGCGAGATAGCAAACCACCATCGCACCGCCTACCAGGACACTGGTTATAACCGCTGAGAAGACGTTTGACACCGTGAAACTTCCATAAGCAATGCCGCCGAGCCACACCATCAAACCGTAGCCCACAGAAACCGCGGGAATCGCTGCCAAAACAAAACCAGCCAGGGACTTCATAAAAGAAGCCTCTCCCATGCCGCCGATTCGCTTTCGAAGCATGAGGTAGCCAACCAAGCCCTGAACCAAGATCGAGCATGCGGTAAGAATGGAAATTGAGACCACCAACCACTGCTTCTCGACCAAGGCCCCCAGGGTCAGCGATCCGGTGATGTGGATCGCGATCTGAATTGTGGTGAAGATAAAGGGCGATTTGGTGTCCTCCAGCGCGAAGAATGCGCGCTGAATCATGTAGACCACGCTAAATGGCACCAAACCAACCATCAAAGCAACTATTACGTTGCCCAGAGCCAGGGTTGCCGGGTATTCACCAACAAAGACGCGGGCAATCGAATAGGCAAGCATCATCAGTGTTGCGGTCGAAATCACGCTAACCAGCGCAATCACTCGCAAACCAGTGGTGAGATCTTTTACGAACTCGTCCAATTTGTCATTCGCTGCGTGCTGAGACATTCGGGTGAAGTAGGCGGTGGCGATTGAGACCGTTACCACCGAGTGTGGGAGCATAAAGATCAACCAGGCAATGGCGGCAGCTGCGACCGAAGCCACTGCCAAACCTTCATTACGACCGGCGACTGCCGTTGAAGCAACAGCGGTCTGCACCAAACCACCAATTTGGGTAACCAAGACCATCGCAAGAGACCAAGAGGCGGCTTTCAGAGCGGGACGCAGTCCAAAACCGCGGAATTTGAAGTTCAGATTTAGGGACAGCCCGATCTTCTTCCAGCTGGCAAACAGAATCAGCGCTTGAGCGGCCACACCCAATGTCGCACTTCCGGCCAGCAGCGAAACTTGATCAGCGCCCCACAGGCTCACGGCTCGCTCTCCGCCTGGGTCAGAGCCAAAGATCAAGATGAACGCAACCAAGCCAGCGATTGAGACCACGTTGTTGAGAACCGGTGCCCACATAAATGGCCCGAACTCACTTCTGGAATTCAGTACCTCACCGAGGATTGAGTAAAGACCGTAGAAGAACAGCTGCGGCAGGCACCAGTAGGCAAAAGCAGTAGCGAGCGCTAGCTGATCCTTATCCCAACCAGAGGTGTACAGCTGAACCAATAGTGGAGCGGCCATGGTGAAGGCCACCGTCACGATAAAGAAAACCGTTATTGCCAGGGTCACAAAGCGATCTACATAGCCTTTACCGCCATCGGCTTGGCTGCGAGCTCTAACTAACTGCGGAACTAAAACCGCATTCAAAACACCACCGACGATGATGGCGTAAACGTTGTTGGGTAGCTGGTTTGCGACGCCAAAGGCGTCAGCCGCATCGGTGGTGACACCAATTGCAGCTGCGATCAAAACCGCCCTGACAAACCCCAAGATTCTCGACACGATGGTGCCGGACGCCATGATTACCGAGCTTCTAGCGACCGATTGCTCAGCCATTGCGTCTCCGGCGAAGTTTCCTCGCGGTTCGATAGCTGCCGATCAGAATCAAGGCAAGCATCGCAAAGGCAAAGCTAACCAGCAGAAAGAGCTCAACGTCGTAATTCACGTTGACTTGAACTAGCTCACGCTCGCCAACCTCGACCCCGTTTTGCTCAAGCCAAATCTCAAGCTCCACTGGGCCATTTGCTACCGCGCGAACTTCTACTTCGGCCTGCTGGCTACTGCCGGCAGGAATCGTGATTTCGCTCCCCTTCAAAACCTCAAGTCGGAAAGAGTAGGACTCCCCGTGAACGATTACGGTTGCCGACTCAGAACCGTCGTTTTGGATCGTGATTGGAATTCGACCGTCACGCGCAACCAGGTTGATTTCGCTGCCGGGAACGATGAAGACATCGCTGGCTTGTGCCAGCGGCCCAAAGAGCATGGCAATTGCCACTAGCAACAGTGTCACGGTCCGCTTCAATTCAGGATCTCCAAGGCTCGCTGGGCTATCTTGCGCTCATTCTCATGGGCTAAAACTTCCTCAAGTCTGCCAATTTCAAACCACTGCGTGTCAATAACTTCGCCGGTTGGGTCATTTAGGGCGTTTAGTTGGCCGCCGACTTGCTGCAGTAGATAGTGGTGGACGGTCTTTTTGATTCGCTTTGGACCGATTTTGAAGGTGTAGCTGATTTCGCCAATTTTCTCCAGGACCTTGGACTCGATTCCAGTCTCTTCACGAATCTCTCGAACCGCGGTCTGAAGATAGTTTTCACCCAGTTCAACGTGGCCTTTTGGGATAACCCAGTCCAAGCCACCACCGCGATTGCGGTGAGAAATTAGGGCTATCAAGCCAGGGTTTGACTCCGAAATCACCAGGCCGCCAGCAGACACCTCAGAAACGGTGAAGGGCCGGATGATTTTCATGCCCCAACTCTACTTGCAGGCTATGGCAAGCTAGTTGTGATGCAACCCGTTGCCGAGGCCCTAAAGAATCTCCAGCAGAACACTCAAAATCCGCTGCTGGATCGCCTTGGCGTGCTATTTGAGGCCGCCGGCTTTGAGTTAGCGCTGGTTGGTGGGCCGGTTAGGGACGCCATTTTGGGCAGGGTCGCCCCAGATTTGGACTTCACCACAAGTGCCAACCCTGACCAGATTCTCAAGCTCCTAAAGCCAATTGCATCGGCGACCTGGGACATTGGCCGCGAGTTTGGCACCATTGCAGCCCAAGTTGATGGCGAGCAGGTTGAAATCACGACCTATCGAGCCGACTCTTATGACCCAGAATCCCGCAAACCCACCGTGGCATTTGGCGACAACCTTGAAGACGACCTGATCCGCCGAGACTTCACGGTCAATGCGATGGCGCTCAGACTTCCCTCTAGAACTTTTGTAGATCCCCACCAGGGCCTCAAAGACCTTCTTGGAGCAACTTTGCGCACGCCTTCAAAGCCCGAGGTCTCCTTCTCAGATGACCCACTTCGCATGATGCGGGCCGCTCGCTTCACCTCCCAACTCGGATTTGAAATTGAGCCAGAAACCTTTGAGGCGATGGTCCAAATGAGTCAGCGGATCGAAATTATCTCCGCAGAGCGAGTAAGAGACGAACTAACCAAGGTATTGCTATCTGACAACCCAAGACCAGGTCTTGAGGCCCTAGTTGACAGCGGCATCGCAGAGCATGTCTTACCGGAATTGCCAGCTTTGCGCCTAGAGCTTGACGAACACCACCACCACAAAGACGTCTACCAGCACACCTTGACCGTGGTGCAGCAGGCAATCGACTACGAGAAGGACTATGGCCTAAACAAGGACCTGGTGCTTCGTTTGGCGGCGCTACTGCACGATATCGGAAAGCCAGCGACCAAAAAGCTTGAAACCGGCGGAGCGGTTTCCTTCCACCACCACGATGTAGTGGGCGCAAAGCTTGCAAAGAAGCGTTTGACAGCGCTGCGCTTTGACAATGACACCATCAAGGGAGTTTCGAAGCTGGTCGAATTGCACCTGAGATTCTTTGGCTATTCCGACCAGCAGTGGAGCGATAGCGCGGTTCGTCGCTACGTCAGGGATTCCGAACAGCACCTACTTAGGCTGCACGCACTTACCCGCGCGGATGTGACCACCAGAAACCAGCGCAAGGCCGATCGCTTGTCTCACGCCTACGACGATCTCGAGCAGCGAATCGCAGTTTTGGCCGAGCAGGAAGAGCTCGAGTCCATGCGTCCTGAGCTTGACGGTGCGCAAATCATGGAGATTTTGAATCTAAAGCCCGGACGCGAAGTCGGCGAGGCCTACTCGTTCCTTTTGGAAATTCGCCTAGACGAGGGTGAAATCGGCCAGGAAGAAGCCAAAAAACGCTTGCTTACCTGGTGGCAACAAAGGTAGGCTTCTCAGGTTGCTCTCACGAGCGAACATGCAAATACCCTCCTGCCATGGAAAGACCATGGCCGCTCTAGACCGAAGGAGGTGGGTGAACTATGCATAACTACGAGGTGATGGTCATTTTGGACCCTCAGCTGGACGACCGCACAGTAACCGCAACTATCGACAAATTCCTATTGGCGATCACCAGCAATGGTGGCACCGTGGACAAGGTTGATATTTGGGGTCGTCGTCGAATGACATACCAAATTCAGAAAAACTCAGAGGGCATTTACGTTGTTGTCAACGTAACCTCGAGCCCAGCAGCAGTCAGCGAATTTGACCGCTTGCTAAGAATTTCTGAGTCAGTGCTTCGCACCAAGGTGCTGCGCCTAGAAGATGCGATTTTCAGCATCAACCCAATTGAGTTCGTGCCGGAAGACAAGCCAGCTCGTGCTCCACGTGGCGGTCGCCCAGGCGGCAAGCGTCCATCGGGTCCTAGGAGCAACTAATGGCGGGCGAGGTTAGCGTTACCATCGTTGGCAATCTTGCCGACGACCCGGAGCTTCGCTACACCCAGGGCGGCGTGGCAGTTGTATCTGTCCGCGTTGGCTCAACTCCCCGCACCCTAAACCGCTCAACCAACGAATGGGTTGACGGCGAAACCGTATGGGTTCGTTGCACCGCTTGGCGCGAGGCAGCAGAAAACATTGCACAGTCCCTAACTAAGGGATCCCGTGTTGTTGTTACCGGTCGCCTAAAGGCACCTTCTGCTTACCAGAGCGCTCAGGGAGAGGCTCGTGCATCGCTCGAGCTTGAGATCGATGAAATCGGTCCATCTCTGCGCTATGCAACCGCATCCATCACTCGCCGCGCTCGCGAAGGTGGCGCTCCAGCAGTCGAATCCCCATGGGGTGAGACCAAGGCTCCAGCATCTGGCGCCGACGCTTGGGCCAACCCAGCAGACCCAGCAGTTGACGAAGCACCGTTCTAAAGAATTCCAAGGAGAAAAAAATGGCAGGAAAAGGAGCTGACCGCCGCAAGGCTCGCATGAACTCTAAGTTCGCGAAACTTGCCCCGGCCAAGACCATCAAAATCGAGGTTATCGACTACAAAGACGTCGCTACCCTCCGTAAGTTCGTATCCGACCGCGGCAAGATCCGCGCTCGTCGTATCACCGGTGCAACGGTGCAGGACCAGCGCAAGATCGCAACCGCGATTAAGAATGCACGCGAGATGGCACTATTGCCATACTCCGGTGCTGGGCGCTAAGGAGAATCCCCATGTCGAAGCTAATTTTGACCAATGAGGTCTCCGGACTCGGTTCCGCGGGCGATGTTGTAGACGTAAAGGCAGGTTACGCACGTAACTTCCTACTACCAAACGGCCTAGCAGTTGTTTGGACCAAGGGCGGCGAGAAGCAGATCACTCAGATCCGCGCTGCTCGCGAGGCTCGCGAGTTTGCTTCTGTTGAAGAGGCAAAGGCCATTAAGACCAAGCTCGAAGAGAAGGCAATTCGCATCAACGTCAAGGCTGGCGCTAACGGTCGCATCTTCGGTGCGGTCAAGACCCAGGACGTTGTAGACGCAGTTGTTGCCCTAGGCATCGGTGCTATCGACAAGCGCAAGGTTGAGATCTCCTCGAAGATCTCCACCGTGGGTGAGTACGAGGCCACTGTTCGTGTCACTAGCGACCTAGTTGCAAATGTGAAGCTACAGGTAGTTGCCGCAAAGTAACCAAAAGATTAACGAAACGGCCCGGTAACCCCGGGCCGTTTTCATTTTTTACACAAAAAACCTATGGTTATCCACAACCTTTAGGTTGAGGTTTAGAGTTTTCCACTTTAAATTGTGCACAGGTTGACCCTTTATAAACAAAGGGCTTTAGAAAAGTTATCAACAGTTATCCACAGGCAACACCGAGTTTTCCACAGTAATGTTCGGCGTGTTTCCACAGAGTTATCCACAGTTATCCACAGCGTGGTTTGAATCTTAATTGTCGGTGCCACAAGCTATACAAGTCTTAGGTAAATCTGGAGGTTTATATGTCTATGTTGGCACCGGTCCCGTCGGCCGATCCGAGGGTAGCTCCGCACAACCTAGATGCTGAACAATCCACCCTCGGCGGCATGTTGCTAAGCCAAGAGGCGGTAGCCGAGGTCTTTGAGGCCGTTTCTGGCGTCGACTTCTATGCACCGAAGCACGAACTAATCTTCAACGCCGTTCTGAACCTGTTTGGTCGCGGCGAACCAACCGACGTAATCGCTGTGACGGATGAGCTGAATAAGCAGGGAAACCTTGTCAAAGCAGGCGGCGCAGACTACTTGCACTCGCTAACCGGCTACGTTCCAACCGCTGCTAACGCCGGCTACTACGCCAAAATCGTGGCCGACAAAGCAATTCTTCGCCGCCTAATTGAGGCCGGCACTCGCATCGCTCAGGCGGGATACGAAAGCCAGGGCGAGGTTGAGGACTTGGTTAATCAAGCCCAGGCCGAGATTTACAAGGTTTCCAGCCAGTCTTCGAGAGAGGACTACGTTCCACTTAGCGACTCTCTAGAGGCTGCTATTCATGAAATCGAGGGTGCCCAAAAGCGTGGCGGTGAACTTACCGGTGTTGCAACTGGATTTACCGATCTTGACGCCTACACCCATGGTTTGCACAAGGGGCAGCTGATTATTGTCGCTGCCAGGCCTGCGGTGGGAAAGTCGACCTTTGCGCTTGACCTTGCGAGAAACGCAGCGGTGAAGCACAACCAAGCCACAATCTTCTTCTCCCTAGAAATGGGTCGTTCCGAAATCGCCATGCGTTTGATGAGCGCTGAATCTTCTATCTACCTGCAGTCAATGCGTAAGGGAACCGTTACCGATGCCGATTGGACCCGCCTAGCGGCAGTCCGAGGCCGAATCAACGATGCTCCGCTGTACATCGATGACAGCCCAAACATGTCCCTGGTCGAGATTCGAGCAAAGTGTCGCCGTCTGGCTCAGCAGGTTGACCTAAAGCTCGTCGTTATCGACTACATCCAGCTGATGTCTAGCGGTAAAAAGGTTGAGTCTCGTCAGCAGGAAGTCTCTGAGTTCTCAAGAGCTCTAAAGCTTTTGGCTAAGGAACTTGGTTTGCCGGTAGTTGCACTTAGCCAGCTGAACCGTCAAGCGGAGCAGGCAAAAGACAAAAAGCCCGAGCTTTCACACCTTCGTGAGTCTGGATCTTTGGAGCAGGATGCCGACGTCGTAGTGCTCTTGCACCGCGAGGGTATCTACGAAAAGGATCACCCTCGAGCCGGAGAAGCTGACCTTATCTTGGCTAAGCAGCGAAACGGACCTACTGGAACCGTTGTGGTCGCATTCCACGGTCAGTACTCCCGCTTCGTGAATATGCCAAGCTAGGGCTGTGCGAATCCAACCAGCTATAAAAGCAGCCGTAAGTTTCGGCGCTGGAATCTTCATTACCTTCAGCCAGTCACACTCGCCCGAGGTGGGTCTCTACACCCTTGCCGTCTATGGCTTGATTGTTGGGCTTAGCTCTGTGGCATTGGCCTTTGGCCGAAAGACCGAGGGTGCGCTGCAGGAACTTCCAATGGCCACCCTTGCCACCCTGATTGGAATATTTGCCTTCCTTGCGGCCCAGTCCGGGCAGGGCCTTCTAGAGGCCTTTTTGGCCCTCACCGCCACCTGGGGCTTGATTTCCGGAGCGTTTGGCCTTTACCAAGCTCGCAGGTTTGGCTTTAAGGCTCTGGCTGGCAGGGATCACCTTCTGAGCTCAATCTTTGCTCTTGTACTGGGAGCCCTATTCCTTGGCGTTGAGCTTGATGCCGTTAGCGCAGTTGGATTCTTTGGTGCATACCTTGCGCTGGATGGTGTGCACTGGGGAATTGCCGCCGCCTCACCTAAGGGCAAGTAGGCTTTAGAGGTGAAGCGTTTTACAAACCTAAAAACCTATATGACCGTGTCCATCGTGGCCGGGCTATTTACCGGAATCCTGGTCTACTTCGGCACGAGGTTCGTTGAGACCGGCATTGTTTGGGGACTAGTGACCTTCATTGTGGTAATCGTCATCGTTGCCACGCTGGATCTGAGCTTTAAGCCAGACGACCAGGACCCAAATCGCCCAAAACTACGCTAATTACTTCAGGTATTCAGTTAGCTCAATAGCCAAACCCACGTAGGTATTTGGCTTTAGCGCTTTTAGGCGGTCCTTGGTCTCAGATGGAATGTCCAAACCGTCAATAAACACCAATAAATCGGCTTCAGAAATGCGCTTGCCTCGGGTTAGCTCCTTGAGTAGCGCATAAGGGTCAGAAATCTTCGAAAGCCCCCTGGCAACATCGGCCCTGATTGCGGTCTGAATCGCCTCGCCCAAAACTTCCCAGTTGTCCAAAAGATCTGCCAACAGCACCGACTCGTTGATTGCTAGTTCGTCTAGGCCGCGGGTTAGGTTGTCGATTGCCAAAAGTGAGTGACCAAATCCAACACCAATGTTGCGCTGAGCGCTTGAGTCGGTTAGATCGCGTTGCAATCTTGAGGTTACGAGGGTTTGAGCCAGCGATTCCAAGATTGCGTTGGCCAGTTCCAGGTTGGCCTCGGCGTTCTCGAAGCGAATCGGGTTCACCTTGTGAGGCATGGTCGAGGACCCGGTAGCGCCAGCAACTGGAATCTGCTTGAAGTAGTTCAGCGAGATGTAGGTCCAGATATCCGTTGCCAGGTTGTGCAGAATGCGGTTGAAGTGGCTCACTGCCGAGTAAAGCTCTGCCTGCCAGTCGTGTGATTCGATCTGGGTGGTTAGTGGGTTCCAAATAAGACCTAGGTGCTCAACAAAGGCCTTTGACTCGGCTGGCCAGTTAACTTTTGGCTCTGCTGCCACGTGGGCGGCGAAGGTTCCGGTTGCTCCGGAGAATTTGCCCAGGTACTGCTGGTCGGAGATTCGATTCAGCTGGCGAGCCGCTCTGTAGACAAAAACCGCAATCTCTTTACCCATGGTGGTTGGGGTGGCTGGCTGACCGTGGGTTCTGGAAAGCATAGGCACGGCGCTGAGATCCTGGGCAATTCCCTCGAGCTTGCTCACTAGCTTTATTGCTCTTGGAAGCCAGACGTTATTGAGGGCTTCTTTGACGGTTAGTGCGTAGGAGAGGTTGTTGATGTCCTCCGAAGTGCAAGCGAAGTGGACAAGCTCTGCAAGGTCTAGTCGGCCCATGCTCTCAAGCGCATCGCGAATGAAGTATTCGATTGCTTTGACATCGTGTCTTGTGGTGGCCTCAATCTTGGCAATTGCCTCAACATCGGAATCACTAAAGTTCTCGGCTAGTGCGCGCAGCTGGGTCTTCTCAGCAGCGCTCAGTGAGGAGTTGGTGCCCAGCAAGTCCTTTTCGGCAAGCCAGATCAACCATTCGATTTCGACTTGGATTCTGGCACGGTTGAGGCCGGCCTCACTTAGGTAATTGCCGAGGTCTCCGACCTGGCTGCGGTAGCGGCCATCAAGCGGAGAAAGTGGTTGAACCGAAAGTTTGCTCACCAGCCCATTTTGCCCTACTTACAGGGCAAAGGGGGTATTCAAATCACTTGATCTTTAGAACCCTTAGCACCGTGCGGGTCAGGAAGCTTGCGATCGACATCACAATCGCTGCCAGGATCGCCCAGCCAAGAGATGCAATTGACAGGCCTTCTGCGGTGAAGCCTTCGATTGAGAAGACATTTGCACCGAGCAGAGTGGAGAACCAAGCCACCATCAAAAGTAGGGCTCCATTGATCACAAATGCAATCAACCCAAAGGTCAGGATGTAGAGCGGGAAGGCCAACACCTTGATCACCGGAGCGATGATGGCGTTTACCAAGCCAAAGATTGCTCCGATAACCACGAATGACCCGATTGTCTCCCAAAGCCCATCCCCGCCATAGGGGGTGAGTTTGACTTGTGGGACCACCAAGGTGGCGGCCCAGAGACCAACAGCATTGACAATGGTGCTAATTAGAAAGCGCAACATTGTTCAATTCTCGCAGTATCGGGCTAAATTAGGTTCTGTGACCCCAGACAATTCCACTCCGATGATGCAGTTGCTTGCACCGGACGGCACCTACGGCGTGCCGGCACAGTACGCCAGGTATGGGGAAATCATTGATTCACTGGGCGAAGACCAGCTAAAAACTTTTTATCGAGACATGGCTCGCATCCGTCGCTTTGACATCGAAGCAATCGCACTGCAGCGCCAGGGCCAGCTTGGACTCTGGGTTCCAGCGATTGGCCAAGAGGGTGCTCAGATTGGTTCTGGCTACGCAGTTGGACCAAACGACCACATTTTCCCTTCCTATCGCGAACACGGTGTAGCGATTACGCACGGTGTTGAGCTGATGTCGATCCTCAAGATGATGCGCGGTGTGAACCACGGTGGTTGGAACCCTGAGGAAACCAGGTATCACCTGTACTCGATCGTGCTGGGTGCTCAGGTATTGCACGCGGTTGGGTATGCCATGGGCGTGAAGTTCGATGGCCGAGTGGGTACCGGGGACAAAGATTCCGATCTAGCAGTTATTTCCTACTTCGGAGACGGTGCAACCGCTGAGGGTGATGTTTCAGAATCGCTATTGTTTGCCGCTGTTTACGAGGCGCCAATTGTTTTCTTCGTGCAGAACAACCAGTGGGCGATCTCCTCCCCGGTTGAGCAGGTAACCAAGGTCCCGCTCTACATGCGTGGTTCTGGCTTCGGAGTCCCGGGCATGCGAGTAGATGGAAACGATGTTTTGGCTTGCTACGCCGCCACCAAGGTCCACATGGACGAGGCCCGCGAAGGAGCCGGTCCATACCTGATCGAGGCTTTGACCTACCGAATTGGTGCCCACACCACCAGCGATGACCCATCCAAGTACCGCGATGAGTCCGAGGTCGAATACTGGAAGGCCCGTGATCCAATCGCGCGCTTTGAGACCTTCCTGCGCCGCCAAGGAGTCGAGGACTCGTTCTTTGAAGACGTAAAGCAGGCCGGAGACGAGCTAGCGGCTGATATCCGCGAGCAGACTTTTGCGCTCACGACCCCGCCACTTGAGAACATCTTTGACTTTGTTTACTCAGAGTCACACCCGGACATCGTTCAGCAGCGCGCCTGGCTAAAGGCCTATGAGGAATCCATGGGTGCGCATGAGTAGCTATAAGGAGATGGCGATTGCAAAGGCACTAAATGCCGGTTTGCAAAAAGCCATGCAGGAAGACCCAAAGGTCTTGATGTTCGGAGAAGACGTCGCCCAGCTCGGTGGTGTATTCCGCGTCACCGAAGGCCTACACAAGGAATTCGGCGAGTCCAGAGTCTTCAACACTCCAATTGCCGAATCTGGAATCGTTGGAACTGCGATTGGCTTGGCGATGCGTGGCTATCGCCCGGTGACTGAGATTCAGTTTGATGGTTTTGTTTTTCCAGCTTTCAACCAGATCACCACCCAGCTGGCAAAGCTGACTTCACGTTCTGAGGGCTTTTTGCAGATGCCGGTCGTGATTCGCATTCCTTACGGCGGCGGCATTGGAGCGGTTGAGCACCACTCCGAAAGCCCAGAGGCTTACTTTGCCCACACCCCAGGCTTGAGAATCGTTACCCCGTCCAACCCAAACGATGCCTACTGGATGATTCAAGAGGCAATCAAGAGCCCGGACCCGGTGATTATCTTCGAGCCAAAGCGCCGCTACTGGCAAAAAGGCCCGGTAAACCTAGATATTCCGCCAATGCCGCTGCACTCGGCAAGGTTGATGCGCGAAGGCACCGATGTGACGCTGTTGGCCTATGGCCCGATGGTCACCACCGCGCTTCAGGCAGCAGAGCTTGGGGCCGAAGAGGGAATCAACATCGAGGTCATCGACCTCAGATCGCTCTCGCCAATTGATTACCCAACCCTTTTTGCCTCCGCAAACAAGACCGGTCGCGTAGTGATGGTTCATGAGGCTCCGACCAACGTCAGCATTTCCAGCGAAATCGCTGCCCGCATCGCCGAGAACTGCTTCTATTCGCTAGAGGCACCGGTATTGCGAGTTGGTGGTTTTAACACCCCGTATCCGCCAGCCAAGCTGGAAGAGGCTTATTTGCCAGATGCTGACCGCATTCTGGAGGCCGTCGACAGGTCTTTGGCTTACTAGGAGGCATGATGAGCATCGCGAAGTTCCCACTGCCAGATGTTGGTGAAGGTCTAACTGAGGCCGAGATCGTCTCCTGGAAGGTTGCGGTTGGCGACCACGTAACCGTGAACCAGACCATCTGCGAGATTGAGACCGCCAAGTCAATCGTTGAGCTTCCCTGCCCATTTGCCGGTGAAGTGACCGAACTTTTCGCCCAGGAGGGCGAGACGGTTGAGGTTGGTAACCCGATTATTGCCGTCAGGGTCCTGGGTTCCAGCCCAATCCCTACCCTGAGCGAGCCTGATGCACCTGCTGGAGCTACAGAGAAAGAATCCGACACCGGTGCCGAGTACAAGCTTCCGACCCTGGTCGGTTATGGCGATGCCGGAGATTCAAAGTCCCGCCGCCGCAGGGCCATCGCAGCTGTTTCGCCAGTAACCACAGCGATTCCAGTCTCAATGGTCAGGTCAATGGCAGGCAGCGATAGCGTGATGGCAAAGCCGCCAATCCGCAAGCTTGCCAAGGAATTAGGCGTTGAGCTAGCGAATGTCACAGGTACCGGCGTTCACGGCGAGATCACTCGCGAAGATGTAGTTGGCTCGGCATCCCAGGCCTCAGTATTCAAGAACCTCACTACCCCGCAGGCACCTTCGGAGCGCGAAGAGCGCATCCCGGTCAAGGGTGTTCGCAAGGCGATCGCAAGTGCCATGGTGAAGAGCGCATTTACCGCCCCTCACGTGAGCATCTTCGTGGACGTTGACGCCACCAGAACCATGGAATACGTCAAACGCCTCAAGAACTCGGTTGATTTTGCGGGCATCAAGGTGACTCCGCTATTGATTATGGCCAAGGCCATTATCTGGGCGGTTCGACGCAACCGCATGGTGAACTCGACCTGGACCGATGAGGAAATCATCGTTCACAACTTCGTCAACTTAGGTATTGCTGCAGCTACCCCTCGAGGCTTGATGGTTCCAAACATCAAAGACGCCGACAACATGAGCATGATTGAGCTGGCTCAGGCCCTCGAGCAGCTGGCAGCAACAGCTCGAGACGGTAAAACCACCCCTGAGGACATGCGAGATGGCACCATCACCATCACAAACATCGGTGTCTTTGGTGTTGACACCGGCACGCCGATCTTGAACCCGGGCGAGGTGGGAATTGTGGCCCTCGGTTCGATTCGCAAGAAGCCTTGGGTTGTCGAGGATGAGATTGTGATCCGCCAGGTAACCACCATCGGAGCTACCTTCGACCACCGCGTAGTGGATGGCGACGTCGCATCCAGGTTTGTTCAGGACGTAGCAAGCGTTATCGAGGAACCAGCACTTCTCCTCGACTAATTGCAATTGACATTCATTTTCAATAAGCGTATTGTCGAAGCATGAAGAAATGGATCTTTGGCATCACCGCCGCCGCAGTGGCTGGACTCTTGGCCGTTTTCGTGGTTGCACCGGGCATTTTCAACCCCGGAGCCACCAATGGCAGTTCATCCTCTCCCGAGATCACTAGAACCGGTCCGACCGGTGTTGTGAAGGTTTTAGCCACCACCAACGTTTGGGGAGATATCGCCAAGCAGCTCGGTGGCGACTGGGTAGAGGTCACCGTGATCTTGGATGACCCAATGCAAGACCCGCACTCCTATGAAGCTTCCGCTCGCGACCAGCTGGCGGTAAATGACGCAGAGCTGATTGTCATGAACGGCGGTGGCTATGACGACTTCATGACCACCATGATTCAGGCTTCTGACAGCGTAAAGATCGTTCAAATGGCCGTCCCTGAAGCTGAGTCGACCGGTGAGAGCGAGACCCACGCCCACACTCACGACAACGAGCACGTTTGGTATGACTTTGATGCGGTAGGTGAGTTTTCACAGAACTTCGTGGCTGCGCTGACTGATATCAGACCTGAGTCGTTTACCGATGTGAATCAGAACTTTGACACCTTCAAGGTCGAGCTAGACAACCTAAAGGTTCGCTTAGAGGGCCTTGCCGGCCACTCGCTAGGACTTGGGGTTGTTGCCACCGAAGGCGTTGGAAACCTGCTTTTGGAGCACGCTGGCTTTGAGAACCTAACCCCGGAAGCTCTTGCGGATGCCATCGAGGAGGAGACCGAGGCACCGCCTGCGGCGCTCGCTAAAACCGAGACTCTGATCAAGAACAACCTGGTTGCAATTTTGATCACGAACGCTCAGGTCGAGGACCAGGTTTCTCAAAGGCTAAGAAAGCTTGCCGAAGCCGAGGGTGTTCCAGTTGTGCAGCTCAGCGAGCTGATTCCAGAAGCTGGCATGAACTACTTCGACTGGATGAACCAGGTATTAGACCAGGTTCAAGAGGCCGTTTACTAGTGGCACTGCTTCAGGTTAGAAACGCCTCGCTGGCATTTGACCAGCGGGTGCTTTGGCACGACCTGAATTTAGAGATCCAGCCCGGTGAGTTCGTTGCGGTAATTGGGGCAAACGGTTCGGGAAAGTCGATGCTCCTCAAGAGCATCTTGGGCCAGCAGGCACTCAGTTCCGGCTCGATTGAGTTCTTCGGTAAATCCTCCAGGCACGGCAATACCCAGATTGGCTATGTCCCCCAGCAACGTGTCATTGACACAGGTTTACCACTGAAGGTGGTGGACGCCGTGCGATTTGGTCTCGATGGACACAGCTTCGGATTACCTTTGCCATCAACCAAGAAAAAGGCTTTAGCCCTTGAGGCATTAGCTCAGGTTGATGCCGCTCACCTGGCCCAAACCCCAATTGGTGAACTCTCCGGTGGCGAGATCCAACGCGTCAGGGTTGCCCAGGCTGTGATTTCACACCCGAAGCTGATTCTGGCCGATGAGCCGCTGAGTGCACTGGACCTGCACCACCAGCAGGTGGTGAGCGAGCTGATTCACCAGCAGAGCGAGCGATTTAGCGCTGCGGTTTTGTTTGTCACCCACGATGTGAACCCAATCATCGACTTTGTGGACCGAGTGCTCTACCTAGCTCAGGGCCGCTATTCGATCGGCACCGCCGATGAGGTGCTGCAGTCCGATGTCCTAAGTGAGCTCTACGGCACCGAGATCGACGTGGTTAGAAACCAGGGCCGCGTTGTCGTGCTTGGCGCCCACGATCACGACCACCACGAGGTAGAGGAGTGGTTGTAATGGATTTTTCCGACATCATCAACTTCTCGGACTACGACAGGCTGTTGCCGCTGGTCACCAACTCTTTGATTGCCGGAGCATTGCTTGCGCTGATCGGCGGCCTGGTTGGGGTTTTTGTTATGAACCGTGAGCTCTCCTTTGCCGTTCACGGCATCGCAGAGCTTTCCTTTGCTGGAGCGGCAATCGCCCTGCTAATTGGTTTTGATGTGGTGTTTGGTTCCATCTTCGGTTCACTGATTGCCGCTGGCATCATCGCCTTTTTGGGCGATCGAGCCAAAGATCGCAACTCCATAGTCGCGGTTCTGATGCCCTTCGGCCTCGGTCTTGGCATCCTTGCGCTATCGCTCTATCCGGGTAGGGCGGCGAATAAGTTCGGTTTGCTAACCGGCCAAATCGTTGCGGTTGACGACCCAAAGCTATTTGCGATGGTTGGCATTGCGGGATTGGTTGTGGTCTCGATGCTGATTATTTGGAGACCATTGAGCTTTGCATCGCTCGATCCCGAGGTAGCAATGGCTAGAGGCGTGCCAGTGAAAGCGCTCGGCATTGGTTTTGTGATGCTGCTCGGGCTTGCGGTTGCGGCCGCGGTTCAGGTGGTTGGAGCGCTTTTGGTGTTGGCGCTATTGGTAACTCCTGCCGCTGCAGCGCTCCGATTGAGCAGTAGCCAGCTCTGGGTGCCAATTTTGAGCGTGGTGATCGCCGCGGTAAGCATGCTAGGTGGCATATTGCTGGCGCTTGGTTCCTCGCTGCCAATTAGCCCCTATGTAACAACGATTTCGTTCACGATTTACCTAATCGCTCGCTTAGTTGAGGCTGTTGGCAAGAAGTTGGCGGTGACCAAATGATCCAGAAGCGCTCAACTTGGCAGAAAACCGCGGTTAGAGAAGCACTTGCTTCGGCCTCAGGCTTTGTTTCCGCACAGGAGCTCTACCAGGCTTTAGCCCAGCAGGGCCAGAAGATCGGACTCACCACTGTTTATCGAGCGCTGACGGATCTGGTTGCGCTCGGAGAAGCCGACTCATTGGCAGCTTCAGACGGCGAAAACAAATACCGCAACTGCGGAACCGACCATCACCACCACTTGATTTGCCGGGAATGCGGCAAAGCTGTGGAATTTGAATTGGCTGGATTTGAGGCGGCAGCTGCCCAACTTGCCCTATCCCACGGCTTCAAAGACGTCAGTCACAGCATCGAACTTTTTGGGATTTGTGCTGAATGTGGCTTGGCGGATTGATTTTTGTAAATCAAGACTTGCTTTCTAGCCCCCGTTTCTCCTAAACTTGGGGGGTTGTACGGGCTTAGGTCCTGACAAACCCCAACATAAGCTTCGGGTAAACACGCCCCTAGGAGGAGAAATGGCAGCCTACTGCCAGGTCACTGAAACTGGTCCACAGTTCGGTCACAAGGTTTCGCACGCTCAGAACAAGACCAAGCGTCGCTTTGACCCGAACATCCAGAAGAAGACCTACTTTGTCGCATCCATGGGACGCAAGGTGACCCTGAACGTTTCTGCACGCGGCATCAAGGTAATTGATGTTCGTGGCATCGAGTCCGTAATCGCTGAGCTACTAGCTCGCGGCGAGAAGATCTAGGAAGATACAGATGGCTAAGGACAAGGACATCCGTCCAATCATCAAGCTGAAGTCAACCGCCGGCACTGGTTTCACTTACGTGACCAAGAAGAACCGTCGCAACGACCCAGACCGTATCGTTCTGAAGAAGTACGACCCAGTAGTGCGCAAGCACGTTGAATTCCGCGAGGAGCGCTAAAAATGGCTAAGAAGTCGAAGATCGCTAA
This sequence comes from Auritidibacter sp. Marseille-P8566, assembly GCA_945860535.1. Lineage (GTDB taxonomy): Bacteria > Actinomycetota > Actinomycetes > Actinomycetales > Microbacteriaceae > Aquiluna. The sequence continues at coordinate 23,617 of CAMAQN010000012.1, forward strand.
GAACGAGCAGCGCAAAGTAATCGTTGAGCGCTACGCAGAACAGCGTCTAGCTCTAAAGAAGGCTTTGGTTGACCCAACTTCCACCGCTGAGCAGAAGGAAGCAGCCCGTTTGGGTCTGCAGAAGCTGCCAAAGGACGCAAGCCCAGTGCGCGTTCGCAGCCGTGACCTAGTTGACGGTCGCCCACGTGGTGTGCTTTCCAAGTTTGGAATCAGCCGTGTTCGCTTCCGTGACATGGCTCACAAGGGTGAGCTACCTGGTATCACCAAGTCCAGCTGGTAATTAGTTTCTAACTAGACCCGCCCCAAGGCCCAGTTGCCTTTTGAGGGCGGGTTTAGTGCTTCTGCCCTGTTGGTTTGGAACTTTCGCAGGGCGGGGAAGACATCTCTTTTCAGGGGTTGAGTTGTCCTGGAGCATGATTCGAATGGCCAATTCCCCGAGTTTTCGCGGAAAAGTCGCTAGTTGCCGGCATGCAACACGCCGAGACATAAGCAATCACAAGGGATTTAGGGCATTAGGTTGAATCCGACAATCCTGTCCCACAACGTCCAGGAGGACATTATGAACAAGAGCGAGCTCGTAGCAGCAGTTGCAAAGCACACTGGTGAGTCTCAGGCAGCCGTAGGCCGCGTTATCGACGCAATGTTTGAGACCATTGGTGCATCCATCAAGAAGGGTGACAAGGTCACCATTCCTGGTTACCTAAGCGTTGACAAGGGCCGCCGTGCAGCACGCGCTGGTCGCAACCCTCAGACTGGTGCAACCATCCAGATCGCTGCCGCAAACACCGTAAAGGTATCTGCAGGTAGCAAGCTAAAGGCTGCAGTTAAGTAATTAGCAAAAACCTTCGAAAGCGGCGCTCGGGTTTACCCGGCGCCGCTTTCCTATTCTCAAGGTTTAGGGTTGTCAGGTGAGCGATAAATCATTCAGTATTGCCCGCAGATCTTTGCAAGTTCTTGCCGCAGCCTCCCTAACCGCTGTAATAACAGTGTTGATTGCGGTTGTCCTAACCCAGAGCGCTCTGCCTGGTCAATTCACGGACCCAGGTGCCGTAGTTCGTTGGGGCACGCCGATAGTGAAGCTGATCATGAACTTCAGCATGGCCATCACCATTGGCACTTTGGTCTTCTCCGCCTTCGCAGCTAATCCAGAGCAGCAGCGCAGGCTTCAGCCGCTAGCTTCATGGTCCGCAGCCATTTGGCTACTTTCCGCGGCAATCTACTTTGTAATGACCTACCTCTCGGCCGCTGGCATCACCATCAGCTATGGACCGGAGTTCTCCCAGGGGCTGTGGCTATTCGCCAGCGAGATCGAACTCGGCGTTCTTTTGGCCTGGAACCTAGGCTTCGCATTTGTCGCAAGCCTGAGCACCATCATGTTTCCCTCCGGTCGGATGATCTCGGTCAACGCCGCTATCGCCATGGCGGGGCTATACCCGCTTGCCGAATCAGGTCACGCCTCTAGCGACATCGGTCACGCGGTGGCGGTGAACTCGATGCTTATGCACTTAGTGGGCATATCGGTTTGGGTTGGTGGCTTGGTTGCGCTGTATTCGATCTACTTCGACGATTCCCAAAAGCGCTTGGTACTGGTCAAGCGGTATTCAACGCTTGCACTCTTCGCCTTTATCTTGGTCGCAGTCTCGGGACTAACCGGCGGTTTCATAAGGCTGTATCAGCCCTCGGACCTGCTAACCAACTACGGACTGCTGCTGCTGGCAAAGGCCGCCATCTTGGTTTTGCTTGGTCTCTTTGGTGTTTGGCACAGGCTTCGCTTGATTCGCAGCATTGAAACTGGATCCAAGAGTTTTACTCGAATCGTAGGTGTCGAGGTTGCGATCATGGGCGTAGCACTTGGCCTTGCGACCGCGCTTGCCAGAACCGCTCCGCCAATAAACCCAAAGCAGTTTGAAGCGCTAAAACCGGCTCAGATTCTGACCGGTGACCTGCTGCCACCGGAACTAACCGAATTGTCCTGGGTTACGGTCTGGGATTTCGACATTCTGTGGCTGACGGTTTCGCTTTTGGCCATCGCGCTTTATTTGAACGGGGTTCGAATCCTTCACAGCCGAGGCGATAAGTGGCCGGTGTCAAGAACCCTGTCGTGGGTCGCAGGTATGTTGGTGCTTCTTTATGTCACCAACGGAGCGCCAAATGCTTATCAGGAGTACCTGTTCTCGGTTCACATGGTCGGTCACATGATCCTGAGCATGCTGATTCCGGTGCTATTGGTTCCAGGTGCCCCAGTCACCTTGCTTTCAAGGGCGCAAGCACCTAGAACTGATGGCTCTAAGGGGTTGCGGGAGTGGGCACTCTGGGCGGTTCACACTCCCTACGCTTGGTTGATCTCCCACCCGGTATTCGCAGGACTCAACTTCGCGCTGTCGCTGGTGATGTTCTACTACACGCCGCTGTTTAGGTGGGCTACCGAGCAGCACCTGGGGCACCAGTGGATGATCGTGCACTTTTTGATTACCGGCTACTTGTTTGTGCAGTCGCTAATGGGGGTCGACCCACAGCCCCACAAGCCACCCTTCCCGGTGAAGCTGATGCTTTTGATTGGCACCATGGCCTTCCACGCCTTCTTTGGCTTAGGACTTATGAACGAAAAGAGTCTTTTGCTAGCCGACTGGTTTGGTTCGATGGGTCGAACCTGGGGCGATGATCCGCTAGCGGATCAAGCAATTGGTGGCGCATTTGCCTGGGGCGTGGGAGAGATTCCAACTTTGATAATTACCCTTGTGGTTGTCTACCAGTGGTCACAGAGCGATGTTCGCGAACGTCGCAGGCTAGATCGAGCATCTGACCGCGGTGGCAACCAAGATGTTGAGGATTACAACAAGATGCTCGAAGAGCGAGCAAAGCGACAGGACAAACGCCGATGATTATTGAGCTATCCGGCGAACAGCAGTCGCTATTTGAATACATCGAGCAAACCGATGCCCACGTTTTTGTTACCGGCCGCGCCGGCACCGGTAAATCAACTCTGCTTTCTCACCTAACTGCCAATTCTGAGAAGCGCTTCGCGGTTTGTGCGCCAACCGGGGTTGCGGCCCTAAACGTTGGTGGCGTGACCATTCACTCGCTTTTCACCTTCCCGTTTGGGGTCTTGGGTGAGGTTGACATCGGTAAGCACCTCAATCGCCGCACCAGGGATGTGCTGAAGGCCTTGGACATGTTGGTCATCGACGAGGTGTCCATGGTCTCGGCCGACATGATGGACGCGATTGACCGAGCCTTGCGAATTGCCCGTGGAAAGCGCAGTGTGCCATTTGGTGGCGCTCAACTGGTGATGTTCGGTGATCCCTACCAATTGGCTCCAGTGCCCCCTCAGGACCCAAGTGAGCGGGCATACATGGCCGAGAACTACCAATCCGGTTGGTTCTTCGATGCCCACGTCTGGAGAAACTCCGATCTTGAGCGTTTTGAGCTAGGTGAGATCTTTAGGCAATCAGATGCCGAGTTCAAAGAGATTCTCAATGCGATTCGAGATGGTTCAGTCACTCAGGAGATGCTCAATCGCATAAACCAGGCCGGAAATAGGTTCCCGCCGCACCCCGATGTCATAAAGCTAGCCACCATCAACGCAACCGTTAACCAGGTAAACGCGCAACGCATGAGCCTGATCGCCTTGGAACCAAAGAACTTCCGCGCCAGCTACACCGATGATGCGGCCAAGATCTTCGGCCGCACGCTACCGGCAGAGACCGATCTGCAGCTCAAGATCGGTGCTCAGGTGATGTTTATCAAAAACGATGACTCCTCGATGATGAAGGCACCGACCGGCGGCACCATCAAGCGCTGGGTCAATGGCACCATCGGCCACGTGGTTGATTTGCCGAAGTCAGGCATTGTGGTGGTGGATGTCGATGGCGAGCAGTTTGATGTTGGCCCTGCGACCTGGGAAAAGATTCGCTACGAAGTCGAGGAAGAGTTCGATGAAGCTTCTGGCAAGCTCAAAGAAACCCTGGTCCCGATTACCTTGGCTGAGTTCAAGCAAATCCCGCTGAGGTTGGCTTGGGCGGTCACAATCCACAAGTCTCAAGGCCAAACCTACGACGAGGTGCAGATTGACATGGGTCGCGGTGCGTTTTCCCCTGGCCAAACCTATGTCGCGCTCTCGAGAGTGCGCGCGCTAGAAGGTCTGTATCTCACCAGAGCGATAACTATGGCTGATGTGATGGTCGATCAGGATGTGATTCGGTTTATGTCCGGGGGCCAGAGCGTAACCACCAGTTCAGAGCATCTGCCACCCTTCTAGCCCAGTAACTCTCGTGGTGACCGGTGTTTGGGTAGATGCTTGTAACTAGCTGATCTCCTGGGACATAGCCCTTTTCAATTAGCTTCTGCTCTGCAAGTTTGTGAAATGGCGGGTAGTACTGATCTACCTCAATGGTCCCGCTGTCGGTCCAGACCCTGTGTTTTCCGGGTTCAGGTAGCTGCGCCACCAAGCCGTTGACCATTCGATCCTCGCCAAATACCCAGTGGGTTGAGAAGCAGATTGCGGTTCCAAATACATCTGGTCTTTGCCCAACTGCATACATCGAAATCAATCCACCCATGCTCGCACCCATTACAGCGGTGCGGTCAATGGAGTGTTCAACCGAGTAGCGCTCGAGCACAAACGGCACAATCGCATCGGCGAGCAGCGAGACATAAGCGTCACCAAAGGGTTCGGTGCCGGTTGCTCGATATGACTCCGGCAGGTGTCGCCAGAAAAACTCCAGATCGTCACGAACAATCTTTTCCGGGGAAAGCTCTCGGATTCTGGTGTCATCGCTTTGTCCCCAAACCGC